>JAOLZA010000001.1 GCA_028343615.1 Verrucomicrobiota bacterium
CTGTACGGCTTTGACCCCAGGTGCGCCAGTCCCTTGCCCCGTGACGAATGGCGGCACGTTGCCCTTGCCGTTTCCGGGAACATGGTACGCTTTTACATCGATGGCATTCTGGAGCAGACGATCAATAATAACGGCGAGGAAGTGAGTAAGCTCGGCACCTTGAGAACCCCTGTGTCAACGCCCGTCGATCTGGGTGATCATGGAAACGGGCGCGGACCTTTCAATGGCGCTCTCGACGAGGTGCGTTTCGAGTCCGTGGCCCGCTCGGCCAACTGGCTGAAGCTCTCTTTCGAGAACCAGAAGCCTTTGCAGTCACTGGTCGGACCACTGGTTCAGGATGGGGACGAGTTCTCGGTCTCAGAGTCCAGCTTGGTCATGAAGGAGGGAGCCTCGATCGCCCTGTCGGCAAAAGCAGGAGGTGCCAGGAAGGTCTACTGGGTTTTGCAGGATGGCGACAAGGAGGAGATTCTCGCCGTCGACCGCTTCAATTATACCTTTGACGCCGGGCGGGTGAACGAAGACAAAACAGTCGCGTTACAGTTCAAGGCGCTCTTCGCATCCGGCGTGAAAACCCGGACCATCCCAATTGCCATCCGAGAGAGCGTCCCGAATCCCGCTTACACGCTCAAGATTCCCAAAAGGTGGAATGGCAGGGATGATCTGGTGATCTCGCCTTCGATCAGCAACCTAGCGAAGATGACGTCCAAAGGCGCCAGTGACCTGAACTATTCATGGAAGGTTTCGGGCATGGCCACGATCAGCAAACCCGGCTCCGGTAAGCTGGTATTGAAACGGGCCCAGAGTAGCGGGGACATGACCGTCGAGCTCGCCCTCGACAATGGTGGGGCCGTCGTATCGCGCTCCGTCCGGATCGCAGTGGTCGAACCAAAACAGGATGACTGGGTGAAACGTATTCCGTCCGCCAAAGAGAAACCAGTCGACCACCAGTTCTACGCTCGCGACGACAAGGGGCAGGGAACGCTTCACTACAGAGGAACGCTCAAGGAGCCGGCTGATACGGTCTTCCTCAGGCTCTATGCCGGCGACAAGCTAATCGACACCAAGCTCCAGAAGATCGAGGACGATAAGAAATACGCCTTGGCCGTAAGCTTGCAGGCGGGCCTGATCACCTATCGCACGGAATTCGGCATCAAGCGTGGCGGGTCGGAAACGATTCTGGAAAAGGCAATCGATCTGGCCTGCGGAGACGTCTTTGTCATTCAGGGCCAGTCCAATGCCGAAGCGTGGACGGACGAACGCATTATCCATCCGTATCGGAGCCCCTGGTTGCGCAGCTTTGGGACGCCGAGCACAAACAAGGACCGGGCTCGGGACGCGGTCTGGGGCAACGCCTTATCATTCAACGGCGGCCAGAATCATCATCATTTTCAAATTGGCTACTGGGGCGTGGAGCTGGGCAAGATGCTCATCGAAACGCACAAGGTTCCCATCTGCATCATCAATGGGGCGCAGGGGGGAACCCGGATTGACCAGCATCAACGTAACGAGACGGACCCGACGGATGTGAGCACCATCTACGGCAGGCTGTTGTGGCGCTTGCAACAAGCGAAACTAACGCACGGAGTTCGCGCCGTGCTGTGGCATCAGGGAGAAAATGATCAGGGCGAGTCCGGGGCCACCGGCACATTTGGCTGGGTGAATTATCAGGACTACTTCATCCGCATGTCGGCAAGCTGGAAGCAGGATTACCCGAATATCAAACACTACTATACTCACCAGATTTGGCCGGGGGCATGCGGCAGCCGGTCGGTGGAAAACGACCGATTGCGCGAGCGGCAGCGACAGTTGCCCGAGCAATTCTCCAACCTGAGCGTGATGTCGACTCTCGGCATCCGACCGGGTGGCGGTTGCCATTATTTGGCAGAGGGCTATACGGCAATGGCCAAACAGATCTTCCCTCTGGTGAACCAATACAACTACGGCGTGGAATCGAAGAAATCCATCAGCTCGCCGAATATCCAGCGCGCATCCTACACCAGTGACAAGCGAGACGGAATTAGCCTGGTTTTTGATCAGAACGTGAAATGGGATAACGATGTCACGGGACGGTTTTATCTTGATGGTGTCGCTGAGAAGCCCATCGCGGTCGGCGGCACCGACAACATCATCACCTTGAAACTGGCGGGGCCCTCCACCGCGAAGAACGTGTCCTACATCAAAGGTGGCACGTGGAGACAGGATCAAGGAATTATATGGGGCTCAAACAACATCGCAGCGCTAACCTTCTGTGAATTTCCAATACGCCTTCTCAAGGATTAAACTTTAGGGTCCTTGCACGGAATCTCGTGCGCCCTTCGATTCATAGTTTTATTTTTTACCCATCAACCGTTTCAGAGTCGGCACTATGGCCTCGGCCCAAATCTCGTGGCCCTTGGTACTGGGATGCGTAGTATCCGGCATCATCTCCTTGGACAGCTGACCCTTGTCATCGAGAAACTTCGGACCGATGTCCACATAGCTAACATTCGGGATGCTCTCAAGTAGCTTGGGCAGGTAGGAATTGAGCTCGATGATCTCCCTGCGATGCGGATGCACTAGCTCGCGGCGGCGTGGAAACACTGCCACCACTAGAATCTTCATCTCCGGATACATCTCATTGAGCTTCTTGGCTATCGCCTGCACGCCATCAGCCGCCTGCCGAGGATGATCGCTTCCCCAACAAATGTTATTCGTGCCGATCATCAACGAAGCCGCCTTCGGCGCCGTCTTCAACTTGGGCAAATGATCCAGTCGCCACAGCACGTGGTTGGTACGGTCACCGCCGAATCCAAGGTTCAGCGCGTTCAACGGCGCGAAGTTTTTTTGCCAAACCGACTCACCCGGACCGCCCTTATCGAAATTTTGTGTGATTGAATCGCCAACCATCAGCAGCTCCACTTTTGTCTCCTTCTTGGGATCATTCGCTGCTTCAATCACCGCCATCTTCTCCGCATGACGCGTCATCCACCACGAAGCCAATCGCACCTGCGACGAAGTAGATGGATGCGGTTTATCCGCGGAAAGAGCCGACAGCACTGTGGGAAACACAAGCAAGATAAAGGGGATGCATCTCATAACGCGGCAAACTATATCACCAAAATCACCCTGCGCAAGAAACGTAAGCCAAAGACCATTCAGGTCGTAAAGGTAAATCAATGAAATAAGCAATGGAGCGGGTGATGGGAATCGAACCCACGTCTCAAGCTTGGGAAGCTCACGTACTACCATTGTACGACACCCGCGTTTGGAAGAGAGAATTCTGGCAGGGATATCAAATGATGGCAACCCCTCACCAACTCGCCATTTTAGTAAGTTCGCGAACTCGTTTGGTAATATCCTTCTTCATAATCTTGGTTGTTTTCTTCAGGCCAAAATCCTCACAACAAAAGCTGGCGGTGACGCTGCCGTGTATGATTCCTTCACGCAGATTGCTCTCCAAGCTGCCTTTTTGACTGGCCAAATATCCCATCATTCCCCCAATAAAACTGTCTCCCGCTCCAGTAGGGTCCACTACTTTTCTAAGCGGATATGCCGGGGCGATAAAGAAACCCTTAGGACCGGACAAAATAGAACCATGCTCCCCCTTTTTCACGATCACATATTTCGGCCCGAGTTTGTGGATGCGTGGAATAGCAGCAACCACATTGTCTTCTTCCACCAGTTGGGAGGCTTCACTGTCGTTAAGCACGAGGCAATCGAGGCGCGGTAGCAGCTTGAGCAGGGAGGCGCGGGCGATGTTGAGCCAGAGATCCATGGTGTCGGCCACCACAAATTTTGGACGGTGCATTTGGTCGAGCACATTTGCTTGCAAATCGGGCACGCAATTTGCGAGCAACACGTAGGGCAGGCGTGTTTGGGCAGTGGTTAGGGTGGGAGAAAAATCCTCAATGACCCCAAGCACAGTGTCGAGCGTACGACGGTTGTTCATATTCAGCTCGTACTCGCCGGACCAGTGAAAAGTTTGCCCGCTGAGCTGTTGCAAGCCGTCGAGATTGAGACCGTGCTTGCGGTAGAGGTTTATATATTTGCGAGGGAAATCATCGCCGACTGCGCCGATGAGATCGGGCTTGGTGAAAAAACTCGCAGCAACGGCGGCGTGGCTGGCGGATCCGCCAAGCAAGCGTGGGTTTTCCGCGTGCGGGGTTTTGATGGAATCGAGGGCGGTGGTGCCGACTACTAATAAGCTCATGATTTTTGCAAAGGCACAGAGGCTAGATGTTTGTGGAATTGCTGGCAAGCGCGGGCAACATCTGGCGCATTCAAAATTGCGGAGACTACGCAAATGCGGCGCGCCCCGGCTTCGAGAACTGAATCGACATTCTCAAGCGTGATGCCACCAATGGCAAACCATGGACGGACCACATTCGCGGCGGCCCAGCGGACATAGTCTAGTGTGACGCCCGGTCGCCCAAGCTTGGTGGGCGTTGGAAAAATAGGGCCAATCGCAAGGTAGGCGGCATTGGTGGCCATCGCGCGAATGGCTTGTTCGGGGGCGTGGGTGCTGAGGCCAAGGGTCGGTTGATGGCTCGCCGCTTGCCTCTCCTCGCTCGACTCAAAGTAATCTTCCTGACCGAGATGGCATATTTCAGCGCCCAAGTCGCAGGCGAGTTGCCAGTGGTCATTGACGACAAGGTGGATACCAGCAGCGCGCGTGATGGGAAGCAGCGTTTCGGCCGTTTGTCGGATTTTTTCTTCAGGCCAGTCTTTGGCCCGAAGTTGGATGAGGTCGGCGCCACCATCGCAGAGTTGTTGAGTGAGATCTGCAGGGGTGCGGCCGTGCAAATAGGCACTGTCGACGAAGGCGTAAAGGCGACAGTCTGTGAGGGGTTTCACGAGATGTGCCAGTTTTAGGCGTCCCGCTCGATCATCTCGCGGCGGTTGGCGAGGAGGTTTTCGATGAAATTTGTGGCGTACTTGCCACGGCGGAAATTGGGGTCGCGCATCACGGCTTGTTCAAAGGGGATGGTGGTCTTCACGCCGGTGATCATATATTCGCCCAGCGCTCGGCTCATGCGGGCAATGGCCTCGCGGCGGTCTTTGCCGGTGGTGATGAGCTTGGCGATCATCGAATCATACGTGGGCGGGATGGTGTAGCCAGCGTACACGTGGCTGTCGATGCGCACGCCGCGTCCACCGGGGGCGTAGTACATTTTTACGCGACCGGGCGACGGCGCGAAATCAGCAAATGGATTTTCGGCATTGATGCGGCATTCAATCGCATGACCGCTGAAGGTGACTTCGTCCTGCGTAAGTCGCAGCGGCTCGCCCATGGCTATAAGGATTTGCTGCTTCACGAGGTCCACTCCAGTAACTTCCTCGGTGATAGGATGCTCCACCTGGATGCGCTTGTTTACTTCCAGAAAATAATAATTACCCTTTGCGTCTGCCACAAACTCCACTGTGCCAGCGTTGATATAATTAGCCTCGCGGCAAATACGTAGCGCAGCTTCACCCATTTCTTTGCGCAACTCGGGCAAATCAGACATCAACGGCGAAGGAGATTCCTCGATGAGCTTTTGGTTGCGACGTTGGATGGAGCAATCCCGTTCGCCGAGGTGGATGATATTGCCCTTCGTGTCACCCAAGATTTGAAACTCAATGTGCCGTGGGTTCTCTATGAATTTTTCTATGTAAACTCCGCTATTCCCAAACGCCACCTCCGCCTCGCTTCGCGCGGTATGGTAGCCTTTCAACAATGAAACTTCATTGTGCGCCACGCGCAAACCGCGACCGCCGCCGCCCGCCACGGCTTTGATCATTACGGGGTAACCAATCTCTTTGGCAATGCGCCGGGCACTGGTCTCATCTTCCACCATTCCGTCGCTTCCAGGCGGCACCGCCACACCAGCGCGTTCGGCCAATTCACGGCTAGTTTGCTTGTCGCCAAACGCATTCATCACCGTTGAGCCCGGGCCGATGAATGCGATGTTGCAACTCTCGCACACCTCTGCAAAGCGTGCGTCCTCTGACAGAAACCCATACCCTGGGTGGATCGCATCCACGTCAGCAATCTCCGCCGCGCCGATGATGCGATCGCGTTTAAGATAACTTTCGTTGCTCGGCGCCGGCCCGATGCAAATCGCTTCGTCGGCCATTTGCACATGCATTGAGTTCGCGTCCACCTCCGAGTACACCGCCACCGTACGAATATCCAACTCACGGCACGTGCGCATGATCCGCACGGCAATTTCACCGCGATTAGCTACGAGAATTTTTTCAAACATAGTTTAACAAGAAATAGAAATGGTGTCCCGAAGCTTATCTTAGCTCGGATCAATCCGGAACAATGCCTGCCCATATTCCACTGGCTTGCCTTCTTCCATCAACACTTCGATGATAGTTCCCTTCACTTCGGCCTTAATTTCGTTCATCACCTTCATTGCCTCGACGATGCACACCACCGTGTCTGCACCCACCTTCGCACCTACTTCCACAAACGGCTCGGCATCCGGGGAAGGCTTGCGATAAAACGTACCGATCATTGGCGATTTCACTTCCGTACCTTCAGGGGCAGGGGCAGGGGCAGCGGGAGCAAGGGCGGCGGGAGCAAGGGCGGCGGGAGCGGCGGCGGGCAATACCATCGGCGCTTCCTGCATAACCATTGCTTCGCCTTTGCGCGGCTTGCCAACAGCATCGCGTTTGAGTTTAATTTTGAAGTCGCCCTCTTCCATCTCGAATTCCGAGAGGGCATTTCTCTTCATCAGGTCGACAATGCTTTTGATATCCTTGAGATCCATAATGGAAAATCCGCCGTGAAAGTTCAGCCGCGCATTCGGGCAAGCACGATGCCTGAACGTTGACTTTTCTGTAATCGATTGAGGTTGGTCGCCATCACGTAAACAGCACCGCCACCCTGCCAAAACTGGCCTAATCGTCAAGCCATGAATGTTGGCAATTCAAGACGATACGCGATTTAACTCGCTTCAATCGGATTATTAGTCCATCTTTAATGATAAAGCCGCTTCTAAACCCAGAACATATGAAGTGGGGCCGAAGCCACAAATTTGCCCTTCACACACAGGGGCGATGAGGGAGTTGTGCCGAAACTCCTCGCGCGCGTGGATGTTAGAGAGATGAATTTCAATCACCGGCACGTCGCTGGCGGCAATGGAATCGCGTAGCGCAACGCTAGTGTGCGTGTACCCGGCGGCGTTTATTACCGCGGCGTCCACCGAGCTGGCAGCATCTTGAATCCACGTGACCAATTCGCCTTCGTCATTGGTTTGGCGAAACTCAATCTCGGCGCGCCCTTCCGCTTGCACGCGCACGGCGGACTCAATGTCCGCCAGCGTGGTAGTGCCGTACACTTCTGGCTGCCGCTGCCCGAGCAGGTTCAGGTTTGGGCCGTTGAGGAACAGTATCTTCACATGGGAAAACTAACGGCTGCGCGCACGGCTCACAACTTCAATTTCAACAAACCTGTTTCCAACGCTACCAGTTCCTGCACGTTGGTGTGCAGCGTGCGCTGGGTTTGTTCCATCAAACGCAGGTTGGCCGCTGCGTCGGCGGGCGACAATCGGCCCGCCACAGCTTCCACCGTGTAATCTAGATTGGGAAACAACGCCAGTTCGCTGTTCACACCCACACTGTGCAGCCACACATCACGCAGCCAACCCTGCAACGCGTCGAGATAGCCCGCACGCCGCAGCCGATACTCCGCACTGGCAGCAGCTTTGTATTCGTTCTCCCATTGCTCGCGCAGTTCAGGGTCGGCCTCATCATAATCATGCAGCGGCGAAGATTCCTCCACTTCGGTTTCGATGACTGACTTCATTTCCTCCAACCGCGCCATCAACGTGCCCAACAACCGATACCGCCCGAAACAATCCTTTTTGCCTTCCGCCGCCATTCGGGCGAACTCGCCTAGCCACGCCAGCTCCTCCTCCCCAAAGCGCGCCCGACCATCGCCCGCGAAGGTGAGTCGAAGGCAGCGCGAGTGGATGGTGTCAAGCAACCGCTCCGGCTCGGTGGAAAGCAAAATAAACACCATGCGCTCCGGCGGTTCTTCCAGCGACTTGAGCAACGAATTGGCCGCGTTCACATTCATGCGATCTGCCGCCACTAGTAGCCCCACTTTATAAAGACCCTCGGTGGCTTTGTTGTTTACCAAATCGTGCAACACGCGCGGCGGACTTCCGGTGCGGCGCACCATTTGTTCAATCTTGATTTGCCGGAGCTTGGACTCGGGCCGGATGACCATCACGTCCGGATGATTCACCTGAGCAATCCGACGGCAACTTGCGCAGGCACCACAAGCATCCAGCGGCGTACCATCGGGCGCAGCTTGCGGCGGTTCCTGACAATTAAGCGTCTGTGCCAACGCTATCCCCAGCGCCTCCAGCTCTGCTAAATCCGTGCCGGTGAACAGATACGCGTGCCCCAACCTCCCCTGTTCCAAACTCCGCTGCAGCAAAGCCACCACATTTTCCTGTGTTAAAAATTCCGCCAATCCCATTCCGCAGACTAGCCGCCCCAGTGCGACGCGTCCAGTCACCAGCGTGATTGTTGAAAACCTTTGAATAACCCAGAATAAAATCCTCTTTCACTAAGGAAATTTCAACGCAAAATGAATCTGATTAAGGTGCCCGAAGGCTTATTTTACGAGGCCCATTGACTTTTCTGGGTTTCGAACGTATATCTTAGCAGTGCCTCGGCCCACCTGTTGTCTGAATGTCTGATGAAATTGCTTGGGGAAATGCTGGTGTGTATGCTTCTGGCTGGTTGCAGTCAGGAATCGCTGGAGTTTGCCCAACGGGACATAACTCCCGTGCCCAAGCCGCCGGCACTGGAACCCGAAGAAGCCACTCTCCCCGAGCCCTCCGCCAAGGGCACCAAGCCTCCCAAGGTTCAGCCCCTGCCGACCACTGTTGAAAACCCTGAAGAGGGACTGCCGAAAGTAGAGCCCACGCCACCAGAAACTGAGCCCGCTAAGCCGGAATTGACGCCCGAAGAAATCAAGGCGCGCAAACTCATTAGCGATGATCCGGAGGAAAATTTGGAAGTGCTCAATCAAGCCCTCGACGCTTGGTTGGCAACGCACGAGGAGTTACCCGAAAAAATTGCTGACCTCGTGATCAGCGATCACCTTCCTATGCTGCCGATGGCTCCCGTGGGGCAACGCTTCGAAATCGACCAGATCACCAAGCGCGTCGTGCTGGTGGCGAATAATTAACCCACTTCTTTTCGCTACTCGCGAATCCCTGAATCTCGTACGCGCAAATCTTTTTTGCCCAAGCGCGATGGCTGCAACCATTGCTCGCCGTTTTGCGATTGCAGAAAGGTCAACAGATCGCGAAATTCCTTTTGGGTAAGATTGCGATCCAACCCCGCCGGCATCAGCGAAATGGGTGAAGACGTGATGGACTCGATCGTGCTCCGTTCCAGCCGCACCTCCACGCCCGGCGCGTTGCGCAGCGTGAGTGCGGATGCGGTTTCATCCACCACGATACCAACATAAATTGACTTGTCCGCTCGCACCAGAAAAGCCTCATGTCCGGGCACTTGCGTGACGTTGGGAAACACAATCGCCTCGAGAATGTCGCGCCCCGAACGAACGGCCCCGATGGAGGTGAGATCCGGCCCAAGATGACCGCCGTCTTTGCCAATGGTGTGACACGTGCCACAAATGGCTTTTTGACCGAAAAACACTTTGCGCCCGCGTCCCACATCGCCTCCCGCCAGCAGTGGAGCTAATTCTTCCAGCCGTTTTCCCTGTTCGGCTTCGGCGAGTTTTAATTCTGCCAGCAATAGTTTGGCCGCCGCTTTCACGGCTACTGGGAACGTCGCCAGCGCTCTTGCCACTTGGGCTTCGTTCAACGCCCCTTTCGGGGCCGACTCCATGGCGCGGACCATCGCCGTACCCACCGTCACTGATTTGGATTGTTCAAACGCTCGCAACACCAATGGCAATGTGAGTCCATCTGCTGACATCAGCGTTTGGGTGGCGATCAGTTCCAACTGCACATCGCTCCACGGCAACCGCCCCATCGCGCGAGCCGCGGCTGCGCGAATGGTGGCGGAAGATTTCGCGCCTGTTTGTTTTTTCAAAAATTCTGCCATGGCTTGGGGCACGATTTTTATTCGGGGTGCCACGAAATCCAAAGCCGCTAATCGCAGTATCGGCGTGGCCTTTTCGTCCTCAGAAATTTTCAACAACACCGCGTCCGCGTCCGTGAGCGCGCGCGATTGAATGACGTGAATGGCCGCCAATCGAGTGGCTTCGGTGAAACGCTGACTGGTGGAGATGTTGCCAAGTAAAGTTCGCCAACTTTTTGGAAACACCTTTATCTCCACGCGCGCCATCACGCGAAGGAGAAAGGGGCGGCGCGCCTCGAGATTGACCACCGTGTGCAACGGCCGGCCATCGAGCCACGCGGTTATCAGCGATTGCACCGCCTGGTTTTCCGCGAACACCGTGAGCGCCTCGCGCACGGTGGCCGTTTCCGCCTCGGTCCATTCGACGTCCAGCAACACTTTGCGGTTGAGGTAGGCGACAACGCCATCGGCCCACTCGGAATGATGCGTCATCACCCACAGCGCCGCACGCGACAATTCGGCATCTGCGGAATGAAGGAGCGGCGTCACGTCGGTTTGCTTCAGCGGGCTGTCTTTCACTTGATCCAGCGCAATCAACGCGGCGCGTTGCACGCGGGGATTTTTGGCCGTCAACTTTTGCTGTAAAACTCCCGGAACGTTGAGCTGAATCAACGAATGAATCAGCGCGTGATCATGATGCGCATCTGTGCTGCGCGCGGCCACGTCGGCCAACGGCCCGGTGGCGTTGTCGCAGCCCATAAAGCCGAGGGCGGTTGCCATCTCGCGCGAGACGGCAGGGTCTTTCGAGCGCAAGCCGGCGAGCACGGGTTGGATGGCGGCTTGATCCTTTGCTAATCCGGTGGAACGCGCGGAGGCAATTTGCACTTCCCGCGAGCGGTGCGTGAGTGCCTTGCGAATCTCGATGCGGGCCGGTTTTGAGCCTTGGCGATGCAACGCCCAAATGGCACGGCACTTGGCTTCGTCTTTGGTTTTTGGATTGGCGATCAACGCGGCCAGTGGCGGCACGATGGCTTCATCCATTTTCACGATGCTCTCCAACACGCGCGCATGGACTTTGGGGCGGCGATCGGCGAGGAGATTGGCGAAGGCGTTGAGGGATATATTTTTCCGTTCCAAAAACGTGCCGAGTGGGTCGCTTACTTTGATCGCACCTTTTTTGCGAATGCGATAGACGCCACCCTTGTGTTCGGGCCGCGAGATGCGCGAGAGGGGGCATTGGTCAATATACCAGCCGCCGGTGTCGATGACGATAAGGCTGCCATCGGGCGCTTCGAGCACGTCGGTTGGATGAAAGTCGGGGTCGGTTGACACGAGGAAATCGCTGTCCTCGGAAATGAAGGTTGCGCCACTGCGTTTCAAAATGTGGCGCTGGATGCGATGCGGATTAAACTGCGCGCTGAAGAGGTTGCCGCTAAAGGCATTGCCGAAGCTCAACCCCGAGTGCCGGTGCAATCCCGCCGGGGCCACGCGGGCGAAGCGGGTCATTGGGCCGAGCAAATCTCCCGTGCGCGTGAACTCGGCCACACTCGAATGCCATTTTTGGTACACACCACCCTCGAGAAAATGCATCAACGAATCGCGCTGGCCGTTCTTCGGATTGGTGAAATAAGTCATCGTGCCGATCATTTCGCCGCCGGGGGTGAAGACGATTTCCACGGGATTGTCGAAGCCACCGCCCGCCACCGATTCCAACTCCGTTCCGTCGGGCCGCATCCGCCAAATGCGCGAGGCGAGGCCCTTGAATTTTCGTCCGTCCTTGGTTTTTATATCAAATCCGTGCCGACCATCGGTGAGATACAACCACCCTTCCGGCCCGAGAAATGGCCCGTGCAAACTCGCCGTGCCGCGCACGTGCCAACCGCTGGCGAGCACCTCGCGCGCATCGGCTTTGCCGTCGCCATCGGTATCGCGCAACCGCAGTACATCCGGCGGTGACGCGGTGTACACGCTGCCGCGCCAGCAAAGAAGCCCCATCGGGATGCCCACCTTTTCGGCGTACACCGTGCTGCGATCAAACTGCCCGTCGGCGTTCGTGTCCTCGAGCATCAGGATTTTGCACTCCGGTTTTTCGCTCATTGCCTTGCCACCAATATTTTTTCCGGAAGAAGCTGCGATAAAAAGACGTCCCTTCGAATCGAAATCCGCCAACATTCCAAACGGTGCCAACTCCGGGCCTGCGGCCAGTTCAACGGAAAAGCCATCCGCCACCGAGATCGCCGCCAAGCCGCGAGGTGACGCGCCAAAGCACGCAATTGGAAAAAATAAACAAAGAAATAACCAACGCATATTCATGGTGAGGCATGAAGTATGACCCGCCAAGCAGCCATGGCGAGGGAAAATCAACTCATCGAATTGCGAATCCGGCTCACCCCAAGTCCCACCAAGAAAATTGTCAGCGTGCCGATCACGATGATCATGTTGGCGTGAAAGGGGCTGCGGAGATTTTCGGGGAATGCATCTGCAAAAGTCGTCCAACAAATCACGAGCACACCAATGATCACGCCGGTCAGGGCGGCGACGTTATCGGCTTTGCGGGCGATGAGGCCCAACAAGAACAGGCCAAGTATTCCGCCGGCAAAAATGCCGGAAAGTTTCCACCACGCATCGAGCAGACTTTTCTGGCCCATCATCGCCAAGGCCACGCCGGTGCCGAGCACGCCCCAGAACAACGTGGCTCCGCGCAGGATTTTCAGGGCATCCGTTTCGCTCTCGCCACGCTTGAGATGGCGTTGAAAAAAATCCTTAAGGGTAACAGTTGCCGAGCTGTTAAGGCTGGTGTCGATGCTACTCATGGCGGCGGCGCAAATGGCGGCCAACAGTAAACCGGCCATGCCGACGGGGAGTTTGTGCGCAATGAAATGCGGCAGCACTTGATCTGCGTAACCCTCGGGATGCGCGACCTGCAATTCCTGCAGCAGCGCGGGGCTGGCTTCGTAATAGCTGAACAGCAGCGAGCCAATCAGGAAAAAGAGCGCGGACACCGGCACGTACAATAGCGCGCCAAGCCACACGGAGCGGCGGGCGGCGGCATCATCGCGTGCGGCGTGGTAGCGTTGCACGTAGTTTTGGTCGATCCCGAAATTGTTGAGGTTGATGAAGAAACCAAAAAGCAGGATGACCCAAACGGTGGATTGCGTGAAGTCGGTCGCGAAACTGCCGAGGCTGAATTTGTGCGCGCCCGCCGCACCGTGTAGTGCCTCGCTTGCGCCATTTGGATGGCCGGTGATTAACAACACCGCAATCACCACCGCGCCGGCAAGCAGGACGAGGCTTTGGATGACATCAGTCCAAATCACCGCCTCAATGCCGCCGAGCAACGTGTACAAGGTCACCGCCACGCCCGCGCCAATGATGATGGTCGGCAGGCTCCAGCCCGTGAGTGCGTGCAACGCCATTGATACGCCAAACAAAATTGCGCCCACGCGCGCCAGTTGCGTGAGCAGATAACAGGCGAGTGCATACGAGCGTGCCCACGGGCCGAAGCGTTTTTCCAAATGCTGATAAGCAGAGATCTCACCGCTGTCGCGATAAAAGGGCACAAAATATTTTACCGCCACCCACGCGGCGAGCGGCAGCGTGAGGCTGAAAACAAATGCGTTCCAGTTGCCTCCGTAGGCTTTGCCCGGCACGCCGATAAAAGTATTACTGGAAAGAAACGTGCCGAAGATAGAAAGTCCTACCACCCAACCAGGCAGCGATCCGCTGGCTGCCATAAAATGCGCCGAGGTGCGATTGCGGCGCGCAAACCACGCGCCCAAGCCGACCACCGCGATGAGGTAAATCGCCAACACGGTGAGATCAATGACGGAGAGGCGCTGCACTTATTTTGCCCGTTTTACAAACGGCAGCGTCTTGGGCGTCACCACTACACCGGTGGTGAATTTGAAGGGCTTCACTTTGCCGGGGAAGGTGAGCTCGATGAAGGCAGCGGTCCAACCCTTAGATGGTCGCGCGGCCGGGGCGTGGTAAGCACCATCGGCGCGTGGGCGGAGGAGGGTGCTGCGCCATTTGGAGCCGAGCTTGTCGATGCGGAAATCGCGCGCGTTCGGATTGGTGGCACGCCACAGGCGCACTTCTTTTGGCTTGTCCTTGGCACGCACGGTGAGCGCGCCGGTTTTTTCCACGGCCCATTCGTAGCGCGGCAGCGGCGTCTTGTTTAGGATGGCGTGATAAAATGCCACAAGACTGTCGATCGCATCGCTGTCGCCAAGGCTGTGGCCGGTGTTGGGGACGTAGCGGAGATGCTTTGGGCCTTTCAATTCCTTCCAATAAAACTGCCAGGAATCAGGCAGGAAAAACTGGTCGCCAGCGGAGTTGAGGCAAAACTTTGGCATCGTGAGGCGATCGCGATATTCGTAAGGGTCCTCGATGCGCTTGAGCTTGGCGAACTCGGGCGAACCCATCCATTTCATGATGCGCAATTCCGTGTAATCATGCACCGCCTCGGCATAGCCGCCGTAGGCATCGCGATGATGCTTGAAGCTCGCCTCGGTGTTCAGCATATCAATGACAATTGGGATGATCGCCACCACGCGCTGGTCGACCGCGGCCGTGCTCCATGTCGTCCAGCCGCGCTTGGAAGCGCCGGTGATCACGAAACGATTCACCTTCACTTCGCCGCCTTTTTGAGTGGCCATAAAATCCGTCACCGTGTCCAGAGCGCGCACGGCGGCCTTGGTCATCGGCAGTCGCAACGGCCATTTTTCATCGCCGGTTTTCAAAAACTTATCCCACGAGTACGCGATGATGGCGTCCTCGGAGCGCGTGCGTTTTTCACCTACAAACACCAGCGGCTGATTGGGCACCATGCTAATCTCCGCCACCACTGACTGCGTAGCGCGTGCGATGGCCACAAGTTCCGTCGGCGCGCTCGGCACTTTGTCATCGTTGCCGCCGCCGCCGATGTACAGCAAACCGGTGGAGTGCTTCACCCGCGCGGGTTTAACGATCGTCACCCAATGCCGCCACTCAGGGCGGTTGACTTCTTTTTTGGTAAGATAGCGCTGCGAAGTCATATCGAGAACAAACACCGTGGCATTATCCACGCGCTGCGTTTTCACCAAACGATATTGATAAGCCGCATCCGGCTTGGCCACGTAGCGATCGAGGGCGGTTTTTTGAGCCGCCGCAAAACTTGTGGCAACCGTGGCGATAAGACAAACTGGGAGCAATCGACTCATAATGTACCGAGAGACTAAAGTGTGCGCCCGAAGCTGCAAGCCGATTTACTCAGTGGTTTAGCGCGAAGGATCGTCCCGCCGCTCGCTGGGTCGCGAAATCCTTACGCCACAATCTCCTTAATCACATGCCCAAAATCGCGCTCGAGGCGCTTGTGGCCGGGGACTTCCATTCGTTCGGGCTCGAGGCCGAGCTGATGCAGGAGAGTGGCGTGGATGTCGGTGACGTAGTGAGGGTGTTGCTCGGTGTGAAAACCAATCTCGTCGGTGGTGCCGTGCGCGAGGCCGCCTTTGAGACCGCCGCCGGCCATCCACACGCTGAATCCGTAGGGATGATGGTCGCGGCCATTGCCGCCTTGCGAGCCGGGGGTGCGGCCGAATTCAGTGGCGAAGACGACGAGTGTTTCATCAAGCATGCCACGTGATTTTAAATCCTTCAGCAATCCGGCGACAGGACGATCCACCTGCATGGCCAGTTCGGAATGTTTCGCCTTCAAATTGGAGTGCTGATCCCACGCGCCGGCCGCGCCGCTGCCGTGCATGATTTGAATGAACCGAACACCTCGCTCCACGAACCGCCGCGCGGCAAGCAGTTGCTGGCCAAAGGGCTTCGTTTCCTTTTGGTCGAATCCGTAAAGTTTTTTGGTTGCCTCGGTTTCCCTATCAAAATTCACCACGCCCGGCACGGACGTCTGCATGCGGTACGCCAACTCGTACGACTTAATGCGCGCTTCCAGCGTCGCGTCGTTTGGATAATTTTTTTGACTGTGACGGTTCAATCGGTTGACCAATCCGAAACCGAGCAGTTGCTCCGCGGGGGTGATATCGCCCTCGGGGCGGGCGTAGTCGAGTGGGTTCTTGGGGTCAATCTTCAGCTTCACCTCGTCGTAAGCGGGGCCGAGGTAATGGCCGTCGCTACGGTCAAAATAACGCGGCCCCATGCCGATGAACTGCGGTAGGTTTTCGTTCAGTGTGCCGAGACCGTAGTTCACCCACGCACCAATCGTCGGCACGCGCGGGTCCAACATATGCCGACCGGAATGAAACTGCACTTGCGCGCCGTGGTTGTCGTCGGTGGTCCACATCGAGCGAATCACCGCGAGGTCATCAATGCACCCGCCAAGGTGCGGAAACCAATCGCTCACCTCTATGCCGCTCTGCCCGTATTTTTTGTAACCCACCTGCAGTGGGTACAGCTTCGTCCGCTGCTGTCCGTTGGCGTCGTTCACCACCACCACGCGCACCTTCTTCAGCCGCTCCCGATCCATCACGTATTTGAAACGCGTCTCGCCAATCGATTTTCCCGCGAGTGTGTTGAGCATTGGTTTCGGGTCAAAACTCTCCATATGGCTCACGCCGCCGCGCATGAATAGCCAAATCACACTCTTCGCTTTCGGCGCAAATTGCGCTAGCTGTGTCTGACCCTCCGCGCTCCGGAGCATCGATGAAAGCGCAAGACTCCCAAAGCCAAGTCCCGAGCGGCCAAGAAATAATCTGCGGTTTATGTCCATCATTTATCTGACTGAAACGAAGTCGTTATGATTCAGCAAAGCATGAACCAGCCCGCGTCGCGCGCGCTGCGCTGGATTTGCCTTCTTCTCTTTTTTGGCTGCGGCTTCAAGTCCGACCAGTGTTTTCAGGCATTCCTGCCGCTCGGTCGGGTCCGGTTTGCGGCCCAGCAAAATTTCGAACGTTGATTTCACAAATTCCTCACCCTCGATTTTTTTTGCAATCAACCCCGACATCTCAATCGCCAGTTTGCTATTCGAGAGCGCGAGTGCCTGTTGCGGCACAATACTTTCGCTGCGGCGATAACACTGCAAGTGGTCGGCGTCATTGAACATTTTTAGCAACTTATCCTGCTGGTCACGCGAGTGCTTGAAGTAAAGACTTCGACGGCGCGCAACATCGCCGGGGTTGATGGACGGCCCGCCCATTTTTGTGTCCAGCACGCCTGCAAGATGCAGTAAGCTGTCACGCACCACTTGCGCCTCCATCCGGCGTGTGTTCATGCGCCAGTAAAAATGATTATTGGGATCGGCTACCAAAGTCTTGGGATCTGCGCCGGTAGTGGTGGACCTGAGCCGGTACGTGCGCGAAGTAACGATGAGCCGATGCAAATGTCGGAAGCTCCAGCCCGATTCCATAAACACCGCCGCGAGCGTATCGAGCAACTCTGCCTGCACCGGTCGCTTGGCGCGCAGGCCGAAGTCGAACACTGATTCCACCAGCGGCTCGCCAAAGTGTCGCAGCCAAACATGGTTCACCGCCACGCGCGCGGTGAGCGGATTTTTGTTAGAAGCAATCCACTGCGCCAACGCCGACCGCCGACCGGTGCTGATCTCGGGATACGTAGTGGGATACTGTGACTCCTTATGCGCCGGCGTTTCCAGCGCCTTCTTTGCCGCGCGCAGGGCGGTGTAAGCGCCCTGCCCCTTGGCCACCGCGGCAAGTTTCTTTTCAGCATTGGCAATCTTCGCACGCGCGGCCTTAACCTTGTTGGAATCCTTGGCAAACGCTTTCATCTCGAATTCGCCCGCGGCCTTCATGGCCTCGGCCTCGCGGCGGGCGGCGAGCAGGGTGGTCTTTTTAAAAGCATCCGCGTTGCCGCGTGCTTTTTCCGCGGCGAACATCGCCTGCAGCGAAGATAACGTGGCCTCGGCGGCGGCGAGCTTGGCCTCGATAATTTTCACTGAGCTGACGGCTTTCACTTCCGGCGCTTTGTTTTTGGACTCGACCAGTTTCACGTCCGCCGGCAGTGCACGGATACTGATGTCATCAAACGCCACAGTTGCATCGAAACCCGACAGCTCCAGTCGCCCTCCGGGCTTGCGGTTGGGTAATGTGTAGGCGATTTGAAATTTTCCGTTGAGCCACACATTCACCAACCGATTGCGCACGGCCAAGCGTAGGGTGTACGGCTTGCCAATCGCAATCGGCTGCGCCACGAGTCCATCGAGCGGATAGGTGCTGGCGCCACCGCGTGTATACGCCACGTGCAGTTTGGGGCCCGGCGCGTGCGCGCTGGTGTAGACGTAATTGGCGTACTTGCGGTCGGGCGACACGTCGAAGCGAAAGGTCACCGACTTGTACGTGTTGCCGCCAGTATGGGTGTATCGGCAGGTCAGCTCAAAATCACGCAGCTTCGGCCGGCGCAGCACCAACCGCTCCGCGTCACGCGTGGCAGTGGTTTGATGCAGCGCGCCGTCTTTAAATTTCCAGCCATTGCCAATGACTTCCCACATCTTGAGGTTCGGCTTACTGAAATCATCCTGCACCTCAAACTCCGGTGCGGGTGCAGGCGGCTTGAGTTTCGACTTCGGTTTTTCCTTCGGCGCGTTTGCCACTTTTTTCTTCGCCGCCCCGAGTTCCTTTTTCGCAGTCGCCACGGCCGCCTCGACCACAGCGAGGCGGTCGCGTTGCACGTAGTCGCGCGTAGCCGGCGCGTAGGCGCTGACGGGCAGTTTCACTGGTTCAATCTTCGGCGCAAAACTGGACAGCACCACGGGTACTCCAGCTTGCATCACTCGATTGGTATCGGGATTCTTTGGGTCACCGCGCAGATGCAAATAGGTTTTAATGTCGAGGTGATTGTCGAACACGCGCGGCAGGCCATCCTTTTCAAAATCAGTCACACCCGGCACGGGGTCGAGGCGGACTTGGTGCGGTTCGAAGATGGCTCGGAATCGATAATAGTCCGCGTGTGTGATGGGATCGTACTTGTGGTCGTGGCACTTGGCGCAGTTGAGTGTGAGGCCGATGAACGCCTTGCCGGTGTGCTCAATGGTGGCATCAAGCCAGGTGGTGCGATTGAAGAGATAGTAGTTACGTGCGAGGAAACCAGTGGCTCGAATCGCCTTGGAATCTTCCGGCACGAGTTCGTCGGCGGCGAGCATTTCCAGAATCATGCGGTCGTAGCCCTTGTCTTCGTTCAGCGATTCCACAATCCAATCGCGCCAATGCCAGATGTGCTTTTGGCTGTTGCGTAACTGCGCGCCGAGCCCATACCAATCCGCGTACCGCCATATATCCATCCAGTGCCGCGCCCATCGCTCGCCGTGCTGAGGGTTCTTCAAAAGCTCATCAACGATTTCATTCCACGGTCGTTGGTCCGCCAACTGCTCCCGAGTCGGTGGCAGCCCTATGAGGTCAAGATACAGGCGCCGAATCACAATTGTCCGCTCCGCTTCCGGCTGCGTCTTCAAACCCAGCGCCACGCGCCGATCCTCCAGAAGCCCATCGATGAGATTTCCTGAATCCCCCGACCGCTGCATTTTTTTTGGAACCTGAAACGCCCAATGCTCACGTGGGGCAGCCTCGGCGATTTCACCCTCAGGCACCGGCGCGCCGGCGGCAATCCATTCCTTAATCGCCGCAATTTCATCCACCTTCAACGCCGCCCCCTCCGGCGGCATCCGATCGTCCAAGTCCTTGGTGGTCAGCCGATACAAAAGCTCGCTGTCCGTCGGGTTGCCGGGGGCAACAATCGCTTCCCCCTTCGCCCCCTTCCGAATGTTCGCCGCCGTGTCAACGCGCAACCCCGCTTTTTGTTTCAACGCGCCGTGACAGGCATAACACCGCGCCTTTAACACCGGCTTGATGTCGCGTAAATAATCCGCGGCACCAGCGGTCAGAGGCATTAAAACCGCCAGCGAAATTGACCACGACCTGCTCATGCGAACATTGTCGCTGACACAACACCAGTCGCCAATACAAAACGCATTGTTTTATGGTCGTTTTCCGAGTACACAATTGCGCGGAGGACGTATGGATGAGATGGACACACCTACCCCGGACTTGCGCGAGCGCGTGCGCATTATCATTCACGAGGCGGATACGCCCGCGGGCAAAGTGTTTGATGTAGCACTAATCTTGTGTATTCTCGCCAGTGTGGCGGTGGTGATGATGATCACCGTGCCGAGCTTGAAATTGTGGCACGACACACTGTTCACGATCGAGTGGGGCTTCACGATTCTGTTCACCATAGAGTACGCGCTGCGCTTGTGGTCAGTGGATTCGCCCGCCAAATACTCTCGAAGCTTTTTTGGCGTGATCGATGTAATCGCGATTTTGCCCACATACATCAGCGCGATTTTCCCGGGCGCAAACTATCTGCTTGTCGTGCGCGCCTTACGGGTACTTCGCATTTTTCGGATTCTGAAACTCCTCGAATACGTGCGCGGAGCACGGACGATTATGCGCGCGCTGCGGGCGAGTTTTGCCAAAATCACTGTGTTTCTTTTGGGGGTTATTATCCTGGCCACCATCATCGGCGCAGTGATGTTTTTGGTGGAGGCCCCACACAGCGCAAAATTTGAAAGCATCCCCAAAAGCATCTACTGGGCAATCGTTACGCTAACTACCGTAGGCTATGGCGACATTACGCCCGCCACCCCGCTCGGGCAATTCCTCGCGGCGGTGGTGATGATCATGGGCTACAGTATCATCGCTGTGCCCACTGGCATTGTTACCGCTGAGATGACACGTGTGGACGGCCCCGATATGCCCAACACCCGCGCTTGCCCCAACTGCGGCGCTGAGGGACATCGAACCGACGCCGTTCACTGTCACGCCTGCGGAGAGACTTTGCACGCGACGGACGTCTGATCACTTCCGGAGATTCCGCCCGTAATACAAAAACCCATCCTCCGCGCCCACAAGCAAATCAGGCACGCCGTCGCCGTTCCAATCCACCACCGTTGGGCTTGTTGTGTGGCTTGAAATGTTGCGTTTGAAAATTGTGCCGCGGTTGAGAAGTTTGTACATGCCTTCGCGGTCGGCCACGTTTTGCCACAGCTCGGCGTTGGGACTGTTGGCCAGCACGTCGAGGCGACCGTCGCCGTCCCAATCGGCCACGCACAACTTGCGCCGACCACTGCCGCCGGCGGTTCTGGAATTCAAACGCACATAGCCGGGGTTGGTTTCAAAAATGCGTTGGGGTTCATGAAGCAGCAGCTTACCGCCACGCTTCGAGCGGGGGAAAAGCATTAGGTAGCCTTCGTGGTCGAGCATCAGTAAATCGTTGAGGCCGTCGCGATTCCAATCGACGACCACCGGCGTGGTGCGCCATTGGGTAAGCAGCTCCTTGCCGCGTGGCCGCATCCAGCCCCACTTAAGTGCGGGCTGCTCGGCACGCCATTCGACATTGATGGGTTGCGAAGCTGAAAGTTTGGGCGCTTTGCGGGTGCCGATGTTGCGGTACCAAACGACTTTGCCAAGGATGGAATTGACGACAATATCCGGACGACCGTCGTGGTCCCAATCCGCAACCGTTTGCGTGGTGTAACCCCACTTGCGTTCGCACGGCCCTTGGATGGAGCCGTTGGGGCCCGCCATAATGCGCAGCATTTTTCCGTCAGCTTTCAACCGTTGCGGCGCAGCCCAGCGCGGTCGCTCCACCTTCGGGCCGCTGAGGTTTTCAATGAAGGCGATGTAGCCGGCGGTGTTTCCACAAATGATATCCTCGTCGCCGTCGCCGTCCCAATCAAACCCCGCCGGCGTGGACAACGCTCCAAACTTTACTTCATCCGCTTGCTGTTTAAAATAAACCGGCGGTAAAAACTGAGGCAGCCCGTCGCCCACTTTGCCAGTATGCTCCACCAACGCCACGCGGCCATCCTCGTCGCCAACGATTAAATCCACATCGCCATCGCCATCCCAATCCACTGCGCTGGGCATAATCATTTCCAAATCCATCGTGAGCGTTTTGCCTTTGTGAGTGAGCTTACGACCGCCGGAGTACTTGGGCACGCGGCGCGTGCCGGTATTTTCGAAGTACGTGAAACTATCCACAAACTCGCCGCACAATAAATCAAGGTCGCCGTCACCATCGAAGTCCGCGAAGTTCGGCGACGGGCGGCCGTACACATCCACCGCCTTGCCGCCGGCCCGCACCTTCGTAGGCGCTGCGTACTTCGGCTTGGCCGTCGTGCCTTCGTTGCGCATCAAATACACAAATCCGCGCAACGGCCCGTTCGTCCACTCGCCCTTCGCGTTGTAGGCGTTGTCCCACCCGTAATCATCCCAAATACCCACGGCCGCGATAAGGTCCAGCGCACCGTCGCCATCATAGTCCACATACTTCCATTGATTAGCGCGAATCTTGCGATGCTCTTCCACGCGCGCAGCAGGGTAAACCTTTGTTGTATTCGTAAGGTCTGCTGATACTTCCGTGCCGGGTGTGAGATACCTCGGTTTGCCGTCTACCCAACTGACTTGAATGTTCCGCCGAGAAGCGTGCACGCGTTTGCCCGCCTTGAACACCGGCGTCTTGCTGCCGCCCGGATTTTCAAAAAACCAAATGCCGTTGTACGGCTTGCACGGACAATCCACGAGTAAGTCGAGATCGCCATCTCCATCCCAATCCACCGGCATCGGCCACGCCCACAGCCCCACGCCAAGGTCCACCACCAATCCTGAATTATTGTACTTAATCCGCACAAGATCCGCTGCTGGAAGCAGGCATGATGAAGCAAGCCACACCCATGAGATATACTTGAACAAAGGCACGACGGAATGTGGCATATACAAAGCAATGGTCAAACTAAGATCCGCCGCAGAATTAGCCTATTATAAAATTCGATAGGTTTTACAGTATGCATACTTTTTATTATATGATATTATATTGCCGCGTAAGAGGGGGCAGCTTTGGCTATTCAAAATAAATATAAGAATATTGCGCGCATATGTGGCGGGGCAATCGCCATGGCCTTTTTCCTGCCTTGGATAGATATAATGCTCTTCAGTTTTAGCGGGATGGAATTGAGCGACATGTTCAATAAATTGCAAGGGCTGCAGTCAGGGTTACAGTCATTCGCAAATGCATTCACCGAGGGAACAGGGGAAGGGGCCCTTGAGGTAGAGGGGATATCAAAACCTGTGTGGCTATATGGAACCATGCTCTTCCCAGTCCTTGGGGTTGCTTCGGCTGTTATTAACAAGAAGCTGCTTCATATTTTTTCGGCTACTTTTATCTTGGGCATCGTAATTTGGGCCTTTTCAGACTTGCGCAGCACCTTAGGCGGGGAGCTGGGCGATGACCAATTTTCTATACTTCAAATTATGTCCATCGGCCTTTGGGTTACTATTTTCGCCCCTTTTGGACAACTCTTTGGAGCACTTGTGTATAAGGATAATGCCGGAGAGTCCGGCTCAGTACAACCCTACGAGATTGGCAAGAGTAATTGATCCCAACGCAAAACAACAAAACCAGATGGCTTCCTGCTAAAACATGGTTGCCAACATAACCAAAGGAAAAATAATGCAAAATATACCGCGCGCGTGCGCAGCTCTCGTTCTAATAGGCTTTTTTCTGCCTTGGATAACAGTGAACTTAGGAGGGTTAGGAGCTCTCTTGGGAAGTGAAGGTGGTCTCAATATGTCAGGATACCAGTTTGCCACTGCTAAAGGCCCCATGGGTGAGGCACAATATGCCCTTTTGTTCGCTCCTATTGTCGCCATTGCCGCTGCAGCGGTTCACTCCAGGAAAGGATACGCCACTTGTGCAATTCTAGCCGCTGTCGTGATTTTGTTGGTGGGACCTGTTTTTCTTAAAGACGGTGCCGCAGCAATGGGTGTGGAAAGAGGTTATGGCGTATACATGTGCTTCGCGGGTTGTTTTGGTATGTTAATATTCGGATCGTCCGTAACTGAATCGGAGCCGGACAGTGGATCAATCGATGCATCTAGCGAAGATTCAGTGTGATTAATCCCCACAACCAAAGGAAAAATAATGCAAAATATACCACGTGTTTTCGGTATTATCATAGCCATCGGATTCTTTTTGAACTGGTATTCAGTTGATATTCTTGGAACCAAGATGGGCTTCACTGGGTTCACACTGGCCAAAACTGGCGGAGAAAGATACCTGATGTTTATTATACCTTTGGCCGGCATTTTTTCAGCGGCTCAGCCCGGGCGTGGCAACCATGCAGGAAGCGCATTGCTCACGGCTTTTTTCCTCTGGGTTTTCAGCCCAGCCGGAGTTGCGGCAGACGCGTTGACTAGAGATGTGGGCTGGTGGCTCTGCGCTACAGCAGCCGCTGCTCAATTAGGAACTTGCTTTATGGCGCCCAAAGAGGACGTGCAAAGCCCACTAGTGAAAAGTATGATGGGTGAGACTGGCAATGAATCAAATGATGGTAAGACACAAAATCCTAATGCTGAAGATGTGAGTCGAGATTGAGGCACTGCGTGGAAGGGTAAACTTTCGAGTCCGAGGGTTTCCCTCTGAATTCTCTGTGGTACAAATCAAGCTGGCCCATTCCGCTGCTCTTCGAACCTTGGGCCGAGGTTGCCGTAGCGGTGGTAGTCGTTGGAGAGACTTTGTTCTTCGACGTACCAGAGTAATTCGAGGCGGCCTTCGGTGAGCACTGGCGTGTCGGCGATGTGAATGCAGGCTTCGTTGGCGGCGCGGCGGATTGCTTCGGGAACACGGGGGGGGGGTGGCATAGCGAAGGCGATCGAATTTCTTGACGTCGGTTTCGGCGACGACATGGGCGAAGTCACGCCAGTCTTCCGCGCCGGTGCCAGTTATGGAGACAGTGCAACCCACCGCGTGGGCCGCACCAATGCGTGCGGCGATTTCGTGTTTTGTGTCGTCGGCGTGGAGGCAAATACAGAGGCGCTCGATGGGGCGATAACGGCGGAGGTTATCCTGCCCAAGCAATCGAAGGTGGTCGTGTTCGGCGTTGAATTCGTCGTGGGCTTGTTTCACGTAACTGCGCAACGCAGGTTCCACCGACGGCACGCGCGTGGCCAATGCTTTTAGTTTTTCATTCGCCAAATCTAAGCCATCCGGCTCGGAGGTTTCTTGAAAATCCATCAACTGCGCGACGTAGCTTGGGCCACCAGCTTTGATGCCGGGGCCGAAGGCGCTTTGGCCCATCCCGCCAAAAGGTTGGCGCAATACGACAGCGCCGGTGGTGGGGCGGTTGATATATAAATTCCCGGCGCGCACACGGCGTTGCCAATGTTCCTGTTCGCGTTCATCGAGCGTTTCGATACCGGAAGTGAGGCCAAATCCTGTTTGGTGAATGAGATCGATGGCATCGTCAAGTTTCTCGTAGCGCATCACACTCAGGACCGGGCCAAAGAGTTCGGTGAGATGCGCATGCGCCCCGGGTTGCACGTTCCATTTCACGGCGGGTGAAGCGAGATGCGGGTTGTCTGCGGGCAACGGCGGCACGAGCCATTGCTCGCCAGGCTCCAGCACTTCCCGCGCGCGTGCGAGGTCGTCGCTTGCCGGCCGAATGAGCGGATTCATTTTCGTGTGCAACTCCCACGCCGAACCGACGGCGAGGCTTTCCACGGCATCGCGTAGGTTTCGCTTGAATTTGGCGTCATCGAAAACTTCCGCCTCCAACAGCAACAGCGAAGTAGCCGAACACTTTTGCCCGGCGTGACTGAAGGCGCTGTGCAGCACGTGCTTGATGGCTTGGTCGCGGTCGGCCATGGCGGTGACGATGGTGGCGTTTTTGCCGCCGGTTTCGGCGAGCAAATTCAGCGCGGGCTTGGCGCGCAGCATCGTTTGCGCCGTGTCCGTGCCGCCGGTGAGGATGACCACGTCCACGTCAGCGTGCCCCACCAAGTATTCGCCCGCCAAACGACCCGGGCACGGCAGCAGTTGCAACGCCTCGCGCGGCACGCCGGCTTTCCAAAAACATTCACAGATGAGATGCGCCGGGAGCAACGTGTACGACGCCGGCTTGAGCAGCACTGTGTTGCCCGCTGCCAACGCCGCCACCACGCCGCCGCATGGGATGGCGATGGGGAAATTCCACGGCGACACTACCGCCACCACACCCTTGGGTCGCACGGTGAGGTTCGGCAAATCATGCAGCGCATGCGCGGTGCGCGGGTAAAATTCAGTGAAATCGATGGCCTCGGAAATTTCCGAATCGGTCTCGGGCGCGAGCTTACCACCATCTGCCATGGCAGCACCAATGAGATCCGCGCGCGCCAAACGCATTTCCTGCGCGGCCTTAGCGAGGATGACGTTGCGCTCGTTCATCGGCAACACGCGCCAACCGGCGGGGTCCTCCTTGGCGCAGGTGACGGCGCGTTGGATGTCCTCGGCATTCGCTTGCAAAGCGCGAGCAACGATGGTGTCGGGGCGAGAGGGGTCGATGCTCTCTATGATAGTGCGTTCGGTGGTGACGGTTTCGCTGGCGATAGTCAGCGGAATATTTGTAGCGTCATCGCCGCAGAGCGGTTTCCATTTGGCCATGATGGACTCGACCCACTCGGTGTGTTGTGGCAGTGAAAAATCGGTGTCGGGTTCGTTGGTAAATTCGCGCCAATCGGAGACGAGCTTGGGCGGCGCGGGAGGCTTGCGGCGATCTTGTTGGCGGCGGGGATGATTCGGTAAGGCCTCGATGCGGTGTACGGACTCTATAAACATTTTTTCGAGGTGCACCCATTCAGGGTCGTCGACGCTGATGTGGAAAGCGTGCCGCAGGAAATTATTGGGACCGGTGTTTTCATCCAGTCGGCGAATTAAATAACCGATTGCGTTGATGAATTCCTCATCGCGGCATGCAGGCGCGTAGAGCAGAATGTTTTTCGCGTGCTTGGCCAAGGCGCGACGTTGATGTCTGGCCATACCCTCGAGCATCTCCAGACGCACGCGGTGAACCGCGCCATGGTCCTGCGCGAGGAGCAAGCCGTACGCGATGTCGAAAAGGTTATGCGATGCAATGCCGGGGCGAACGGCGGCGATATTTTCCGCGCACATCGCCTCGTGCAACATCCGTTTAAAATTGGCGTCGGTGTCGATCTTCACGCTGAGCGGCGCTTGCGGCCACCCGCCTATGGCGGCCTCGATACGTTCCTTTTCCATGTTGGCGCCCTTGACCAGCCGAAGCCGAATGGGCGCACCACCGTCCGCCACGCGCGCGCGGGCCCACGCGTTGAGCTGCTGCTGCACGGCGTGGGCATCAGTGAGGTACGCCTGCAATACGATACCGGCGCTGACATTTTCCATGCCGTCGCGGTCAAGCGTACGCATGAAGGCGGCGGTGGTGAGGTGCATATCGCGGTATTCCTCCATGTCGAGGTAAACAAATTTCGCCACGCGGTCGCCATTGGGGCGGGTGAAAATTTGGCCGGCAGCGGCACGAAAAAGTTTTTCCAATCGTTCGCACAAAACGGCGATTGTGTGCTCGCGCGCGAGCGGAGAGACTTGCGAATAGAGCGTGGAAATTTTCACGGACACGACCTCCACCTCGGGCAAGGCGAGCGTGGCGAGATATTGCTCGAGGCGTTGAGCGGCCTCGGATTCGCCGAGCACGGCTTCGCCAAGAAGATTGACATTCATCCGCAAGCCCTCGGCGTGGCGGCGGCGGAGGTGCGCGGTGAGCCGCGGATGCTCGGCGCGCAGGATGACATTGGCGGTATCCATCCGAATCTTGCGGCGCGAAAGCGGGAAGGCCACGAACGCCACAAGCTGCCCGATGCGACGGAGGATTTGCAGGCCGAGCTTATCGAACGCGCCGAAGAATCGCGGGATGCCGCGTGTCTCGAGCAGATGCTGAAACTGGCTGATGCCGCGCGAGGCCGCGCCCGGGCGGAAGGCTTGGTCGGTGAGTTGGGCGACCGTCACCTTGTCCGGCGGATGCTCGAGCATACCGGAAAGCTCATCGAGCTGCGCCTGTTCCGCGGGCGTGATGAGCGTGACGGCGGTGGTTTGCAGCGCCCGCGCCAACTCCACGGCGCGCACCTCGATCGGTTGCTTTTCCGAAGCCATTTGGGCTAGGACCGAATTCGCCGGCCGGGGTTCATGGTTTAAATTCCCAATTCTGTTTTCGCTTCACCGAATTTTGCGATGGCGAATTCCAAATCCTCCATCGTGTGCGCTGCGGAAATTTGTGTTCGGATGCGCGCCTTGCCTTTCGGCACAACCGGGAAGGAAAAGCCGATGACATAAATGCCTTTGTTGAGCATCGCGTCGGCGAACTGGGTGGCCAGCGCGGCGTCGCCGAGCATGATGGGCGTGATGGGGTGGGTGCCCTCGAGGATTTCGAAACCGCTGCCGGCCATTTGATCGCGGAAGAATTTTGTGTTCGCCTCAAGGCGGTCGCGCAGTTCGGTGGAAGCGTTGAGCAAATCAATGGCCTTAATGGAAGCAGCGACGATGCTCGGAGCGACGGTGTTGGAAAAAAGATAGGGGCGCGAGCGTTGGCGGAGGTACTCGATGATTTCCGCGCGGCCACTGGTGTAGCCGCCGCTGGCACCGCCGAGGGCTTTACCGAGCGTGCCGGTGAGAATATCGATGCGGCCCATCACGTCGTGATGCTCGTGCGTGCCGCGGCCGCGCGCGCCCATGAAGCCGACAGCGTGGGAGTCATCAACCACCACCAACGCGCTGTGTTCATCGGCGAGGTCGCAAATGGCGGGGAGGTTGGCGAGATAACCGTCCATCGAGAACACGCCGTCAGTGACAATTAAAATGCGGCGCGAACCCTTGGCCTCGGCGAGTTGCGCGGCAAGGTCGGCCATGTCGTTGTTCTTGTAGCGAAAGCGCTTGGCTTTACAGAGGCGCACGCCGTCGATGATGGAGGCGTGGTTGAGTTCATCAGAAATGACGGCGTCCTCGGGGCCGAGCAACGTCTCGAACAATCCGCCGTTGGCGTCAAAACAGGACGTGTAAAGAATCGTGTCCTCGGTGCCCAGAAATTCAGAGAGCTTTTCCTCGAGTTGTTTGTGGATTTTTTGCGTGCCGCAAATAAACCGTACGCTGGCGAGACCGTAGCCCCATTTGTCGAGTGCCTCGTGAGCGGCGGCAATGACCTCCGGGTGGCTCGCGAGGCCGAGGTAATTATTGGCGCACATGTTCAGCACCGGCGCGGTGCGGCCCACACCCACGCGCGCGGCTTGCGGCGTGTCGATGACGCGCTCGCCTTTGTACAAACCGGCCGCTCGGATTTCATCCAGCTCGGATTGCAACTGCGTCTTTAGGTCACCGTACATTCTACCATTCCAAAATCACTTTGCCGCTTGCGCCGCTCAATCCAATTTTGAAGCCTTCCTCAAAATCAGCGTACTTAAACCGGTGCGTAATCACCGGCGCGACGTCGAGGCCGCTTTGGAGCATCACGGTCATCTTATACCATGTCTCATACATCTCGCGTCCGTAGATGCCCTTGATGGTCAGCATATTAAAAACCACCTTGTTCCAGTCGATGGCCATTTCCTTTTCCGGGATACCGAGCATCGCTATTTTGCCGCCGTGGCACATATTGGCGAGCATATCGTTGAACGCGCTCGGGTTGCCGCTCATCTCAAGACCCACGTCGAAGCCTTCGTCCATGCCCAGCTCGACCTGCACGTCGGCGAGTTTTTCGCTGGCCACATTCACCGCGCGCGTCACGTTCATTTTCTTGGCCAACTCAAGCCGATACGGATTCACGTCCGTGATAACCACGTGCCGCGCACCGGCGTGCCGCACGATGGCCGCACACATAATACCAATCGGCCCCGCGCCGGTGATCAAAACATCCTCGCCCAACACATCAAAACTCAGCGCCGAGTGCACCGCATTGCCGTAGGGATCGAAGATGGCCGCCACCTCGCGGTCGATGTTCGGCTCATGCACCCACACATTGGTTTGCGGCAGCGAAATCAATTCCGCAAAAGCCCCTGGCCGCGTGACGCCGATGCCCGCCGTGTCATTGCACAAATGCCGTCGCCCCGCCATGCAGTTGCGGCAATGGCCGCACACCACGTGGCCCTCGCCACTGACGATTTCACCCACGCTGAAATCCTTCACATCCCTGCCGATCTCCACAATCTCGCCCACAAACTCGTGCCCCACCACCAGTGGCACCGGCACGGTTTTGCGAGCCCAATCGTCCCACTTATAAATGTGCAGGTCCGTGCCACAAATCCCCGTGCGATCCACCTTAATGAGCACATCCCGAGCGGCCACCGTGGGTTCCGGCACATCCTCAAGCCACAATCCGGGGCCGTCCTCGCGTTTTACCAATGCTTGCATGCGCGTACTCTAGCGGGAGCATCCCGCGTTTGAACCCCTGCGTCACGTCCTAATATTCAACTCTCCCCATGGTCATCTCGTTCCAGTCGAAGTTGGGGATTATCAGCCCACAGGCTCATCACCAGGAGAATGGCGGGCACAACGGCAGAGAGAATGAGAATCAACTCGTAACTTTTTGTCACACCGAAGCACCAGCCAAAGCTGAGCGGCCCGAGGCCACTGAAGACAACCGTCCAAGCCATATTCATTCCACTGATCGCGCCTAAATGGAGGCGCCCAAAAAAACGCGGGAAGACAATCCCGGAGAGACTGACAAACCCCCCGCTGGCTATGCCGCTGCCGAGGGTGTAAGCAACCAACCCGACTGGGCGATCCAAAAACAGCAGACCCATGGGAGCCAACATGGACCCAAGGTTCATTACCAACAGCAGCCACTTCAACCGCAGTTGCGAGTTGATCGCCCCAAAAAGGAGGTTGGTGGTGACACTGACAACCGCGATGGGGATAAAGAGCTGGAGAATCTCCGGCCGCGCCAAACCCATCTCCGTGCCCAGGGAAATGATGTGAAAGGTGGCCGCAGTCCCATAAAATCCGACTTGACAAAATGTAAGATTAAAAATCCAGAACGAGTAAGTGCGTACGGCCTCCTCGCGCGTGTATTCGCGGTGAATCTGCATATCGGGGTTCGGGTGAACACTATCACCAATGAGGCCGCCATCCATTCGCAAGCCGGCTTCCTCAGGCGTGTCACGAAAAAGTAGCCACGCGATCGGTGCCATCACAACAATACAGGCCACTCCCAGCAACAGCCAAGCCCCCTCGGTGGTAAAACGTTTCTGGAGCGCGTCGAGCACGGTCGGCGCAATGGAGTAGCCGAAGGCGACCAGCACGCCACTGATGGCGGTGGCCAAGCCGCGCCTATGATCGAACCATTTGCCAATGGCGTTACGGCAGACCAGTGAGAGCACCCCTTGTCCTGCGGCGCGCACCATGTAAAAACCGAGGGCAATCGCCGCGAACACCGCCGCCAAGCGTACGGCAGGCGGAAGATTGGCGGCAAGTGCCCGAGCAAAGTGCGTCGTGGCGGCGAGATAAAACAGGGTCAACCCCAGCGCGACGGCAGCAGCCACGCCCATACGACGTTCGCCCATACGATCGAGCGCGCGTCCCAGTCGAGGCAACGTCAATCCGCTGGCCACGGTTCCCACGCAGTATGCAAGGCTGAGCTGCACACGTGTAAGCCCAAGCTTTTCCATCAACACCTCGGTGAAGACGCTGAAGCCCATTGTCTGTCCCGGGATGCTGAAGAGCGCACCCAACGTAGCCGCAAACACGATGACCCATCCGTAAAAAAACGGGCACGCCGACGGCGAGAACGGCACGCGCGCATCCCAGATGCTGCACGGGCGCGGCGGCGTTTTATTCTGGTCATCGATTTCCGGCACGAAGGCAAAAGCACTGCACGACACGCACGCCCATGCAAGCCCGATGATGCCCCTACTTGCCAATCCGCCCACGCGCGTTACCATCGGCCCATGCAACGCTTAACGCTCCTCGCGGCCCTGGTGGCCTTGTCCTTAAACGCAACGCCCGCGCCACAAGCGCCCGCGCAAGCGCTCAAGGCTTTTCAAATTGAAAAGGGCGTGCGGGTGGAATTGGCGGCGGCGGAACCGCAGGTGAAGGATCCGGTGGCGATGTGTTTTGATGACGCGGGGCGGATGTTTGTGGTGGAAGGGCGCGGGTATCCGTTTCTACCGGCGAAGGATGGCAAAGGGGAAACGCCGCCCAAGCTGGGCACAGTGGCGTTGCTACAGGATACCGATGGCGACGGGCGGTTTGAGAAGCGCACGACGTTTGCCGAGGGGTTTACGTTTCCCAATGGCGTGATGCCGTGGAAGGGCGGCATCTTCCTGACGTGCGCGCCGGATATTTGGTATCTCAAGGACACCACCGGCGATGGACGCGCGAATGTGCGGCGCGTGGTGCTCACCGGTTTTGGCACCAAGAGCAGCAGCGAACAACTCCGCGTGGCCAGCCCCACGCTCGGGCCCGATGGCTGGGTGTACATCACCAGCGGGCTCACCGATGCCAACGTGACCAGCCCACTCCACCCCAAGCGCGTGGCCGTCACCGCCAAGCGGCAGGACGGACGGTTTCATCCGGAGACGTTTATTTATGAACCTCTCGCCGGCACCGGACAGTTCGGCCAATGCTTTGATGCGCACGGCAACCGTTTTGTTTCCAGCAACCGCAACCCTCTCATGCACGTCGTCCTCGCTCCCGGGCTGCTCCGGCGCAACCCGCACTATCCCTTCACCGACACCGTGGAGAACATCGTGCCTGTCGCTGCCAAGGTGTATCCCCTCAGCCCCGACACCACCGCCGCCAGCTACATCCCCAGCCTGATTAACAAGCAACACAGCGGCACCTACACCAGCGCCAGCGGCATTTGTATCCGCGGCACCAGCGCCTTCATTTGCGAGCCCGCGCAAAACCTCGTACAACGCCATGTGCTCACCCCTGCCGGTGCCACCTTCACCGCCGCGCACCCCACACCCGGCCGCGATTTCCTCGCCACACCCGACCAATGGTTCCGCCCCGTCCACACCACCGTGGGCCCCGACGGCGCTCTCTACATTTGCGATATGGTCCGCCAATACATCGATCACCCCCGCTACCTCCCCGAAGACATCCGCGCCAAGCTCCCCTTCAAAGCCGGCACAAACCACGGCCGCATCTGGCGTGTGATATTAAAAACCCCCGCCCCGCCCAAGCCCACTGCCAAGCAGTTGTCGGCAGCGGAGTTGACCTTGCGTTTAAGTCGGGCTGATTTCCCCAAGGTGGAATTCCCGGCGGAGTTGATAAAACTCGCCAAGTCATCGGATGCCCGCAAACGGTTCCAAGCTGCCTTGCAGTTGGGCGGTGTGCAACACGAGGCCAAGGTCATTGCGCTGGTGAGGGTGTTGGTTAACGGCGTGGACGACAAATGGACTCGCGCGACCGTGTTCAGTTCACTTGGCGAACAGTCCATTGAACTGCTCGACGAACTGGCGAAGGGCTCGAAGGTCCGACGTACCAACCTCACCCCCGCTCTAAAGCCGCTGGGGGGCATCATTGCCCGTAGTAGCGGAAAAGCTGAAATCCTCAGCGTTATCGAACGGCACCTCGCTGCGGACTTTGGCTGGGAGCCCGAAGAGCAAATCGCTCTGCTTAAGGGCATCGCGGCGGATGTACGGCGACGCCCGTTCATCGGGGCGCAAAAGTCAGTGTTCGGCCTTGTGGCGGAACATCCTCCGGCCCGCGCGAATGTTGAAAAAACCTTCCAAGCAGCCCGCAATCGCGCAACGGGCAACCAGTCAAGCGACCTGCGCACATCGTCCATCGAGTTGATGGCGTACTCCACCTACAAAGAAGATGGGAAAACACTTCTCAAGCTGTTGGCTCCGGCACAACCGCGGACGGTGCAGCTGGCGGCAGCCCAGTCACTGGGACAACTTAACGACATCCGCGTTGCATCAGCTCTGATGGAAAAACCCCGCTGGGGTAGCTACGCGCCGGATTTGCGCGAGGCGGTCCTAGGCGTGGTCTTGGGCCGGTCGATTTATCAGCCCGCGCTGATGGCCGCATTGGAAGAGGGAACGATACCCGTGTACGCCCTTTCGCCCGCACGGCGGCGCGCGTTAGAGCGCAACAAAACCATCGGAGCGCGCGCCAAGAAACTGTTTGCCAAACACGTCGGGGGCGACCGAATGAAGGCGTACGAAACCGCCAAGCCGGTTTTGAAAATGACTGCCGATGCCGCCAATGGCGCGAAGATGTTCACTCGTGCCTGCGCCCTGTGCCACACCCACAGCGGCCAAGGCCATGCCGTGGGGCCGGACCTCACCGGGCTGCGCAATCAACCCGCTGCCACGTTGCTGCTGCACATCGTCGTGCCCAACCACGAAGTCCAAGGTGCCTATACGCTTTACGAAGTAGACACCCGCGACAACCAAAGCTTCGCCGGCCTCCTCGCCGCCGACACGCCTGAACAAATCACCCTCAAGCTCCCTCTCGGCCTCACCAAAACTTTGGCGCGCAAAAACATCAAAACCCTCCGCGCCAGCCCCAAGTCTTTGATGCCCGATCAGTTGGAAAAGACGATGACGAAGCAGGAATTGGCTGATTTGCTGAAATTCCTGAAGCGCTAACATGAGGCCGACAGCACTTGTGACGCCGGATTTCATTGCGCCCGAACGCCAAAGGGCGCATATTGCCCAGACGCTTTCCCCATTTACACGGCGGGAGTGTCTTCACTAATGAAACTTGGGAAACGGATTTTACTGACGCTGTCGGCCCTTATAACCGTAGCGCTTTCTGCGGCGGAGAAAAATATCGTCTTTGTCATCGCCGATGACCTCAGCCCCACGCTCGGATGTTATGGCGATATGACTGCCGTAACGCCCAACATCGACCGGCTCGCCGCCGACGGTACGCTCTTCCGCTACGCCTTCGCCACCACCGCCAGCTGCAGCGCCAGCCGCTCGGTCATTCTCACCGGCCTGCACAATCATCGCAACGGACATTACGGACACCTCCACAGCTTCCACAAATTCAACAGCTTCCCTTGGGTGCAAACCCTCCCCGTGCTGCTTGCCAAAGCCGGGTACCGCACCGCACGCGTCGGCAAACATCATAACGGGCCGGAAGACGTTTATTTCTTCGAAACCAAAATCAAGGCCAACAGCCGCAGTACCGTCGAGATGGCTGACAACTGCGAAGCTTTCATCAAGGCGGAGTCTGAAAAGCCCTTCTTTTTGTACTACGCCACCAGCGACCCCCATCGCGGCGGCGGCAATGCCAATGAGCTTCCGCACAAGCCCAATCGATTCGGCAACAAGCCGAACAAAGGTGCGTACCCCGGCGTGAAGGAAGTTTTTTATGACCCCGTAAAAGTCTCCGTGCCGCCTTTCCTGCCGGACACCCCTGAGACGCGCGCTGAGCTCGCGCAGTATTACCAAAGCACTTCGCGCGTGGATCAGGGCCTCGGGCGGCTCATGGAAATTCTCAAGAAAAACGGCAAATGGGAAAACACGATTATCATTTTCACTAGCGATCACGGTATGGCCTTTGCTGGCGGCAAGACCACCGTGTACGAAGGCGGCCTACACGTGCCTTTCATCGTGCGCAATCCGTACCAAAAAGAACGAGGCAACACCAACAACGCGATGCTCTCCTTTGTGGACATCGTCCCCACGCTGCTCGACTTCGGCGGCGGCTACGACGCCAAGAACGGCGCCGCCAAACCTGAACTGGCGATTATGCCCGGCGGCCGCGGCAACAAGAAAGGTCAGTACAAATTTCATGGCCGCTCATTCCTGCCCATCCTCGCAGAGAAAAACCCAGAGGGCTGGGATCGCATCAACGCCAGCCACACCTTTCATGAAATTCAAATGTACTACCCCATGCGCGTCGTGCGTGACCGCAAGTACAAGCTCATCTGGAACATCGCGCACCCCCTGCCGTATCCCTTCGCCAGTGACCTCTGGGCCGCGCCCAGTTGGCAAGCCCAATGGAAAAAAGGCCAAAGCGCCCCTTACGGAAAAAAGACCGTGCGCGAATACATCCAGCGCCCACAGTTTGAGCTCTTCGACATCAGCGCCGACCCCAACGAAGCCGTCAACCTCGCCACCGACGTCAAGTACGCCAAAGTGCTGGAAGAATACAAAGTCAAGCTCAAGCAATTCCAGAAAGACACGCAGGATCCGTGGGTACTCAAGTGGAGCTACGAGTGAGCGGAGGGAGCATAAGAGCTAACCTCCCCAAATCCCATTGACTCATTGATTACTGGGTTTTCCTAGAGGCTTGATCACTCATCATTTCCACCATTTGTTCTCACATTATTCACACCAATTTCACTTCCGAGCCCCTGTTTTTAAGACATCTATGCTCGTGAAGGGGATAACCGCCTAGGTTGTCAACAGGCCCGGCTCGGATAGTTTGGCACTCAATTTGCTGTGTCATCGGTGCGATGAAAAATTTGGCCCCTATTGACATTTTATTCCTGTGCCTCACCGCCGGCACCGCTGCCTTCGCGGTGATATGCGTGGTGCTGATGCGCTCTTAATCCCGTTCACGCAAAACGGTCACCAGTCCACGGATCAGCCGTGTTCGAATAGCCGCGCACTTCCCAGAAGCCGAGGATATCGTGATCGAGGAAGATGATTTCGCTGGCCCACTTGGCGCCCTTCCAAGCGTAGAGCTTAGGGATAATCACCCGCGCGGGACCGCCGTGCTCCACGGGCAAGGGCGCACCGTTCCATGTGTGGGCAATGAGAGTGTCGTCGTCCATCACGACATCCAAGGTGGTATTGGTCGAATAGCCGTCAGAGCCTTTGTAAAAAACGTGAGTAACTTCTTCCTTAGGTTTTACCAGTTCGGTGAGTGCGAAAAACGAAACACCGCGCCATTCCATATCGTACTGACTCCACGTGGTCACGCAGTGGAAATCACTGGTGTCGGCGAACTGTTCCAACGCCATAAACTGCTCCCAATCGAGCGTCACCGGGTTTTCCACAAGCCCGTGAATTTTCAACCGCCAATCCGCCTGCGCCACTTCTGGCTGGATACCCATATCGAGCACGGGGAAATCCGTCACCTCCCGCTGCCCCGGCGGCAGCCGATCCGCAGAGCGCACCACACGCTGTGCCCGCCCGGCTTGCTTGGCCGCCCAACGCTCCTTCGCCGCTATGTATTTATCCTTCATCCACTATTGGGTGCGAACAACATCACCGGGGTTCAAAATGGTTTCTGCGGTAGTCTGAATTTTCTGTGAGCCGCGAACTACTTCGATAACCCGTCCGGTTGTTTCGATTTTGGACAAGCGCAGTCCCTTTTCCCACGGCACTTTTTTGCTCACGCCGGTGGTAGTGTCGATGACGGTGACGGCTCCTTTTTTGAAGGCGGCCCCAGCGATGTCAAAGGTGGTATTGATGGCTGTTTTGGTGACCGCGCCGCCGACTTTGATTGTCGTCTCGGCAATGGCTCCGGTGGTTTTAAGTGTGTAAATAGCAACAGTTTTGCACCCGATCACGGCTGTTGCCGCCAACATTAATAGGAGTCGAACCGTCATGGGGCAACAAACCGCAGCACATCTCCGGGCTCGAGGAGGGCTTTGTTTGTGCCCTCGAGCCGTTCGTCGCCGCGTTCAATTTTGCACGGGCCGGGCGGGCGATTGAGGCCGGCGGTGCGGCGTGCGGTGTACACGGTCATGCCCTCACGCCACGGCACTACTTTTTGCAGGCCGGTTTCGGGGACGAGTACGGTGATGATTTGCGGCGCTTGGGCGGCTTCCCCGCCGGGATTGGTCACCACATCGACCGCTAAACCGACGGCGGCGTTTTGCGCGCCGGCCACGGGATTGCCTCCGGACGTGATGGTGCCCGTGGCAAACCGAACCACGGTTTTACAGCCTACCGCAAAGAGCAACAGGCCGAGTGCACCGTGGCAAACGATGCGTGTTACATAGTGCAAACTAAATCGCGCTCGGGCACGATGCCCCAGCGTTCGCTAACCTCCTTGTGCCCAGGCTGTAAGCTCCAGCGATCGGGCAACGGCTCGGGGCCGTCGAAATTCGGATTGGCGCCCTTCAAATCCATACAACCGGCATTGTTGCCAATGTCGGTAATGAAATCGCGCTCGTCGTCGGTAAGGGAAATTGCCGGCAACGCGGCAAGGTCATCGAGCTTGGTCTCGATGGATTTTGCATTCTCGCCAGCCTCTTGAATGAGTGTGGGGATGACGCTTTCCACCGCCGGATGTGCGAGATTCCAAAGGCACGCGAGTTGGAGCAGCGACACCTCGTGCGACTCGGCCACTTTGCGCATACGATCAATTTTCTCGCTGCCGCGTTCCACCCAGCCAGACGGCCGATACACGCGGTGGTCGCCCTCGGCAAAGACGTGCCCCGGCCGCACATCACCGTGAAACAACCCACCGTGATCCACCACACGAGTGATGACTTTCACGCCATATTCTTCCGCCGCCGGCAACACCAACGCGCCCGGCCACGGCTCAAGCGGATTGAGAATCACCATCGCCCAATCGATCGTGTCGGCGAATTTTTCCATGCACAAAAGCATATCCAACGTGAAACCATTGGCCGGCCCCGGCGCGATGCCTAGTCGCTCGGCAAGCCCAGCTTTTTTCAACGCAGCCATACCTTCCCAAACCGCTTCACTGGAGTAGCCGGTAACGTCGGGATTGTGCAGCAGCAGTAAATCAAAATGCTTCGTGCCGCAGCGTTCGAGTTCCTTTTCCGTGGCCATTCGGAGGTAATCGGCATAATCGTCCGCCGTGCGCAGATTGGCATCGGTGAATCGCGGGAAGCCACGCGAGCCTACGCGCTCGCCGTTGTAAAAATCGTGCCCCACCGCGCCCACGAGGCAATAGCTATCGCGCGGTTTGCCAGCGAGCCCGCGCGCGAGAATTTCGTCCGACGCGCCTTGGCCGTATACGTCAGCCGTCATGAAGGTGCGTGCGCCCTTTTCGTATGCGCGATCGATGAGCGCGAGAAAGCGATCTTCATCGAGCTTCTCGCCGAAGTGCATATAGCGGCCACCGCTCCAAGTTCCAAACGCTGTACGTGTCAAATCCACAGTGCGTAAGCATACCAAAAAATGGCCGTTTTTCAATGCTGCAGTTTGGTCGCCTGTGAATGGAAAAACATTTCCGCCGGGTCGCCCTTCTTTTAAGGTGCCCAAATGTTCACTGTGGCGGACCTATTCGACCTCAGCCAAACCGAGCACGCCGCCCTCCTCGAAGGCGACTCCCCGGCGTGGGAAGCATTGCCGCGCATCAGCGATTACCTTGCAGCCAACTTGCTGCCGGCCAATCACGCCAGTGTTTCGCCCAAAGCGGAGATTGGCGAAAATGTGTTTCTCGGCGAGGGCACCATGGTGGAACCGGGCACGTTCATTGAAGGCCCGGCTATCATCGGCGCGAATTCCCGAATCCGCCACGGCGCATATATACGCCCCAATGTCATTATCGGCGACAACTGTGTAATCGGCAACTCGTGCGAACTAAAAAACGTACTGCTGTTCAACGACTGCCAAGTGCCGCATTTTAATTATGTGGGCGATTCCATTCTAGGCCATCACGCGCATCTTGGCGCGGGTGTGGTGCTCTCCAATTTCAAATCTCTTGCCGGCAATGTGACCGTGCAGCTCGACAACGAAAAAATCGACACGGGCCTTCGCAAATTCGGCGCGCTCATTGGCGATCACGCGGAGCTGGGCTGCAATAGCGTGCTCAACCCCGGAAGTATCATAGGCCGCCGCAGCGTGGTGTACCCGAATGCAAACTGGCGCGGTGTACTTGCGGCGGATCGCATTGCAAAACATCGCGGTGAGATGGAAATTGTGGAGAGAACTTTCAAGGATCAATGATCCTCACCTCCGACCATCAACCCGCCGAATCATCCAGCCTTGAAACGCAGGTGGCGGAAATCTTCGGCCCCGACGGGCTATTATCTAAATCCAAAAACTTTGAATACCGGCCCCAACAACAAGCAATGGCGACAGGCGTAGCGCGGGCTTTAGAGGCGGGGAAAAATTGCGTGGTCGAAGCGGGAACGGGCGTGGGGAAAAGTCTCGCCTATTTAATTCCAGCCATATTGCACGGTCAAGCGAGCGTGAAGAAGGCAATCATTTCCACTCACACCATCAATTTGCAGGAGCAGTTGGCGGAAAAAGACCTGCCAATGTTGCAGCGGATTTTACCGGTGGAGTTTAGTTACACAATGTTAAAAGGGCGTGGCAATTACCTTTGCACCCGACGGCTCCATCGCGCGCTACAGCGAGCGGATGGGCTGTTCACTTCGCCGGAAAAAGCAGAACTCAAGCGCGTGGCGGAATGGGCGGCGGAAACGGAGGACGGCAGCTTGTCCGGCCTTGATGTCGAGCCAGACCCCAAAGTGTGGGAGGCTATTTGCTCTGAACGCGGCCTGTGCTCGCCAAAGTTTTGTGGACGCGGCAGCGAGAATGCATCACTACACGGCGAATGTTTTTTCCAAAAAGCCCGACGCCGTTTTCTCGGTGCCGATGTGTTGGTGCTCAATCACTCCCTCTTTTTTGCGAACCTGGCGATGACGCTCGACAACGAAGCTGCGAACGACGATGAGGATGACGACGAAGGCGTGGGCGACGGGCTGTTGTTCAAAAATGATTTTGTGATTTTTGATGAAGCGCAGCATCTCGAACGCGTGGCGTCACGTCACATTGGGCTAAGCGTTTCGAGCGGACAAATTCGGTTCAATCTCCAGCGCCTGTGGAATCCGCGCACGGAGAAAGGCATCTTGTCGTTGCTGCGTAAGGGCGACGTGGTGAAGGGCGTAGCAGAAACTCTCGGTGAGGCGGATAAACTTTTCGATGAGGTGGAAACCGCCTGTAACGCCACGCACGACAAATCAGCGCGCCGTCAGCGTGACTGGAATGAACTGCGCGTGCGCGAGGCGGATTTTGTGGAGGACACGGTGTCGCGTCCGCTGCAAAACCTGCGCGAGGCGCTCGGTCATCTCATCGAGGCCACCGAGGGTGATGAGGAAACTACCGCCGAACTCATCGAATGCAACCGGCGCATCGCCGAGATTCGTGAGGCGGTTTCCGTGTTCATCGCGCAATCGGCCGAGCATCATGTTTACTGGGTGGAGCGCTCCGGCCGACAACAACAAAATCTCACGCTCAACGCCGCGCCCATTGACACCGCCGCGTTTCTGCGTCGCCGCGTGTTTGGCAGCGGTTCGCCCGTCATCTGCACCAGCGCCACTTTGGCAGTGGAGGATCCGGAACGCTGCGAACTGCCGCCCGAACAAAGGGCGATGTGCCCTGGCTTGGAATATTTTATCAGTCATGTCGGCGCGGAAACTTCCCGCCGTGCACAGCTCGGTTCGCCTTTTGATTATCAAACCCAAGTGAAATTGTACGTGGCCGGAAAAATGCCCGACCCGCGAGCGGATGAATACGGCGAGGCACTTGTGCAATGGATCGGCCATTTCATTCGAATGACGCATGGCAAAGCATTTGTGCTCTTCACCAATGGCAAGCTGATGCGCGAGGTGGCGGAGGAAATGGAGCCGCTCTTCGCCGAGCTCGGCATCCGCGCGTTCGTCCAAGGCACCGGCACACCGCGCGCCACGATACTTGAGCAATTCAAGAACGATACGGACTCGGTGCTATTCGGGCTGGATAGCTTTTGGCAAGGCGTTGATGTACCAGGCGAATCGCTGAGCAACGTCATCCTCACGCGACTGCCCTTCGCCGTGCCGGACCACCCCCTTATTGAAGCACGGGTGGAGGCAATTGAGGCGCGCGGCGGCAATGCGTTTATGGAATTTAATTTGCCAGAGGCGATTTTGAAATTCCGCCAGGGAGTAGGCCGACTCATCCGCACCCAGGATGACAGCGGCATTATCGCCGTGCTCGACAACCGCGTGCTTACCAAGCGTTACGGCCAGAAATTCATCGATGCCCTGCCAAGGATGGAGTTGGAAATCGTATGATGCGCGCGAGCTTGCCTCCTGCTGTCAGCTTGTTAAGCTCTCCTCATGTCCGACATTGCTGAATTTGTTCATTCTAACGCCTCCAAAGTGTCGCCCAAAATTTTGCATGGGATTCATCTGAAACTGCCGCAGTTGAAGCTGGAGTTTGCTGAGATTCACGCGCCGAAATATCCACACCTTGTCGATCAGCTTGAGCTGTTGGCCGATGTGATCGAAGATTACGCTGAGGGCGCGGATGAGGAAATTCCATTTTTCGTGGTGGCTGAATCCTGTTTCGCCCTCGCCTATGCGCACAAACAAACACATCTCATCCCAGACCATGTGGCCGATGTGGGATATGCCGACGAATCTGCTGTGGTACGTACTGTGTTTATCGAAAACGAAAAGGCCCTTAGCGAATACTGCAAACGCCACGGACTCGACTTCGCGGAAGCGACCACCGACGCTTAGGTTCTTTTCCCATTTACAAACGCACGGGGATTGTTAGCTTTGGGGCCCCCATGAAACGCATCCCCGCTCTTTTACTCACGTTCGCCTTTGCAGCTGTTGCGATAGCCGAAGACCTCCGCATTGGCCTCATTGGGCTGGACACTTCACACGTCATTGCCTTCACCAAAATTATCAATGATCCCAAAGCCACCGGCCCGCTTGCGAATGCAAAAGTGGTCGCGGCTTTCAAGGGTGGTAGTCGCGACATCCCGTCCAGCGCGGATCGCATTAATAAATACACCAAAACGCTCACGAACGAATACGGATTGAAGCTCTACCCCACCATCGCCGAGTTGTGCAAAAACGTGGACGCTATTATGCTTGAGAGTGTGGATGGCCGGCCCAAAGTACGCCAAGCCATCCCGGTGATTGACGCGGGCTTGCCGCTGTTCATCGACAAGCCAATGGCTGGTTCACTAGCGGACGTAATTTTCATTTTTGATTACGCGAAGAAAAAGAGCGTGCCCGTTTTTAGCTCGTCCTCTTTGCGCTACGGGAAAACAAACCAAGCCATTCGGCACGGATCCATCGGCGTCGTCACCCGTGCCGAGGTGCACAGCCCCTGCTCGCTGGAGGTGCATCACCCGGATTTATTTTGGTACGGCGTGCACGGCTGCGAATCGCTCTTCACCGTGATGGGCGCCGGCTGCCAAAGCGTCGTGCGACGTACCACCGCAGATGGAAAAATCGAAGTGGAAGGCACATGGAAAAGTGGCCCAACTAATCGAATTGGAATCTTCCGCGAAGGCAAAGGTTACGGAGGCAAAGCCAAAGGAACTAAAGGCCAAAGCGAGGCGGGCGGCTATGACGGCTATGCGCCGCTCGTAGTGGAAGCGGTAAAAATGTTCCAAACCGGCAAAGTGCCCGTGGGTGCCCAAGAGACCATCGAGATGTTCGCCTTCATGGCCGCCGCCGATGAAAGTAAACGCCGAGGGGGCAAGCCGGTGACGATTCAGGAAATGATCGAGCAAGCGCGGCAGTGAGTTGCTAGGGTACGCCGCCCCCGCCCCTTCACCCCGACCTACCCCAACTTCAAAAAATTCCGTAGCAACGTCCGGCCGTTCTCGGTGAGTATGCTTTCGGGGTGAAACTGCACGCCCCAAATCGGGTGTTCCTTATGGCGTAATCCCATCACCTCGCCAGCCTCGGTTTCGGCGGTGATTTCGAGGCAGTCCGGCACGGTGTCGCGCTTGACGACGAGTGAATGGTAGCGCGTGGCAACGAAGGGGCTGGGCATACCTGAGAACAGAAATTTTTCGTCATGCGTAATGGGCGAGGTTTTACCATGCATGATTTGGTCGTTCACCACCACCTCAGCTCCGAAGGAATGCCCGATGCATTGGTGCCCGAGGCACACGCCCAGCAGCGGCGTGCGCGGGCCGAAAGTTTGGATAATGTCGTTGGATAACCCTGCCTCGCGCGGCGTGCACGGCCCGGGCGAAATCAGAATTCGCTCCGGTTTCAGCTCTTCTATTTGTTCCAGCGAGATTTCATCATTCCGATGCACCTCCATCGCCACGTCTTCCTCGCCCAAATATTGCACGAGGTTGAAAGTAAACGAATCATAGTTGTCAATGACGAGCAGCATTGATTTACTTTTTTGCCTTCCGCTTGGGCTTAGGCATTTTGAATAGCTCCAACTGCGGGGCGGCGAAGAGGTCGTAGTTTTTAAGGATGCGGATGATTTGGAGGAGGTCACTTTTTTGGTAGTTGCGGTTGACCTCAATGTGGTCGATGAGGTCCGAAAGCATCGTGCGAAAGGCGATGACAGCGTCAATTCCCTTGGCGCGGAGGACGTCGATGCTCTCTTGGCGGGCTTCGCCGGTGGCGGGGAGGGCGGGGACCACGAGAATTTTTGTGAGTGGCCCGGGGCCGCCAAAGGCACTGGTGGCGCGAGCGAAAGTTTCGGGGCCTGCAAAGCGAAACATTTCTGGCGCGTGGGCGAGCACGGCTTGGGTGAAGACCTCGGTGTGCCACGCTTTCACGACCACCACTGCGCGGGTGAGGTGCTTGAGATGGTCGGCGGATTCTAGCACGAAGGGGACTTCGCTTTCATCAGCGGGCCCGCCGGGACTATGCACGTAAAAATCAACTTCATCATCCTCGCGCTTGGGTGCGATATGCTTGCGCTGCTGCCGCACAAAGAAGCCGTGCAACTCGAAGAACTCGCGGACAATGGTTTCGCTAACGGCCACTGGTTTAGTTGAGGGATGAGGGATGAGGGTTGAGGGATTGGCGGATGGACGCCGGAGAAACTTTTTGGCCCGTGATGACTTGGCCGATTTTTTTGGCGAGAACGAAATTAATTTGGCCCGCGGTGACTTTTTTATCAAGTTGGATGGCGGTGAAAAGGCGCCGTGTTTGAGCCGGAGTTAGTTTTACTCGGGTAGGAAGTCCGGCGTTTTCAAAAAGAGTGGTGATACGAGCGGTGTCTTTTGCAGAGAGGCCGATTTGGGCTTGGGAAATTTTGGCGGCAGTAACTTGGCCGATGCTGATGGCTTCACCGTGGAGGTATTTTCCGTATTTGGAAATGGCTTCGAGGCCGTGGCCGAGGGTGTGGCCGAAGTTCAGTATGGCGCGCAAGCCGGTTTCTTTTTCATCTTGGCCAACGACTTCAGCTTTAATTTGGCAGCAGCACGCGATGACCGCCGTAAGGGTGGCGGGATGCTGCTTCAGAAGCTTGGGCAGTTCGCGCTCGAGGCGGGCGAAGAGTTTGGCATCGTAAATGATGCCGTATTTGATGACCTCCGCAAGACCGGCGCGAAACTCTCGCTCGGGCAAAGTGCGTAGCGTATCGAGGTCGCACAGGACGAGTTTGGGTTGATGAAATGCGCCGACAAGATTTTTGCCAGCGGGTAGATTCACCCCGACCTTGCCGCCCACAGAGCTATCGACCTGCGCGAGTAGCGTGGTGGGCACTTGCACGAAATCAATGCCGCGCAAGTATGTGGCGGCTACGAATCCGGCCATGTCGCCGACGATGCCGCCACCGAGGGCAACGATGAACGAACCACGCTCGATGCGGTGTTTGGCAAGTTGATTGTAACACGCCTGTACGTTTTTGAGCGTCTTTGCCTGTTCCCCGGCGGGCTGGCCAATGAAGACGGGCGCAAAGCCGGCGGCCTTGAGCGAGGCGAGGGCAGGTTTGCTATAGTGGCGGGCGACGGTGGAATCAGATATGACCGCACAACGTTGTCCGAGCTTGAGGCGGGCGCAGTGTTTACCGAGGGCCGCGATCAACCCCGCCGCGATGTGAATCGGGTAAGATCGATTTGCCAGCGGTACCTTGACCGTGCGCACGGCGGGTTAGGCAGTCGCCTGTTCAGCAGCGTAAAGGGTGATTCCCTCAACACGCAGACGACGGGTTTCGCCGCCGAGTTCAAATTCGATTTCCGCGCCGGCAGTGCTGCCGAGTATGGCCTGACCCATCGGGGTGAGGTAACTGATGATGTTTTTATCGGGATCGCCATCCCACGCACCAAGCAGCGCAAACTCCTCGCGAACACCGCTGCCGAGATGAGTAACCGTAACGCACGTACCCACGTTAGCTGCGGCGGGATCAGCCTCTGAATAGTTCATCCCGCGCGCGCGATCGAGATCGCGCTCCCATTCGGCCTGCAGCGCGGTCAGCACTTTTTGTTGTTCTTTGGCGGCTTTGAATTCGTGGTTCTCGCGGAGGTCACCGTACTCGCGGGCGATTTCAATCTCCTTGGAGTTGGCGGGGATGCGCCGTTGCTTCAAGTCCTCCAGCTCCGCCGCACGCCGTTCGAGGCTGGCCCACGAAACCATCAACGTACCTTCGCCTTCTGCCTTTTTCTCTGGCTTTTCCTTCTCGCTACCGGTGATGAAGTCTTGGATCTCCGGACGCGTCTTCACGATTTTGCCCAGCACGGATCGTTTATCCATTCCTTCAAAACACGTGGAGAGCTGGATGGCGCGAGTGATGTCCTGCACCACTTCGATATCGGCCGACCCGGTGAGCGTCTCGATGAGGTCGGTGTCAGCCAAAATATAATCGCGCAGTTTGCACGCACGCTTTTCGTCGCTAGTCTCGCGTTCGATGGCCGAGAGCATCGCGCCGAAGGCTTCGGTCGACAGCAAATCCAAATACGCCTCGGGGCGTTCCTTGGCCAACCACAGTAACAGATCTGCTGCTGCTGCGTGATGGTTGATTAGGTGCGTTAACTCTTCCTTAAACACCTCGGAATGGTCGTGCGCGGCGAGAAGGCTCGCGCACTCACCCACCAACCGCGCGGGCACATGATTAGCCATCACCAAAAGTGAGGTCGCCCATTCCTCATTATATTTCTGGAAGGACTCAAGTACGCGTCGTTGCCGTGCTGCCGGCACGGCGGTCACCACTTCTTTCAGCGAAGGGTTCGCCTCCCACACTGTGGCCTCGGTGGGTGCGCCCTCGTCAATTTCCGCGCCCAGCGCTTTTGCTAAATCATCCCGCGCCATCACCGCCTCCAACGCCAGCGGTGCCTGCGTTTTGGCGTGAGTGGTGATTTCTTCGTTCAACTTACCGAACGTGCCTTCCACCATCGCGGCGACATCATCGAGGTCGCTTGCATTCTTGGCAATCTCCACAGCCACCGCCAGTCGCGCTTTCAACCCGCGAGCACTGGAAAAATCCTGCTGCAGGCGTTCCTGCAACGGAATCTCCTGCGATTGATATTCGATTGCATCCGTCTTTTTGGTGGGCAGCTTAAAGTGGCCATCCTTTTTCATTTCGCGCCGCGCGGTCTCCCACCATTTTTTATAATCATCTTTGTCAATCACCTCGGGCACAAGCGCCTCCTGCACTTTGGCAGTGGTGGCATAAATTCCATAGCTGTCTATGATAACTTTAATCACCTCATGATGCTGCAGCGCGGCCATTTGTTTGAGTCCGGTCATGTCCGTGGCTTTGCGCGCCTCGATGTGTTCTTTTGAAATGGGTGTGAGAATTTTGGGCGCGAACGCAAGGTCGATGCTATGGCCCTGCCGATTGTTGAAATCCACCGCCATTTTCCCGAGCACGACATCCACGGTTTTGATGCGGCCGAAGCCCCAGCTCTTGTGCATACAAAAACCTTCAGTCGCCATTTGCACGAGGGTTTCCACATCGCCGGGGAGAATTTTCCCGGTAGCCGCCAGTTTTTCAAATTCTTCTTTCATAGGTTGAACAACGCGCCGCCTCACGATGTAGCGAAAGGACTCGCGTGACAGAGTGCGTGTGCGGATAATAGCGGCGTGCCGAGGCAGAATCCAAGAGAAATCGCAGCACGCCTTCTGCGCGAGTGGGAACGGGGTCCGGGCACCGCTGACACCCTTCTGGCCGATGCCCTGCCGCACTTGCCCCCGCGCGACCGCGGCCTGTGCCAGGAACTCGTGCTGGGCGTGATCCGCCACCGCGGCGCGCTGGATTGGCTGATTGACCAAAAAACCAATGGTCGCCGACAGCAGGTCCTCGCACAAATCCTACTGCGTCTCGGTTTGTACCAAATTTTCTGGCTCGATCGTATCCCCGGCCACGCCGTGGTGAACGAAACCGTCAACCTCGGCCGAAAACACGACCTCGGCCCGCAAGCGGGATTTCTTAACGCCGTGCTCCGAAATTGCCTCCGCGAAATGGACGACTGGCAGGCGTGCCTGACCAATCTCCGCCGCGAACGCCCCGCCATCGGTCACTCTCATCCCCAATGGCTCGTACAACGCTGGCAAGATCGCTGGCCGAATTATGACCAGCTGCTTGAGTGGAACAACTCCCCCGCGCCCGTGTATGCCCGCCGCAATCCGCTGCGTACCACCGCCCCCGAACTGGAGGCTCAATGGAAAAAAGAGGGCACCGCCTTCGAGCCCGTGAAGCGCGATTGGCTCGGTGCACACGAAATGTATCACTTACAAACCGAAGGTTCGCCCGCCGCGCTGGAGAGTTTTGCTGAAGGGAAATTTTATGTGCAGGACCCGAGCACGCTCGTTTCGGTTTACGAACTCAATCCGCAACCGGGCGAAAACATTCTCGACCTCTGCGCCGCGCCCGGCGGCAAATCCACCGCCATCGCCGAGCGAATGAACAATGAAGGGAGCGTGCTTGCCATCGACCTTGATGAAGCGCGCCTCGGACGCTTGCGCGAGAACATCGCGCGCCTTGGTCACACCTGCATCGAGCCAAAGCCGTTACACGGAATTGATCTCAAAACCGCCGGCCCCTTCGATCGCATTCTAGTCGATGCCCCCTGCTCCAATACCGGAGTGATGCGCCGCCGCGTGGACGTCCGCTGGCGGCTGCACGCACGTGAGCTACCCGTGCTTGCCCGCGCGCAACTGGATTTACTCCAACGCGCCGCGCGACTGTTGCCTGTAGACGGCACGCTCGTGTACAGCACCTGCAGTTTGGAGGACGAAGAAAACGAAGCTGTGGTGGAAAAGTTTATGCGAAAGCGCCGTGATTTCGAGCAGGAAATCACCCGCACAATCACACCGATGGACGATGGGGTGGACGGCGCATTCGTTGCGTGCCTGCGCCGCGTAGAGTTGGACACTACTTCGCCGGAACCAGCAGCTTGCTGATCGGCGCGTGGTCATCGGTGAGCACCGGCGACTGCTCCGCGCTTGGCGGCGCACTGGCCCGAATACGCGCCAATCGTGGCCCAAAATAAGCCGGCATCTTCGGCTGTGCCCTGCGCAGTAAATCCACCCGTGCGCGCAGTGTGGCGCTCGTTAAGCCGCCGGTATTCGCCTTCACGCCCAGCAACACAATATTTTGCGAATCCGCGGCGGGGAAATGATACACGTGTGGAAACACCGTTTTCATCGTGCGATACATCGACCCTACAATGTCAGCTCGCCATTCCTGATACGTGCCGATCACGTTGTACGCCAGCACCCCGTTGGCCGTCAGGTCCTCAGCCGCAAGTTGGAAAAATTCTTTTGTCGCCAAGTGATGCGGAATGAACGAGCCGTACGTGTTCGATGAATACGCATCCATCATGATGGCCTCGTATTTCCGATTTTTGTTGCGGCGCAAATATCCGCGCCCATCACTGATATGAATTGTATGCGTTTTTGTCTCCTTCACGCCGAACCATTCCTTCGCCACCTTGGCCACAGCGGGGTCTAGCTCCACAGTGTCCACGTGGACGGTTGGATAGTAACCTTGAAACGCACGCTGCGTACTACCGCCGCCGAGACCCATCACTAACACGCGTTTAGCTTTTGGATTCCAGAGCAGCGGCATTTGAAAATAGTCCGTATACTCGAAATGCCCGAGTAAAGGATTCGCGATTAGCAGCCGCGTTTCCATCGAGCCATTGAAGCGCAACATCCGATAGCCGCCTTTGTCTTCCACCACGATTTGGTTGTGCGCCGACTGTGAGCGATAGCGTACCGCGCCTTCCGCCATTGCCACACAAAGCAGCCCCACGGTGAGCATCAATCGTCCTGTGAATCTTCCGGCCATTGCCAATCGATGAGACAACATAGTCCGCCTAGCCCCAAAGTCAACGCCCCGGTCATCTGAAAAATTTGTGTGGTGGTAAAGAGATCAATCAACACATAAGCCGAAATAAACACACCCGCGATGCTGCCCACCGTGCTGGCCGCATACACCAATCCGCTGACCGTCCCGACGTGGGCCACCTGCCGCGCAGCCAGCCGAACCATAAATGGTGAAATCATCGCGAGCACAAAACACGGAAACAAAAAAACCAGCGCGCTGCCAATGGCTGGATCGAGCTTCCGCCACACCGCCGGAATTTCCGAAGGCGGCGCTTCATCGATGGGAGGCGCGGGTAAATTATTGGCGGCGTTGTTTGTTTTGCCCTCCAAAAAATCCTTGGGTATCTCGGCCAACAGATTTGTTTCTGTGATGACCAATCCGGTGCGGACTGCTTCGGATGCCGTTGGTTCAGCGGATAGGGCAGGCGCGCTGGATTTCACATGCCGATCCACAATGCCGTCCAACAAACCCGGTGCCATTTGCGGAATCAGCAAAACAAAAATCCCCGCTGGCGCCAGCAGCAGTGACAGAAAGCGCGCCTTTTTGAATCGATCTGCCATGTGCCCTCCCACGCCATAGCCCAACGCCAGCGCCAGCATTACCATTCCGATTTGGCTGGTCCACACGTAAAACGCCCCGCCAAACCACGGTTGCAAATAACGCGCGCCGACGATTTCCAGTACCATCACCGCGAACCCACCGAGTAACACCAGCGCGCCCAGCGCCAGCGTGCGTCCGCGCGGAGTTGGGGCATTGTCATTCATATTAAGGAAAAACCGCAACGGTGAGCCCCGTGCGCTCTCGCACCGTGGCCGCCATTGATTCCAGTTCCGCCACTTCCAGCTTCGTGGCAAACGCCTCCGGCGTGGGCCGTGCCACGGTGTACAGGTGCACCTCGCGGATTTGACCGCCGCCCGCGGAAAGCTCTTGCAGGCGATCGCAGTACGATTCCAGTTCCGCCGCGCTCATTTGATCGCCGTGGACTTTTAGGAAAAGGCTCTGAATAATAATTGGGCGCTTCTTCGCCGTCGCCAACAAGTTGTCGAGGATGCGTTGGAACTTCACGTTGGTGCGATTGACGGCTTTGAAATAACTTTTAGTGCCGGCGTCGAGCTTGCCCCACACTTCACCCTCGTGGGCATCCATTATCTCCAAGCCGCGTTTCACATCGGCCTTGTCCAGTCCGGCCGCGTCAGTGATGAGGACAATTTCCGTGGCGTCCAAGTCTTCCGCTTGTTTCACGTCTACCACCGTTTGCACGCAGTCGGCGAAGTTGTGAATCATCGTGGGCTCGCCATCACCGCTGAAAGCGATGTCCTTCACCTTGCGTGTGAGCCACGGTACTTCGTCAAACTTGGGCTCCTTCGCCAAGCCACCGTCTTTGGCAAAACGAATCATCGCGGTCAGTTCATCCTTCATTTGGCGAAGATCCACTTCCGTGACCGCGCCAGGAATGCGGCGGTCCACTTCGCAATAGATACAATCGAAATTGCAGACCTTATCAGGGTTCAAATTCACCCCGATGGAAAGCCCCTTACTCCGGCGCGAGATAACGGGGTAGACAAAAGTAAAATCCGAAAAATGCCGCGTGTGATCCTGCACCGCCGCCCAGCTTGATTTGATTTCCATGGCACCTTCGTCCATGCGCGATACTGTACGCCGACTGCGGTCCCGTGCCAACGCTCAAGCGTGTCACGCCCCGAATCGATTTGTAACTTTGCCGTACGTGCGCGACTTGCCATCTCCGCCAAACTGCTCCCAAGTGTGGAGTTCGCCCTCGCGGTATTCCGAACGAAAGCTGGGCGAACCGTCTTCGTGCCAGCCCTGCCAAATACCTGCGCGGCGATTGAGGATAAAGAAGCCTTCCATCTCTTTCTTGCCGTTGGAGTAGTAATATACAACCGATCCGTGCTTTTTGCCGCGGAGTAATTCTATCTCCTCCCGCAGCTGCCCCTCCTCGTCCCAGCGCTGCTTCAGCCCTTCTCGATGTCCGTCGACTAGCTTGTATTTTAGCTGTGGGGTACCATTCGGGTATTCCACGATGACAGTGCGATTGTTTAAAAGATACCGCTCGCGCGCCTTGTGTTCTGATTCTTCCTTCTCCTTACGTTCTCGTTCTCTGGCCTCACGCTGTTCTTTCTCGTGCCGTTTCTTATCGCGCCGCATTTTCTCGGCAAACTCGCGTTCTTTGCGTTCGCGCTCCTCGCGTTCCAAACGCCCTTTATGCTGTAAATACCATCCTGCGTAATCAGCCGCGGCCACCCCGTCGGGCCATGAATCTATCTCTTCACTTTTGGATTGCCAAGTGGACCGGCGCATCCAATCACTCCATTGGTCACAACGCTCGTCCGCCAAATCCGCCTGACTGATGCGTTCGGGCCACTCGGCCGGATCCATCTGGTAAATACGCACCATCCAGTCATAAAGATCCCGTCGCATAAATTTCACCATTTCAGACCGCTCAAAGAATGCCTCCGTGGCGCAGGTTAAAAACTCAGCTTTATCGGTGGTGGCATATTTGCGAATGATTTCGTTGCCTGTTTTCTTCTCCCATGCGCTGCAAATATCGGCGTATTCTTCTTCAAGGAAAAGTTGGTAGTCAAACCTGGCGGCCTTGCTGTCAAAGTGCGGAACACTATCAAAATCGGAATCTTTGTAATCGAGCATGTGGCCGAACTCGTGTAACGTGAGGTTATGATTGTCGATTCCATCCCTCATCCCGTATCTTGTGCTCTCCCACCGCTGCCGAATGGTTCCCCCCGGCTCTGCCCATCCTGCACATTTGTCGCCGTCCTTTGACACTAGGTACTTTTCATGGAACACAAAAGTATGGAAATGCTGGTAATCCTTCTTGGATCGTCGCGCGATCAAAAGACAGGCTTCGCATGCGACGCAGACTTTTTGCATTTCCTTGTCGGGTGTGTAGCCCACCCAATCCTCCCATTTCCAGAACACCTTTTCGACAAACCACGGGATCATTTCTTCCAACACCAATGTCAGATCCTCCGGCAACCGCCGATACAACGCCACGTTTTTCTCAAGGATATCCCGCCACTTCGGCTTGAAGCCGGGCGGAAATGGGGCAGGGTGAGAAACGATGGCCATGGAGAGAGGCCATTACGCAATGAAGCGGATTTGTTTCCAAGCAAAAAGGCTACATGCCCATCACTTGATATCCGCAATCGACATAGAGCACTTGGCCTGTGATCGCCGCCGCGCCGTCGCTGGCGAGGAAGGTGCCGGTGGCGCCCAGCTCTTCGGGCAGCACATTACGCTTGAGCGGCGCGTGCGCTTCGTAATGTTTAAGCATGCTGCTAAAACCCGCTATGCCACGCGCGGCTAACGTATTTACCGGTCCTGCACTGATACAATTAACGCGGATTTTTTGCTCACCCAAATCGCTGGCCAAATAACGCGTGCTCGCTTCGAGCGCAGCCTTGGCCACACCCATCACGTTGTAATGCGGGATCACCTTTTCCGCGCCGTAATAACTCATCGCCACAACGCTGCCGCCTTCGGTCATCAACGGAGCCGCCGCGCGGGTCAGCGCCACCAACGAGTACGCACTCACATCATGCGCCACGCGGAAGGCCTCGCGAGTGGTAGCCACAAATGTTCCCTCGAGCGCTTCCTTCGGCGCGAAGGCCACTGCGTGCAGCATCAAATCCAGCTTGCCGCCAAACTTGTCGCCCACTTCATTGAACACACGGTCGATATGGTCATCCTGTGTCACGTCGCATTCGGTAATCAGCGTGTCGTCGCCAAAGGTCTCTGCCAATTGGCTCACGTTGTCCTTCAACCGTTCGCCTTGATACGTAAACGCCAAGTTGGCGCCCGCCTCTTTCCACGCCTGCGCGATGGCCCACGCAATGGATCGCTTATTCGCCACGCCAAAAACTACGCCTGTTTTGCCCGATAAAATTCCCATAACGCCGCCAGCCCTACGGAAAACCAGCCCTCGGTGCAAGGCACAAATTCGTGTGGCGCAGCAGGTAGGGTGGCTTCTCCACGCGCGCCACGGGGATTTCGGAGAAGCCGCCCCACCCCTGCGTTGAAAACTTCTCTCTCAGCGGCTACCTTCGCCCAATGAAACGTCGCGTGTATCTCAACCACCTTTCGGGCACCCCCCTTGCGCCCGAAGTGCACGAGGCGATGCGACCGTTTTTCGAGAAGCACCATCACGGCCTAGCCGCGCGCGAGGCTATTGCCACCGCGCGCGGGCAATGCGCCCAGCTCATTGGCGGCACGCCCGAAGAAATCCTCTTCACCAGCAGCGGCACCGAGGCTAACAACCTCGCCATAAAAGGCACGGCCTACGCCCAACGCGAGCGCGGCAATCACATTGTGCTTTCAAACATCGAGCATCCGTCCATCGAGCAATCCGTTACGTGGCTGGAGGAAAATGGTTTCAAAACCTCGCGCGTGCCCGTGGATGCCGAAGGATTTGTTTCGCCGAATGCCATTGCCGAAGCCGTTACGGACAAAACAATCCTCATCGCCACCCATCACGCCAGCCACGACCTCGGCACAATCCAAGACATCACCGCCATCGGAGTCATCGCCGCCGAACGCGGCATTCCGTTTTTGGTCGATGCCACCGCAAGCGGCGGTTGGCTTTCCGTTGACGTCGCGGTGGCGAACATTTCCCTGCTGTCCCTCGCGCCCCATCGCTTCGGAGGTCCACAAGGCGCGGGCGTGTTGTTCCGCAACCGCCGCACGCCGCTCGCTCCCATCATCCACGGAGGTGCGCAGGAAGACGGCCTCCGCGCCGGCACGGAAAACCTCGCCGCCATCGTCGGCGCTGGCGCGGCTGCCGCGTTGCCGGCGGTCGATGTATCCGCGCTGCAGCGACAACTGCACGCTGGTTTGATGAGAGCCCTCGTGCCCATCCGCCTCAACGGGGCTGAGCTTGGCACGGGCCGTTTGCCCTCGCACCTCAATTATTCCATCGATGGTATCGAAGGCGAAGGGCTCGCGTTGGCGTTGGATTTGCAGGGCATCGCCATTGCCAGCGGGGCGGCGTGTGTCACCAAAAATCTCGCCGTGCCACCCGCGCTGACGGCAATCGGGCTTGACGCCGCCTCGGCCAAGGGCAACGTTCTCCTCTCCCTCGGCCGCGATACCACGGCGGCGGACATCGACCACGTGCTGGAAGTCGTTCCAAAACAAGTCGACAAGCTCCGCAGTCTATCGCCCGCGTGGGATGCCTAAAATGACTTTAGAACAATCCATCGAAGACGCCCTCAAAGGCGTGAACTATCCTGGCTACTCGCGCGACATCGTGTCATTCGGCCTCGTGAAAAATATCGCGACGGCCAATGGCTCCGCCAGCATCGCGCTGGAGTTGACCACCCATAACCCTGAAGTCGCTGACCAACTCAAAGCCGCCGTCGAAACCGCTACCACCACCGTAGAGGGCATCGACCGCGCGATGGTGCAAATCAAAATGCCGCCCGCCGGCGAAGCTCCCGCCAGCGGCCAAGCCGGGCCTAATCGAATGCCGGGCATTAACAAAGTCATCGCCGTGGCCTCCGGCAAAGGCGGCGTGGGCAAGAGCACTTGCGCGGTAAACCTCGCCTGTGCGTTGGCACAGGACGGCGGCGAGGTCGGCCTGCTCGATTGCGACATCTACGGCCCGAGCGTGCCGTTGATGATGGGCGTAAACGAACGCCCGCTCGTAAGCCCCGAAGAAAAGCTAGTGCCTTTAATGAGCCACGGCGTGAAGCTGATGAGTATGGGGTTTTTGTTGGAGGGCGATCAACCGGTCATCTGGCGCGGGCCGATGATTATGAAAACCATCCAACAGTTTGTGATGCAAGTGGACTGGGGCACGCTAGATTATTTGTTGATCGATTTGCCGCCGGGCACGGGCGATGCGCAGCTCTCGCTGTGCCAAACGGTGCCGCTTGATGGCGGCGTGATTGTCACCACCCCGCAGGAAGCCTCGCTCGGCGTGGTGCGCAAAGGCATCGCGATGTTTGAGCGCGTGAATGTGCCCATCCTCGGCATCGTGGAAAATATGAGCTACTTCACCGCGCCTAATGGTGACCGCATCGAAATCTTCGGCCACGGAGGCGGCGCGGCGGAGGCGAAGCGGCAAGGCACAGCATTTCTCGGCGAAGTTCCACTGTTCACCGAAATCCGCGAAGGCGGCGATGCGGGCATTCCGGTGGTGGTCAAATCCCCTGAAGGCCCGCCTGCCCAAGCCTTCGGCACGGTGGCCGCCGCTTTGCGCGATTGCCTCGATTGAGTGCTTATCCACTCTTTCCACCCGTTGTTCACCAGTGACTCGGGATAATTTGCCCCAAATTCCTATTTTTCGCTGAAAATTGTGTTGTTTGTGTTGAACAGACGGTGCTATCTTCACGTCCCATTTGGCAGAGAAATCCCTATGGCCAAGTCTACTGAAAATCAGGAATTGCTGAAGCGTTCGTCGCTATACCGCGAATTTTTGGCGGAGCGCGAGGAGATCTTGCGACACAAGTGGATCGAATCCGAAAAAGCTGGCATCGACGTCGGCTTCGAGGAAGCGCTCACGGGATGGATGCTGAAGCACCGCTCCGAATGGCGCAAACGCCGGCACGCCGCTCGGCAATGTGTGTAAACTGAAGCCCTTTAACGCGGTCCCGCGAGGCCGCCAAGGACGATGATGAAACTAAACGGATTTTATCCGCGTTGGATTCACGTGCAATCAAGCACGCGGAATCGGCGCGGGTTTTTTTATGGCTGACCCAAACGTATCGCGCACCGTCCTTGAAGCCGACGCCCTCGTTCGCGCGTGGCGGCGCGTGGCGCACGAGATCGCCGAAGCCCACACCGCCGGTGGCGCGGTCATCCTCGTCGGCATCCAACGCGGCGGCGTGGCGCTGGCGCAACAACTCGGCGAAACACTCGGCAGCATTTACGATCAAGCCGTCGCCGTGGGTTCCGTGGAACCAGGCTTGCACCGCGATGATCTCTCCCAACGCGGCATGGCCGAACTGCTCCCCACCGAATTGCCCGGCGATATGACAGACAAAGTGGTCGTGCTCGTCGATGACGTCCTCAGCACCGGCAGGACCGTGCGGGCCTCCATCGATGCCGTGATGGCCTTTGGCCGCCCGCGCTGCATTCGGCTCGCAGTGCTCATTGATCGCGGGCACCGCGAGCTGCCCATTCGCCCGGATTTCGTTGGAAAAAATCTCCCCACCCATCCCGACGAACACGTAGAGCTACACTTGTCTGAACAAGGCGCGCCGAACACGGTAGAAATTTTATCCTTATGAGTTGGCATCGCAAACATCTGCTGGACATCGAAAGCCTCACCGCCGGAGAACTGACCACCGTGCTCGACACCGCGCGTGAGTTCAAAGCCGTGGGCGAGCGCGACATCAAAAAAGTCCCCGCGCTCCAGGGCAAAACGGTGGTGAACTTTTTCGTGGAACCCTCCACCCGCACGCGCGTGAGCTTCGAGCTTTCCGCAAAACGCTTGAGCGCAGACATCATTAATTTTTCCGCCGACGCCTCGTCTTTCCAAAAAGGCGAAAGCCTCAAGGACACCGCGCGCACGCTTGAAGCGCTCAATGCCGACATCATTGTCATCCGCCACAAAGCCGCCGGCGCGCCGCATTTCCTCGCGCGCTTTCTTAACGCCCACGTGGTGAACGCCGGCGACGGCGCGCACGAGCACCCCACGCAGGCGCTGCTCGATGTGTTTACCATTCGCGAAAAGAAAGGCAACATCGCCGGACTCAACGTCACCATTCTCGGCGACATTTTATTCAGTCGCGTCGCGCGCTCCAACATTTGGGCCCTGCGCAAGCTCGGCGCAAACGTCACCCTCTGCGGACCGAGCACGCTCGTGCCCCGCGTCTTCGAGCAAATGGGCTGCCGCGTCACATACGATCTCGATGAAGCGTTGGCTAACGCCGACGTAATCAACCTCCTGCGAATCCAACACGAACGCCAACGCAAATCGATGTTCCCTAGCATCGGCGAATACGCCCACCTCTTCGGCCTCAACCGTACGAGATTGGCCAAAGCCAAGCCTAACGCACTCATAATGCACCCCGGCCCAATGAACCGCGGCGTGGAAATCAAAAGCGAACTCGCCGACTGTGACCGCGCCGTCATCCTCGAACAAGTCACCAACGGCATCGCCGTACGAATGGCGGTGTTGTACTTGGTGAACGGCGGGAACGCCGACGAGATGAATGCCTAAAGATTTTCTTCGAGCACCGCTTGGCTTGCCTCGGCGACTTCGGCGTGCAACGATTTGCAGTGGCTGTCCATCGTTACGACCGCCGGAAACTGATCGACCTCCAGTTCCCAAATCGCTTCGGGACTTCCGAACTCCTCCATAAAATACACGTTCCGCACTTGGGTGATGTGCTCGGCCAACACTTGCGCCGCGCCGCCGATGGCGTGCAAATACACGCTGCCGTTTTCCGCGCAACCCGCGAGCGTTTTCGGCCCCATGCCGCCTTTGCCAATCACACCGCGCACGCCAAACTTTTTCATGATGCCTGCCTGATACGGCTCCTCGCGAATGGAAGTCGTGGGCCCGGCCGCCGTTACCTGCCAATCGCCAGCATCATCCTTCACCACCACGGGGCCGCAATGATAAATAATGCCGCCTTCCAAGCTTACCCCTGCTGGTAGTTCGCCGCCTTCATGCAAATATTTGTGAACCGCATCGCGACCGGTGTACACCACCCCTGAAATCGCCACCGAATCGCCCACCTTGAGTGTACGAATTTGTCCTTCTGAAATGGGTGTGGTCAGCTCGGTCATCTCAATAAAGCCACTCCGTGATTTCTCCCGCTTCATTCAATGTTGCCCCGTGGCGGCGGAAGGCCCAGCACATATAGCTGACGCTGACGAAGTACGAAGCTGGCACGCGATTGGCGGCGCGGATTTTTACGCCGAGCAACGTCGTATTGCCGCCGAAGCCCATCGGACCGATCCCGAGTTTATTGGCAGTGGCGTGGATGTCGTTTTCCAACTCGGCCAATTCGGCGTTATCGTTTTCGTCATCGAGAGTGCGCAGGAACTGTGTTTTCGAAAGCTCATAGCCCGTGGCTCGATCACCTCCGATGCACACGCCGAGAATGCCCGGCCCGCAGCCTTTGCCTTGGGCTTGTTGCACGGCATCGAGAATGACCTTGCGGCAGCCATCGAGATCGCGATTTGCGTTGAGCTTCGTGTTTGGCAGTGAGTATTGCGCGCCGACATTTTCGCATCCGCCACCCTTGAGCACCAGCCGCACAATCACATTCGTTTTGCGGGTTTGATGAAAATGAAAGGCCGGCGTGCCGGGACCGATATTGGTGCCATCGTTTTTGCCGGTCAATGAATCGACGGAATTTTGACGAAGGAACCCTCGCTTCGTCGCCTCGGTGACCGCACCGCGCGCGACGTCGGCAAACTCTATTTGATCGTACCCCACCGGACAATCCACATAAAAAAGTACGCTGCCGGTATCCTGACACAACGGTTGTGATTTCTCTTTGGCCAGCGCGATATTGCGCTCAATGATTTCCATCGCGCTCTTGGCAATGGTGTCCTGCTTTTCGTTTTCGAGGGACGCAAGGATAGCGCGCTGCACATCATCGGGAATTTCCGCCGACGTGCGGCGAATGATTTCAATCAGCGATTCAAACAGCGAATCCATTGCTCCAACACATTAATACGCGAACGCATCGATGTCAATCTGAGGACGGTTGGCGTTGACCTTGGCGGGCCAAGCGGGCAACGTGCCGTCGAGATGAGCAAGGGCTCCCAAACAAAATCAAGCAAAGCCAACGTGCCAAGGGCGCTACCGCTGCCTGTGGCTGTTCCCAAATGGCCGTTTCTATTAGCGGATATTATTTTCATCGGACTCGGCTATTGGATCAGCACACTCATCACCGGCCCAGCCGAGCAATGGCACATTATCAGCATCCTCGTTTGCGCCGGATTTGGCGCAGCGTTTGCTGTAGCACCATTTTATTTTGAGTACCGAGCCGAGGCCAAGGCGGTGGAGATCGCTCAGCTCACCACCGTAGCCAAGGAGGTCAACAAAATGGAAAGCGTAGCCGCGCAAATCGCCGAGGCCACCGAGCGTTGGAATGCCGTGCAGGAATCCTCCGGCCAAACCGCCCAGCTCGCTGAGGAGATCGCCACCGGCATCGCCGCCACAGTGAAGGAGCATCACGAGTTTATGGCCAAAGCCGGCGAAGACGAATACGCCACACTCAAGCTCGAAGTGGAAAAGCTCCGCCGCGCCGAACAGGATTGGGCGACGACGTTGGTTGGCCAGCTCGATCTTGTGTATCGCCTCGAACGCTCTGCCGCTGCATCCGGCAAAGAGCCGTTCATGCAAACGATGGCCACCTTCCAATCTCATTGCCGCGACCTCGCCAAGCGCGTGGGGCTCGTGGCGTTTGAAGCAGAACTGGGCGTCGCCTTCGACGATGAACAACACGGTCTGCTCGACAACGAACCCAAACCCGCCGACGCCGCAAAGGTCACCGAGACCCGGCTACCCGGCATCCGCCTCCAAGGCCGGTTGATTCGCAAGCCTTTGGTGTCCGTTGCTTAGCCAGACTTGCGGCTCGCGTGCGCGCACACGCCGCGTTCGCTGGCGGCGATGAATTCCAGCAATTCCCGCGTGCGATCCCCCATGGATTCCGCCAGCAATTCCGCTGCCTTCGCGCCTTCCAAAAAAACCCGACGATAACACGCCTTCAGTTCCGTGCGTTCCTCCACCCCGATTCCCGCGCGGCGCAGGCCCACGATGTTGAGGCCACACAATTTGTTCACGCCGAACTCCATTGTAAAAGGCGGCAAATCCTGGCTCACCGCCGCGTTGCCCTGCATCATCGCCAGCGTCCCAATGCGCACAAACTGATGCACGGCGCAGTTGCCGGAAAGAAATACGCTATCGGCAATCACCGCGTGTCCGCCCACAAGCGCACCGTTGGCAAAAATATTATGTTTGCCCACCACCGCATTATGTCCCACGTGACTGTGCGCCATAAAAAAATTGTGGCTTCCTATGACTGTTTCCTCATCCGGCGAATTGGAACGATGCAGCGTGACATGTTCTCGAATTACATTGTATTCACCCATGCGCAGCCGTGTCGGCTCGCCGTTGTACTTCAGATCCTGCGGTGAATCTCCGATCACCGCACCAGTGTGGATACGATTGTTTTTGCCAAGCGTGATTTCGCCCATTAGATGCACGTGCGACCCAATCTCACAGCCCGCACCCACCGTCACGCCTGCCTCGATGATCGCGTACGGACCAACGGCCACGGTTTCGTGCAGCTCGGCTTTGGGGTTAATGATGGCGGTGGGATGAATCATATGAATGACCAAAATCCAATACCCAAGGAATGCCTAAACCCCAAGCCCAAAATTGGGTTTTAGTCATTTGTAAATATACCCGTGCTCCTTCATGGAATAATAATCATGTTCGCTGATCCGTGGTGCATTGAGCGGGTCACGGGGAAAGAACGACTTTGTTAATATCATCGGAAATTATTTAGTTAGGAGCACGCTTCTGCTTTGTCCCTAGCGAGTGAACCCAGAAAACTCCTTGCGTGCGTGTTCAGGAATGCGGGCTTTGAGGTGGACGATGTCGTCTTCGTAGCGTTCCTCATCCACTTGGCCGAGGGCGCGGATGCGGGCGAGCGTGGCACCGTCGCCGGCAGGGACCTGCAGCTCCAAACAACTGCGCAGCGGCCGCAGCATGATGCCAAGCTCGGCTTCCAGCTCTTCGAGGCCTTCGCCGGTCTTGGCTGAAACGCTCACCGCGTGAGGGTATTCTTTCAACCAGTGAGGTTTGTCTTTGCATTCGAAGAGTTGGTCTGTTTTGTTGAAGACCATCAGTGTCGGCTTGTCGTCGGCATCGATTTCCTTGAGCACTTCGTTTACGGACGCAATTTGGTCGGCGGTTGATTCGCTGGAAACATCGACCACGTGCAACAGCAAATCCGCTTCCACGACTTCCTCAAGCGTGGCTTTGAATGATTCCACTAGCTGATGCGGCAGCTTTCGAATGAAGCCCACCGTGTCGCTGAGGAGCGCGTTTTGGTTGGTCGGCAAATTGATCCGGCGCGTGGTGGGATCGAGCGTGGCGAAGAGTTTGTCCTCGGCCAAAACCTCCGCTCCGGTGAGCGCGTTGAGCAGTGTAGACTTGCCGGCATTCGTGTAACCCACGATGGACGCCAGTGGCCACTGACTGCGCTGGCGGCCTTGGCGTTGTGTTTGGCGCACGCGTTTGACCTCCTTCAAATCGCGCCGCAATTTGGAGATTCGTTCCTGAATGCGGCGGCGATCCACTTCGAGTTGGCTCTCGCCATCGCCTCGCATTCCGATGCCGCCTTTCTGCCGCGAAAGGTGCGTCCACAATCCCGTGAGGCGCGGCAGGATATGTTGCAACTGCGCCATCTCGATTTGCATTTTGCCTTCCCGCGTGCGAGCTCGTTGGGCGAAGATATCGAGGATGAGCGCGGTGCGATCGAGTACCTTGCAATCGAACATACGCTCGAGATTGCGCGTTTGGGCTGGCGAAAGTTCGTCATCAAAAATGACGGTGTCGACGTCGCCTTGTTTGCATATTTCTGCAAATTCGGTTGCCTTGCCTTTGCCGATGTACGTTGCGGCATGGGGCCGGTCGAGGCGCTGGGTGCCTTCTCCGATGATTTGCGCGCCGGCGGTCCGAGCGAGTTCTGCCAGTTCTGCCATCGTTTCCGTGAGTTCCGTTCCGGTGCGTTTACGCAGTTCCGCGCCAATTAGGAAGACTCGTTCGGTTGCTCCAATTTGTTCCGCGAGGGCTTTCACGTGTGTTGCTCAATCAATCGCTGCGCCGTTTCCGCCACCGGTTCGTTGGCAGGGATGGCCAGCGTGTGGGATCCTTGCAGTTTGCGGAACCACGTCATTTGTCTGCGAGCGAATTGCCACGTGCGTGACTTAACCAACGCGACGGTTTCCGGCAAGCCTTGTTCGCCTTTGAGGTGCCCAATAACCTGTCGATATCCGAGGGCTTGTTGCGCGACGGGATTGCCCTCCAAGGCTGAACGTAGCGAACAAGTTTCCGCGACCAAACCGGCGGCAAACATCACGTCCACGCGCGTGTTGATGCGTTGGCGCAAATCTACGCGGCTCCGCTCGAGCAGGAAAAAATTTGGCGGTACTTGGCCGGTCCATTCGGCGCGTTGTTCGGAATAGGGTTTTCCGGTGAGACGAATGACTTCAACGGCGCGCACCACGCGTCGTCGATTTTTGCGATCTATGGTTGCGTGGGTGGCAGGGTCGTGCTCGAGCAATTCGGTAACTAGTGTTTCCAAATCCTCTTCTTCCAACTCTGCGCGCAGTGTTGCGTTCGCTTGCGGTGCTTCACCCAATCCTTCGAGCCACGCGCTGAAATACAATCCGGTGCCGCCACAAAAAATAGGCTGCTTGATTTTTTTTATGATCGTTTTGGTGCGCGCCACGAACCTGGCCGCGTCAAAGGATTCGCTTAACTTAAGTATGTCTATGTGATGATGCAGAACTCTCGCGCGTTCTTCGACCGTGGGCTTGGCGGTGCCGAGATCGAGCCCACGATATACCTGCATTGAGTCGACGGATATAATTTCTCCGTTGAGTCGTTGGGCGATCTCGTATGCCACGGCGGATTTCCCGCTGGCGGTGGGGCCGGCGATGAAAACGGGGGCACCCATCGTTTAGGATTCCTTTTGGGTTTTTTCTTCTTCCTCTTCCTCGGTTGGTGGTCCTTCGCGCCATGCGAGGAGGAAGAGCAAGCCCACGCCTATGCAGATGCCCATATCCGCGATATTGAACGCCGGATAGCCCATCTCTGTGCCATCACTGCGAATGAGATAAAATCTTATGAAATCTATAACATACTGATACGCCACTCGGTCGATCAGATTGCCTAGGATGCCGCCGATGAGAAGACCGAGAGCAAGTTTGCCGGCTGGTGTGTGTGTTGCGAAATGATGGCGATAACGAATAAGCGCAATCAAGGCCACCAGTGAGAGTGCGGCGAGTGGCAGACTGCTGCCTTGAAACATACTCCACGCGGCTCCAGTATTTTGCCAATTAACGAAGCGAAGAAATCCTTCGATGACCACTTTTGTTTCGCTTCCGCTGAGGTCGCGAATGACGAGTTGCTTGGTGAGCTGATCGGCCGCCAACACAATTGCGGCCGTAACGAGGATTCTTTTTTCCTTAAAAAACGGTCCGGGTTCGCCGGGTTTTGTCCGGTCTGCCGTTGGGTTTTCCATACCTCCTAGTTCGTGCGCATCGGCATCAACACGTAGAGAAAGGGGGTGTTGCTCTTGAGTACTCCGGGGCTGAGACTGTCGGTGAGCTCAAAAAATACTTCGTCTCCTTCCAGTACCTTGAGGGGATCCATCAAGAATGTGGGGTTGAAGGCTACTTCAATTTCTGGTCCTTTGTATTTGATGGCGATGGACTCGCTACCGGAGCCTACATCAGGCGTGTTGGCGGTGATGGCTAGTTTGTCATTGGCGAACGTAAGCTTCACGGAGTTCGCCTTGTCGCTGGTTATTTGATCGGTACGTCGCAAGGCGTGATGAAGTTCTTCTTTGCCGAGGGTAACCCGCTCCTTGAATTCGCCCGGTATCACTTGTTTAAAATTTGGGTAATTCCCTTCTACTAATTTACTATGAAGCACGATGTCTTCGCCGCCTTCCTGTGGCAGCGTAAATTCCACATGCGTGTCGCCGAGGCGAATTTCAACGTCTCCGCTGCTTTGCAACAATCGTTGCAATTCGGAGACCGCTTTGTTGGGAACGATAAATTCTCCTTTGGTCCCTCCTTCTATTTCCTCTTCCACTAACGCTAGTCGTCGTCCATCCGTAGCCACCAACGTGAGGCGGTCTGGCGTGATAACTATATTGATGCCGTTTAGAACGTGACGTGATTCGTCGTTGCTCACCGCGTAGCCCGTCTTGCGGATCATTTCCTTGAACTTCGATTGCGGAACTTTTACTTTGCCGCTCTCTTTGTATTTTGCCTGTTGCGGATATTCATCCGCTCCAATTCCGTTGAGTTTATACTTCGATGCCCCCGCTTGAACGGTAGCAACCTCTTTGTCGCTGACTTCAATTTCGATTTCCCTTGCTTCTATTTCTCGCACCAACCCGAATAGCCGTTTGGCCGGCATTGACGTGGCTCCTTCGCGCTCGACTTCGGCCGAAACCGTCGCGTACACGCTCACCTCGAGGTCTGTGGCGCGCAACTCCAGGCGCTTGGCTCCCGCAACGAGCAGCACGTTTGAAAGAATGGGTAGCGTGGAACGAGTGCCGACTATATTTTGGACCGCCTGCAATCCGCTGGCAAGGTCCTCCTTGGTTACCGTGATTTTCACAAAGACTAATTAGATGATTGTTTCAAACAGTATCACACTATTATTAAGGGCCGTGAATAAGGCAAACAAAGCACGGAGTCAAGGCAGAGCGCTGGAAAAAAGCCAGATTTTACGGCACACGGCAGGGAATAAAAAAGTGGGCAAATACCGGCAAGAAGCAAAAGATGGGGAAAAAAGAGTTGTTGGCGACATTTCATCGTGTGATTCCCATCTTATTACCCACACGACAACGCGCAACAACGCGCGGGATGATTTCGCATGCGGCGGAGATGTCGTCGGCCGAAGATTCACGCCCCAGAGAAAGCCGCACCAACGCGTTGGCCTCGGCAGGGGGGGCACCCATTGCGAGCGCCACGTGCGAGGGGGTCACCGATCCACTAGCGCACGCAGAACCCGCAGAAGCGCAAAGCCCTTCCATATCCAAACCGCTCAAAAGCGCAATACTGTCGGTGCCTTCTACGGTAAAGGAAATGGTATTGGAAAGGCGAATGGCGGAATCACGGGAGCCAAGGAAAGATACGCCATCGGTGGCGTCCACCATTTCAATCAACTTCTCCGCGAGCGGAGCCAGTGTTTTCATTGGGAAAACAGGGATTGGGAAAAAACGTATAATCGCTTCGGCAAGGCCGATGATGCCGGCAAGATTCTCGGTACCGGCGCGGCGTTCGTTTTCGTGCGGGGCGCCGTGCACAATAGGATCCGGCAACAAAGGCGATTTGGCGTACAGCAGACCGGCGCCATTGGGGCCGTAGAATTTATGAGCGCAGAGGGAAACCAGATCCGCATTGAAATCGGCGATGCCCGAAAGGGGAATTTTCCCAAAGCACTGCACGGCGTCCGTGTGAAAAACCACACCCCTAGACGCACAAAGTTCACCGATTTCCGCCACAGGTTGAAGGGTACCCACCTCGTTATTTGCGGCCATTATGCTTACCAGCACAGTGTCCGGACGCAACGCATTGCGCACAGAATCCACCGCCACGCGCCCAACAGAATCTACAGGGAGAAAAGTGACCTCAAACCCCTCGTTATTCGCAAGATATTCACAAGGTTGCAGAACCGCGTGATGTTCCACGGCGGAGGTGATGATATGCCGACCTTTATTGCGAAGAAGCCGCGAAATTCCGTGCAAAGCGAGGTTGGTGCTTTCGCTGCCGCCACTGGTAAAAATGAGTTCGCTGGGCTTGCACTTCAGGACGGCGGCAACGCGATCGCGTGCATCATCTAGCAACGACCGAGCGCGTTGGCCCACGTGATGCACGCTGGAAGGATTTCCCCAAACCTCATCGAGGATGGGCAACATCGCCGCGCGTACGTCGGTGTCCAGCGGAGTGGTGGCGTTGTAATCCAAATAAATAGTGCGCACGCCACGTGTTTACTCCATACTTCGCGCAGATGCCAGACTGGCTTCAAGTGATCTTATTGGGGGTTGTGGAAGGGATCACAGAATTCCTGCCCGTTTCGTCGACGGGTCATCTGCTGCTGGCCGAGCCATGGCTAGGCGCACGTCCGGATCACTTTACCATATGCATCCAAAGTGGCGCGGTGTTGGCTGTGCTTGCCGTTTTTCGCGAACGCGTGCGTTCGCTCTGGGAGAAAAGGAACGAAGTAGAAACGCAAGATTATCTCAAAAAGCTCGGGTTTTCCTTTGTTTTAACAGGGATCGGCGGGTTAACCCTCAAAGCCGCCGGATGGGAATTGCCCAACACAATCGCACCTATCGGCTGGGCGTTGCTCATTGGCGGACTGTTCTTTATTGCGCACGAACTGCGCCAATCCAAAAAAAAGGAGAGCAATGCAGAAGAAAACAAACCGCTGAGCCTCACGTGGACCATAGCGATTGCGTTTGGCTTGGCGCAGTTGGTGGCGATGGTTTTTCCAGGAGCTTCGCGTAGTGGCGCGACGATTTTCGTCGGGCTCATCCTTGGGATGGCGCGGCGCGATGCGGTGGAGTTTTCGTTTCTGCTCGGCGTCCCCACTTTACTTGCGGCGGGCGGATACGAAATCGCTTCAGCGTTAAAGGAAAACACAAACGCCGTGATAAGTGAATTGGACAGCCTCCTGATCGGTACCGCAGCCTCGGCGGTGACGGCGTTCATTGTGGTGAATTGGTTGCTCGGCTATTTACAGCGGAACACGTTTTTGGTCTTCGGTTGGTATCGCTTTGGGGTGGGACTTTTGGTGCTGGGGATGGCAGCGATGGCTTAAATAGAAACCGGCGAAAAGGCAGGTTTTGGAAAAACCGGACTTTTTAACCGATTTATTCACAGGTAAAATGAAGGATCAAAATTCGTATATGAAATTGAGGTGAAAACCTTGATTATTGTGGCGGCCATTGATGGGGTCCTCCGTGTTATCCCAGCGGTATTCAAGGCGCGAGATGACGTTTTCCCAGATTTTGTAATTCAGAGTGAGAGTTAGCCCTTGGCCATCGGATTGCTCGGTGGCGCTTTCGCTGGAATATAGCTTTGCGCCTTCCTGATAAACCTCACCGCGGACGGAGAGCGTGAGCTCATCAGAAAGCGTGCGGCCCACGTACAGGCCGAACACCGAGTCATCATTGCCCGTACCCGGCAAGATGCGCGAATCGTGGGTGAGACTGAGATTCCATTTCTCAGAATTGGGTAACAAGCCCAACCCGAGCGAAAGATTTTGGATGGGGTCGCTCCCCGTGCGAGCGCGGCCATTTACGTAACCCAATGAAAATCGGGAGCCTCTCAAAGGGCCAAGCGCTTCGGGAAACTCCCACATAAAACCGGCGAGCAACGTCTTGCGATCGGCGTTGGCAGGGGTACCGTTGATGCGAGGGTCATTGGTATTGGCCACGCCCAAGGCGATTTGGTAGCGGCTATCCCATTCATAAAGTGGATCCACCCCAGGGCGACCGGTGCCTGGGAAAAACGCCAGCAGCCCTGTGTGGACTGTCGGTTGAATGGTATACCCCCACGAGCGGGTGTAATGCGCATTGGCATTGTGATCGGGCGACTCAAAACCAACGATGGAATTAAACGTGCCAATGCGCAGATCAAGGCTGGTCGTTTCGCCCGTGATGAGCGGATTAACCAAGGCAAAACGCAAATCCAAATAAGCCTGCCGAAGCTCAACGCCGTCACCAGTAGTTTCATTGGCAGCGGTGTTCAAGTCACTCGCATCTGGTCCGAGCCAAAGATCCACACGGTATCCTGAATCGAGCAACCAATTTTCCATCGGCCGGTGCAGCGAGAGTGCCACCACATCTAGCGAAAACGCATTTGCGCGGCTGGTGGATCCCGAAAGCCCATAAGCAAAATTCCCCGTGCCCGGCCCCCAACGATACCCCGTGCTTACATACCCCGAGAGCGTGGCAGAAGCCGCCAACGCCGGCGCGGACTCCGCCGCATCCTGCGCCCACCCGCTGGCCTTCAGAAAAAACAAAAACAAAAACGCACCACGCATACAAACCTCCATACCCATTAAGCACCCGGCACCCCATCACATCAAGGCATTAAAAAACCCCTTCGGTTTCCCGAAGGGGTTTCAAAGGTTTCTAACGGTAAGTTAGAAGTGGTAGATCAAGTTCAGAGCGACCACGCTGTTGGCGTCATCGACGGAACCGGTTGTGTCCTTCGTGTCGTTGCGATACTCGATACGAGAGGTTACATTCTCCCAGATCTTGCGGTTCACACCGATCGTCAAGGACTGAAGGTTATCAGCATTATCAGCCCACGTACCTAGCAGGTTCGTGTCATTGATGTTGCCCACTTCGTAACGAACGTTGATGTTGGTATCCGCATCAAGTGCGTAGCCCAAGTTCAAGCCAGTCACATTGGAGCTAGCAATGGCGTTGCCATAATCCACGTGAGTGTGGTTAACACTGATGGACAGGTTGGAGACCAACTCAGGCAGCGCAATGCTACCGTAATGGTACTCATCGTCATCACCACTTGCGCCAGAGGCGTTACCCGAAACGATACCATAGTACAATTCGGTGCCAGCCAACATGCCAGTACCCGAACCCAACGTGTAGGAAACCGAGCCGAGGTAAGTTTTGCCCGAACCGTTACCGGCACCAGCATCATTGAGCGCGCTTCCAGTGGTGTTAGCCAAGCCGACAGCGACGTTCAAACCGTCGGAAACGGTGTAAGAAGCCAACAGACCGGTGTGCTGTGTGGGTTCGATGGCGAATCCGTAGGAATGCGTGTAGAACGTGTTACTGGAATAATTGTAGGTTTCATTGCCCACGACGGTACCAAACTGACCGATCTTCAGATCGACGCCGCTAATACGCAGATCGATGTTGGCCTGCATGAGCTCAACGCTGTCACCAGTAGTTTCATTGGCAGCGGTGTTAATGCCGGCAGCGGCAGGGCCCATCCACAGCTCAACGGTGTAACCGGTGTCCATGGCGCCGTCGCCCTGTGCGGACGAGAGCTTCAGGTCCACCACGTCCAAGCTGAACGCATTCCGGCCTTCGTCGGCGCGGTAGTAGCCCCCAGTGGTGCTTCCATTGTTGAATTTGTAGCCAGTGCTCACATAACCGCTTAGGGTTGTGGAAGCAGCCAGCGCTTCTGCGCCCGCGGCGGCATCTTGCGCCTGAGCAACAGACGAGAGAGACACGACGCCAGCGGCAGCGAGTCCCATAGTCCATTTATTCATTTTCATATTTTTCATTTACTCCTGTAATAGGTTGTTAACTTTATACTGCAGTTTACTGATATGGGGAGAATGCCAAGGCACAAACCCCACGCCCAAAAAGGCGCGTTGGGGGGGGATATACGGGAATTCGCATACTCAATGCAAGAAAAATATCACAAAAAAGTTACGTGTCCGTACTTTATTTGAACGGATTACAGATGGGTTGATTTTATTCGGATAACCCTTATCCTCCCGCGCATGCACAGGTTGCTTTTAATCGTTCCCGCCGTCTCTTTCCTCGCCCTTTTGACAGGGAAAACTCAGGACTCTCCCAAGCTCGCAGCGCCACCCGCTCAGGATGCTGCTGCAATGTCAGCCATTTTTCAGCCGCCACTCACCGCGCTGGACCGCCTCCCACGCAGTGCGGAGGACCAAGCCAAGGTGGACCTAGGGCGGCATTTGTACTATGAAAAACGCCTGTCCAGTAATAACAAAATTTCCTGTAATTCGTGCCATTTGCTCGATAAATACGGGGTGGATGGGGTGGATTTCTCGCTGGGCGTACCCGGCGAACCGGTGGGGCGCAATTCGCCGACCACATATAACGCGTTTTTCCATATCGCCCAGTTCTGGGATGGACGTGCCGCCACAGTTGAGGAACAGGCCAAAGGCCCAATTTTAGCTGGAAAAGAGATGGGAATGCCCAGTGCCGCCGCAGTGGTGGCCAAGCTGAAAGGTATCCCGGAATACCCGCCACTCTTTAAGAGGGCGTTTCCACGGGATGATGATGCGGTTAATTATATGAACGTCGGCACAGCGATTGGGGCTTTTGAGCGGAATCTGGTTACGCCTGGGCGCTTCGATGATTTCCTCGCTGGCAAAAACACGGCCCTTACAAAACGAGAGCAAAAAGGCCTGAAAACGTTTGTTACCATCGGTTGCGTGAGCTGCCACACGGGCCCGCTTGTGGGCGGGAATAGTTACCAAAAGCTTGGCCTTGTGAAGCCTTGGCCTAATCAAGCCGACCCCGGCCGCTCGGCGGTTGTGGGAGATGATGCGTTAAAAATGTTTTTCAAAGTGCCGAGTTTGCGAAATATTGAGAAAACCGGCCCGTATTTCCATGATTCCAGTTCAAAAACCCTTGAAGACGCCGTTACAAAAATGGCCAAGCATCAGTTGGGCCGCCAATTGAGCGGTGAACAGCTTGGGGATATCGTGGCATTCCTCAAAAGCCTAACTGGCAAAACACCGGCGCAATACATCAAAAAACGCCAATTTTAGGCTAATTTGCCCTTATTTATGAGCGTATAAAAATTCACTTTGGCGAGTGAATAAAGCCCCCTCCATCACGTCTCAATATCAGACACGCCACTCAGGCAGTCGAACAGGAGGAAGACATTACAGACAGGTTGGGTAGCCCGTCGGCTCTGGCAACAGACCGGCGGGCTTTTTTATTACGGACATCACGCCAACGCCTTGGCATCCTCCGCCCATGGGCGAACTCGACCCCCAACTCGAACGATTCCTCCGCCGCCAACCCACCATCGGCGAAAGTGTTTACCTTGCCAGCACGGCAGTCGTTGTAGGCGATGTCTCGCTAGGTCCACACTCCAGCGTATGGTATCATGCGGTGTTGCGTGGCGATATCAACTTCATCAAGATTGGCCATCACACAAATATCCAGGACGGTGCCGTCGTCCATCTCGCCGACGATTATCCCTGCGAAATTGGCAACTGGACCACCATCGGCCACAGCGCCGTCGTCCACGCGTGTCGCATTGGCGATGAATGCCTCATCGGAATGAACAGCACCGTGCTCGACGGCGCCGTCATTGGCTCTCAATCCATCATTGGCGCAAATGCATTAGTCACCGGCGGCACCCAAATCCCCGAAGGTTCATTAGTCCTCGGGAGCCCCGCGAAGGTCATCCGTCCCCTCACGCCTGAAGAAAGAGCAGACCTTAAACCTTGGGCACAAAAATATGTCGACAACTCTGCTTACTGCTTGAAGCACAAACTGAATGTTGGAGTGCCTCTAGCCACTTGAATTTCCTCGATTGAGCTTATCACCCGCTCCTGAGTTTGGCACACAGAACGACCTCAATTACGCGGTTAGCGGAGTTGTTAGAGCATCACCACGACACAAGGTGCCTCTAATTCACCATAACTACATCGCGCAGCACGTCCCCCTTCTTTGAGAATAAAAAACTTACTAATCCCAAAGATTAAAATATTGCTAAAATTCGTCCGTCTCTCCCTCGCCTCGGCAATCGCCAGGGCAAACAATCCGGCAACAAATAACTAACTAACTAGCCCCTCTGGGCATGGAACCCCTCGTCAGCCTTGCGCCGGCGAGGGGTTTTTGATGGCGACTTTTTATGTAGCGACCGTGTGAATCAGCATTATGCCCCGAACTAATCCGAGACATCATTCCACTTTCTGAAACAAGCTTCACCTGCAAGGCCATCCAATGGGCAGAAAAGGAAAAAATTTAAAGGAAAAATTACTTATGGACATTTTACACCAGATTGCTACATTTGTTACCACCCATGCAGGATTCCGTGAATAAGTCATGCTTACATTCGTCTGTAAAAAATTAGCCATGAACCGATATCTCCTCCCCAGTTCCCCTTTCAGAATCCTTTTTTGCAGCTTAATCTGCCTGGCTACAGTCCTCCTTCGCTCATCGGGGGAAGCAGCGGAAACGCACAGGATTATTTTGATTGATACCTCTTCAACCATGCGCTGGAAGCAGAATATAAATGCAATACCAAATAAAACTTTACGTGAAAGATCACGTATTGATGCCATTAAAAAACCGCTTAAGGCATACATTAAGACAAAGGCAAAAGCAGGCGACACTCTACGTATCTACACATTCGCTAAACCGGTTGAACTGCAACAGGAAGAAGAAAAAGGTATAATAGGAATAGCCAAAAATGTGTTTAAAAACCAAAACACCCTTGTCCTCACATTTAGTAAAGCTAAATTAGAAGATGACCTTGAAGAGGCTGATGACTTTGTGGATAAGATGGACTTAATCGTCGGGACTGGCCGCAGCCGCCCCACTCATCTATACGAGTCAATGGATAAAATCCTTGGTTTGGCAACGGGTTTAATAAAAGACGGCAAGAAGGTCTCAGTTTTGATCATTAGCGATGGCGTGGATTCATCCGAAGGAAAGCCGTTTAAGGACATGGGTGCAGTGATGAAGAATCACAATGCGACAATTAAGAATTTATCAGGAAAGGTTTTCTGTAAAATAGTTAAGTTTAACTTATCTGATTCGGACAAGACTGCATTGGAAAAAGCTAAAATTGGAATTAAAGATGCTCGTAACCTAGAGGACGAGGAGGTGTTTGAACCAAAACCAGAACCGAAGATTGCTATTAAGGCGGCATTCGAGGTGCAACTAAACGAAAAGGCAGTTAAGGAAAGGGATGTGATCTGGGTGAACGAAAAGCCTTTAGTATTTACCCTTACAGACAAGACAATCGCGAAGAAAATGGATAAATTGCTAGAGGCGGACCAAAAAGACGAAAACCTTAATTATGCATGGAGCTTCAACGAAAAGACAAAAAATAAACCAGATAAGAATCAGGGGCCCATTGATGTTCGACTCGGACCGGGTGATCACGAAATCAACCTCACGGTAAATGAAATAACGAAAGGGGGGCTTGAGGATTCGGCTGAAACCCTGAATTTTACCATCAAAAAGGTGGCGGTTAACGCTGCCATAGTTAAAGCCAATGCCGAGAAGCGCAGGGCAGTTCAGCAGGGGGAGGCGGTTGATTTCAAATTCGATTTCTTTGGCCCAGAAGGTGCGGAGATCGAGTGGCATTACGGAGATGGGGAAAAAGAGAAGGGAAAGAAAGGGGAGGGAAAGAAACATATTTATCAAGTGCCAAGCCCACCAGGAGCTCCCTACGAAGTGGTAGTTGAGATTACTTTGCCAAATGAAGAAGTAATAAAAAAACCGCTTGGAAGCGTTCAAGTGGCGATGCTAAATGCCCGCGCTGTGGCCAAACCCAATAATCCGTGGCCTGGAGAAGAGGTGACGTTCACTACGAGTGCAAAAAATGTGGATAGCGTGATCTGGAACGTTGATGGTGTCGAGATGGAGCCCAATGATTTGAATTTCGCTTTAACACACACCTTTGAAATGGAAGGCAAAGTGAGGGTGTTTGCGATGGTTAAGCAGAAGGGCATCGACAAACCGCTCTTGGCTGACGCAAACATCGTCGTTAAAGACGTGCTCCCAAAAATAGTGGTGGACAATGCGAACCTCTTCGTTGGAGAGGAAACGAAATACACGGTTACACAAGCCAATAATGGCCAGCCTTTCCCGCCTGGCTTCAAGGTGGAAGTGGATCTGCCTGAGGGAGGCGAAGAAAAACCAGCTGAGATAATATTTTTTACCAAGGCAGCGAAGAAGCATGAGGTAAAGGCCAAGATTACTCCGAAAGGATCTAAAAAAACGTTCCTAAGCGAAGATGCTGCTATTTTAATAGTTAAAGACATCAAAATAAATATTGATGTTGAAAAAGCAAAGGAATAACTATCCCGCCCCAATGACCTACCTGCCTACAAGCACCCACTCAACTCCTGCTTCTCCGAATGTTGCTTAGGATTAGTATAACATGCGGTCTTTTATCCCTGGCACTTGCTGGGGTCGGGCAGACGATTGAGCCAACAGTGACCGTTCGCATCGGGGAAAGCATCACGTTTGCCAACAAGAGTGAGGCACCTGAAGGAACAACATGGCTCTGGACTTTTGGTGATGGCGATACGAGTAAGGAAAAGGAACCAACCCATAAATACGCAAAAGAGGGCATATATAAAGTCAGACTTACTGCAAAAGTGCCTAACCTAGATCCCGTTCAATCGCGCGAACTGTTGGTTGAGGTCAAGAAGGCAACAGCATTCACACCTCCTTCCGAAAAAATTTATATTGGACAGGAATTTCAATTTAAGAACCCAAACCCACCAAGGCCTGGTGAAACGTATAAGTGGCTTTTTGGAGATGGGAACTCAAGTGGGGAGCATTCACCTACGCATTATTATAAAACTCATGGCTCTAAATCATATACTTGGACGTTGACTGTTGGCGGCATCGCTCAGGTTTTTTCGGGCACAATTGAAATTCACCCAATCACTCCCAAAGTATCATCAGATTCAACCACGGTAAATAAAGGGGATGAATTCCAGTTTAAGAATGACACCGAAGGTCCCCCAAACATGGAGTGGGAATGGGATTTTGGAGATGATAGCCCAAAGAGTAACGAGAAAGAGCCATATCATGTCTACGAGAAAGATGGGGGATTTGAGGTTACCCTAACGGTGAAGGCGCCAAATGTAGGCCCCTTATATTCCAAGCTAAAAGTCATTGTAAAACCCGTTTTTACTAAGCCCGCTATCGGCAGCATCACCATCGATCGCAGCGAAATGGGAGCTGATGGTAATTATACCGCCAAAATTATCGTGGAGGCTACAGGCACCTATGAAAAATTGCAGCTGAAGGTTGATGGAGACCCCATAAGCGGCATTTCACCATCCGAACCGCAGTCATCAGGTGATGCCGAGAAAGGAACTAATACCTTTAAGCACACCTTTAAGATAACCGTGCCCACGCCACCGACCTCCGTCACACAAGAACCCGTTGCGGAGAAGCTGAAGGTCACGGCCACAATCTTCCCTGACGATCCTGCTGATGAGAAAAAAGCCACTGGTTATGCCAAGACAGAAACACTGAATCTCACGTTGATTCCAAAAAAACCATGGTGGTTATTGTACGTTTATATTTTGGCCGGATGTATTTTGCTCGCCATTATAATCACGCTTGTGGTTCTGGCGAAACGCCCCGTGATTCCGGGCACAATTACCTTGAATGGAGCAGATCATTATTTAACCAGTTCCCCATTGGGCCCCAAGAAGGGCAAACTCGAAATAGACTTGGGTAATTTGGATTCTGATTACGATGGATTTGTGATGACTGTATCGGCGGAGAAACGGAGCAACAGCACGCAACTCAGAATTAATTCGGCGATTAATTCTAAGAACGGAGCTGAAGGGGAAGTAGCTGCCAATAGCGAATACTTCGATTTCGGGCGAGGGTTTCCCTGTGTCGAAGTGATGACCATTGAGTGGCCCCATGAAGAGCGGGGAAGATTAAGTTTGATCTACGATACACATCAATCTGATAGCTATGACTATGGAGATGATCAGGATGATGACACATATGAATATTAAAGAGTAAAGAAATTAACTATGAGCAGTAATATTGAAGCAAAAGAATATCCGTGCCTTCTGATTGGCATGGGAGGCACCGGTGTGAAGGTTTTGCAGAAACTCAAGACTCAATTCCTACAAAAGACACCGGGACTGATCGCTGAAAACGGTGGCAGCGTAATGTTTTTAGGAATTGATACCGAGCCTTTCGAGCGGTCTGTTAAACACAGACCTCTGAAGCAGGGTGAGTATGAGCCTATTGGATTGGATACAAATCCCAAGAAGTTTGTGGAGAATAACCTAAAGGCCGATGGAAACTTCGGTATTAAGACAGTTTGGCCTGAAGTCGATGGACAACCTTATATACTAAATCACTCGGCTCCGATTACCATGGGGGCCTCACAGAATCGCCTAATTGGGAGGACGGCACTCTTCATCAGCGCCAAAGATGTTTTTTCAAAGATAAGGAAAACAATTGATGACTTCTTTCGTATGGAGAAAGTGAGTGAAGACGATTTTTTAGTTCCACAAGTGCATATTATTTCGTCGATTGCCGGCGGAACCGGATCCTCTCTTATTTTTGATGTTCCCTATCTGGTTAAGCTGGCGGCAAAGGCAGCGGACAGACATGTCTATCAGACTGGCCATTTTGTTATGGCTGGAGCTTTTCAAGGAGTGCTGAAAGGAAACGAGCAACAAATGCGGACCAAGGCAAATACGTATACTTGCCTACGAGAGCTAGATAATCTCTACCGTAAAAACGCTGAAAATCAGGCGGGGCAGGGCCAACCATTGTGGGAAGTGCGCTATAATGCAGTAACCGGGACTATTGATGATGTCGGTGATCCTAAAGATATCGCTTTAGATGTTCCGATGGACTGGATAAACATCTATCACAACCAAAATGAGGAGAATATCGGGATTACCAAGCCGGACGCCATGTACGATATTATTTCTCAAGCAATCTCCTATAGCATTAATGGCGGGATTAATGGGAAAATGTTGTCTGCAAATGATAATATAAAACAAAAAATCTCGAATTTGAGCTCCACCCACAAAGCCAAGCCATATTCCACGTTGGGGGTCTCGACGTTAGAGTTGCCGCTTGAGGGACTCCAAAAGTATTTGGCTTACAGCTGGGCTGAGCAGTTGACCCGAAAGAAGGCGGATCATCCCTATCAACAACCCGAACATCAGGGCCGGGAGGGAGAGCAGATATGGCATTTAATGCAACAATGGGAGTTGGAGCCTTTACAGAACATCGTGATACCATCCTGCCCTCTATTCAGGACTAATCCAGCTTCCGGGAAGTGGGAGGAAGTTGAAGGGGAAAAGGAAATACGCCAAAATTGGCCGAGACTGGCCGAGGGATTCGGCATAGCTAAATTCAAACATAATTTCCAACCGGACATCAACGAGCACATTGATAAGTTTTATGACAGGAGGCTTGTGGACGGCAAAAAATTTTATGAGAAGGCGGAAATAGCTTTTGATAAATACCGTGACCAAGTGAAGGCGAACCAGAAAGAGCACGTTAGCAAAGTTAGAAAGGCTCTGAATGATGAATTAGCTTCATTGATTAATTACAAGCACAGTCTCTCTTCCGACAATCATGAAGAGGCGGTTTTGCGGAGCACGGATGCCTTTTCAGAGGCGGTGGATGATCTCCAGCGGGCATTGGGTCGGATCATCGTTGAAGTATCTGCTGAGCAGCAAAAACTGGAGTCGAAACAATCGGCTGCAGAAAGAAATGCTAATCCCGAAGGCGCGCTTAGGGAAAGTAAGGTCAGCGTTCTAGGTTTCGGTGGTCGTAGCGGCCAGATTTCAGATTGGTCTGAAGCTGTCAAGCTGGCCATCACCAGTAAAGCCGGAGCCGAGCAGGCCCGGTTGCTCAAAGCAGCACTTGAAGAACTAAGGGAATATCTGGGTGAAGAGATTAAGCTTAAGGTGGACAAGGCTGATAGCGAGATGACCCGATATGTTCAGGAAGCTAAAGGCAAGGCTGAGGATATTAAGAGTGAAGCGAAGCGGGATGAACGAGAGAAAGCCGTATCAGTATTTCTGATCAGGGCGGATCAGTTTCCCGCATTTGCGGCAACAAAACTTCCCAGCCTGGATCAAAGGGCCGAGGCAATTTGGCAAAAGACCGATCAACTTATCCGAGAGAAGATAAAGAAAGGAAGTAATACCCTCATTGAGACTTTAGCAGCCGGGCGGAAGCATCTGATTCTTGGGGATGCGGATCTTGAAGCAGTATCGGGCTGTTTAGAGGAAGCATGTTTAGAAGCTGCAAGGGAGGAATTAGGCAACTTGAACTTCCAGCAATTTGTAAACGATGAGTTTCTGGATGTGGGCAAAAAAGAGGATTTCAGGAAACTCCTGGTTGAATTAGATAGAAAAGCCGCGCCGTGGCTCACCGCGGATAGAGAGTTTCAGGCTGCAAATTTCACCGATGAGATAGAATGTTTGGACTATTTACTCTATCCGAGTGGTGCTGAAGATGTTGCCACAGTACTGGAGGATTTTGTTGAAAGAGGAGATTTTCGGGAAGACCCTGACATAGTCAAAATGCCTGAAGGAGTTACTGAAGGAATTGTGCGGGTTTCGATGCGTTTCGGTTACACCTTGGAATCCCTTGATTTCATGAATGCATTTAAAGAGTGTGAGAAATCGATGGTAGCAAACGCACCGAAGATTCGCAGGTCAATATTGAAGGACTATGAAGATACGCTTTGTCCTCTTGATGAGTCTTCAGGCCAGAGAACTATAATAAATCTGACGACAAAGGATTACACAAAATTTGCGCACACATTTATTCGGTCACATTACTACGGTCTGATCGAACAGCAAATTGAAGCGGGCGAAGCAAGGTGGGTGTATATCAAGGAAGATGAGTATACGGGCAGAAAGGCCATCGATATCCCTTCCAAAAGTCATAAGGTTAACTTCGCCGCACCGGTGAACACGGCGGCTAGCGATATGGATTTTGAGATTCTTAAGGGAGTTTATAGGGATGCACGAAATGATCCGAAATCTATCCTGAGAGTAGCCGCAATTATGGAAGATGAGTACAAAGAGTCCCTGATTCATAAAGAAAGAGAATTCCGTCAGGCCTGCGCACAGGATCCTGAGTTAAACGCCCTTTCCCCCGTGGAGTTGGACAGGCGGATGTTCGCCGAATATGCCGAGAAAAAAGTCAAAGAGATCGGGTATGCGAAGCGCCCTGCTGCAAAAATTGAGGAAGAATTCCTCACCGCGGTTATCCGATCTGAACTTGCTCGGTAGCTTATTGTGTCTCGGACGGAAATCCAAATTCATGGTTTTTAGCCCTACAGTTGTCTTCTGCCCTCATCAGGAGGTTGCAAATGCGTTACATACAATTGAGTATGGGTTGGAGGCAGACCCACCTTGGGGCCGGGTGACAGGCTGGATTGGGCCAGTGCCGGATAATTTTTTCCTTAACGAAAACCATCCTGTTTTAGGAGAAAGTGAAGGCCGGGTTTTGCCAAGCATCCTGAGCCAAGAGGCGGCTGGTGATTTCTACTTCTCACTGCAGAATAGGCTAGAAATGGATTTAGCCAAGCTGGGTCACGAGTCCTCGATTGGCACCTTCAGAATCCTTATTCTTCTGGAAGGAAATGAGAAGGGCCTGGCTCTTGACGATGCACAGTTGAGCGATTTTCGGGAATCGATTACGAATTTTTGTGTATCCTCAGAAATACCAGAAGCACTTTCATTCGAAGTACTTTTTGTTCTCCTGCAGCACAAAGGGTTGTCTAAGAAGACCATTGACTTCATCGAAGATATTAACGTTTTAGTAACGAATGATAATGGGACCAGGCAACCCAGATGTCACGCCCACGGTGATGGAGCCAATCCCCCTAAGGTGCTTTTGGCAACGACTTGGGATCAGTATAACCGACCGACCACAACTGAAGAATTGAGGTATCTCGGCGCAACAATTGCGCACCTGTCTTTTGTGGAGAGCAATTGGAAAAACTCTCTTCTAAGCGGTTCGGGCTGGATCGACGGACGTATTAGTCCTGCGGTGATCGGACTACGGGCATTTTTCTGGGAAAGGATTCGGGCGATCGATTTGTCGAGGAAGAAACATTTCAAAGAATGTTTTGTTCAGAAATGGTTGGATCAAGGTTGGGCTAATCCGGAACATGATCTCCCAAAAGTATCATACGGTGGGGAAATTAAGATCGAGGGCGGTGCACAGCCCGACAGATGGGGCTGCCTTCACACAGATTGGAACCGTGAATTGTGGCGGCGCCTAAAAATGCTGAAAAAAGAAGAGGGGCAGGCAACGGACGAATTAGAAAAGGCTACGAGTATTGATAAGTACCGGCATAGTCTTCAAAAACAAGTATTTGGAAAAATTAACCGAGAGCTCACCCGGGAGATGGAGGAGGCCCGTGAAAAAGGAAAACCCAAGGGGAAAGCTGTCCGGCGAATACTCAATGTAATCACTCTGCTTACTAAGAATGAAATCAGCGACAAATTTAAGCTACTTCATGAGGCAGCCGACCAAGTGAAGGTGGGATTTGATGCGGATTTTGATGAATTCCATAAATCGATGATCAGTTCGGGCACTGGGCTCACATTGCTGAAGACGCGTTACCGGGATCTAGCAAATGAATTAGAAGGGCAATCTGCAGAGTTTGCTCATGATAAACGCACCGATTTTAAAACAACGGAGATCATGCGATTTGCCCTAGGGGCAATCGTAGCGCAATTGGAAAGGCCGCATGGCAGAACATTGAAAACCAGTTGGGCACTGATGTTCGCCTTTTTTGCAGTTATCTTCTTCAACTTATTCGAAATGCTAAGGCTGAGTGATACAATTATTAGCCCGATCCTCGGGATAGCTGCCCCTATGGCCTTGTTTTATTTAATAGCAAACTCTAGATATGATGGTCGGCTGAAACGAATATTTTCCGGAATAGGATGGGGGTGGTTGTTATTATTCCCGCCCACTGGCTATGGGGTTTATTTTGCATTGACGAATTATCCCATTGGTAATTTCGCCGTTCATATTTCAGCCGGGATGGCTGTGGCTCTTTGCTTTTCGCTGGGACTAGTGGCTTATCACTTGAGAACGACACTGCATGATTACGAACGGAGAAAAAATAGATTCACCAGCGAAATAAAAATGATGGTCGAAGCCATTGTTAACCATAAGATGGTATCCTCGATAAGGGAAGTAATGAGCCACGCCAGAGAGGTGCTCCAATCAAAAGCTGATGAAATGGAGAAGCAGATTGAGGAGGCGAACCAACAGCTGGAGACGTATTACAACTGTCCTGAAGAATATCCTGAGGCTCCGACTGACCTGGAACTGGTTACTATGCTGAATCCGGCTACTTTTCCTCAGACCAGAGACACGTGGGAAAAACATGTCAGAAATGAGACAATTGGATGGGCGGAAGAATTTTGGCGCAACGACGAACAAATACCCGACCATTTGGGACATGGAGATTGGTGGTATAGGGTTTTGCGCCGAATTTCGGACAACTCACACCGGAGGTTTTTACTGAATGGATATAGCCGTGGTTCGGATCATAATCTAGGCAAGGATGAGAGGGGGTTTGAGTTGTGGCATTATATGAAACAGCAAAAATTCAGAAAGCAGCCCCCTCTTCAGGCATATATCGAAAGGGCAATAATAGCCTCACATTATTTCGATAATGTGGGTGAGCAATTCTGGGCTTTCCACCCTGAGGGGAAAATCGCGGAGGAACCGGAGTTTGGAATCAAGGACCATTACGAGTCAAATTATCAATCCAGAGGAACCAAGCGGAGCATAACAGACTTTTATAACCCAAGTCTGGTCTGTTTTCTTTATTTGGCCCATGGATATACTTGGGATGCGATTCAGCAAGCAACGGGGGATGTGGAAGGGGTACATGTGAACATTCCCGAGGAGAAGGTTCCTGAAGAAGGATTATAATGAACCAGTATTTTTCGAAGCCAAAGAAACGTTTCTCGGATGATTTGCATGAATTTGATGTAACTCGGCTGTCGGGCTGGAGTGCTGTCAGGATTTATTCTTATTTGATCTTCTTTAGCTTATTATCGATTGGATTAATCCAAAATGTAGAAATATTACAGAAATGGGGTGGCTGGGTTGAGAGAATTATGTGGTCCTTGCTTGTCCTAATTCCTCTGCTGACCTTCTTGGTGTATTACTTCGCTAGAAAACAAAGCACGGTTTTGGATTTTGCCGACTATTTCCCACGATACCATACACTCGAGCATTATCGAGGAATCATCCTTGGCGCTGGGTTCTTTGCGATAGCAATGAGTATACTACCCTTCATCCTTGGCAAGGAGGCGAAAGGCCATGATTCGGTATACTTTGGACTGATTCTTATATTGGCACTGACAACTACTTTATTTTGGTACATTTGCACGCAGTCCAAAACGGAGGTTCCAAAGGAAATAGAGAGTGCACGTCGGTGTTCCTGGACTCCAGAGGAGGAGGAGGAACTGGAATTGCGGTTAAAACGCGAACTTCAAGAACTCGATGAAAAAATGGAAATTATGGTTGAGAATAGGGGGAGCCATCCGTGTATGAAATGCAACGGGACGGGAGTGCTTTCTGAGAGAAAAGAAAATGAAGAGGATTCGGAAGAGGATTCGGAAGAGCAAGCGCCTCCGGTTCTTGAAGAAACCGCATGTGAGGAATGCACAGGAACGGGGATGTTAGAGTGGCTTAACAAAGCTCAAAAGCAATCATATGATAATGCAAAAAGACAGAGAGATAGATGTGTTGCCGAATTGCGTAAGTTAGATGATTCAGGTGATTGGAAGCAAATGTCTCTAGAGGAGGTTCGGTTCCCATGGTTCACCGAACATGGTCATCCGAATGGAGATCCGGTCCCTGAACTGCACTTTCAAGCCAGCGCGAATGGGTTGGGAACATTTCAGGATAAGAACAAAGAGCTATTCACAGAATGGCAGAGCGTCTTGGAAGATAAGGATGCGGCGGATACCTACAACGATAATATTGGGAATTGGGGCAAGACTTATGTCAGCCATAAAATCCATGCTGCTGAGTCCCGTGAGGTGAAAACCTTGTCCTACCACCTATATCAGGTTGTACGTAACAACAGCCTCTCAGAGTTACAACAAATAGAGCTTTGCTTGGCAGCCGTTCAATCCCTTGTTAAGCAAAGGGAAGATATCCCTCCCCCGGAATTGGATGTATTTGTTAAACCGGATGAGGCAGCTGCTGATCTGCCCAAACTCGACAGAGTCAAGGCTGTGGCTACTACACTTTGGGAAGTAGTTGGCTTCTGGCGAGATCCAATGTCAAAAACTGAGGAAGATTCTTTATGGGAGAGCATAAAGAAATGGCATATTAATATTCAGAGAACCGATGATGACGACGAAGACGGAGAGATTGAGGAAATTGTGAATTACGTAGGAAAACTTGAAGAATGGTTTAAGGAGAATAAGCCGGAAAGCGAATGGCCCGGGGGAGAATATAAACAAATAGTAACGGAAAGCCTTACGCCCAAAGAACACGCTGCACTACTAAGAAATTTAGAACAATTAAATGACATTAACATAGAAAAAAATACTGAAAAACATAATCACTTTAGTATTCGTATCAGTGATCTAAGGCATGCTTTTGATAAATTCAACAATCTTCGGGCTGGCAAGAACACTTTCCAGCCAAATCATTATCCGAAATTTCCGACTGAAACCTTGATCCAGATGGAAGGAACCGTTGATGATGGCGCAATACTATTGGCGGCTTTACTGCATGATTGTGGCTATAAGGTGCGACTCTATCGCTCAACTTATACAGATATCGAAAAAGGAGAAATCAATCGCATGGGAGTTGCTGTTGAAATTGAGGGATCGAAAGACACAAGGTTAGTTGAGCCGAGCCGTGTTCACAAAGGAATGGTGTATTGCGAAGCAACACCCAAAAGATGGTATTGCAATGATCTGGATATAACAGAGAGACGCCCTAAGGGAATAGACATCAATCCTCCAAAGATAAAAGAAGAATCAAGTTTTCAGTTCTAGCCCGAGCTTCCTCTCGCCTCCAGATAGCCACACATACAATCCAAGCGGGGGGCGGCCGCCTCTTTGTGAGATGTTTGCCCTTGAGAAGTCGGGCAAAGGGGTGCTTCCGCCCGTAAAACTGGTTAACCTAGGCCTTGATTCAAAGACGCCTTTAAGTTAGCAACCAGTGAATTCCGGATAATCACCATTTTGGCGTAGCCACAGCTGTTTTTCCGGAGATCAGTCTCAATCGCCTGCATGGCGGCAGTGATTGCTTTATCGGTAATAATGTCGTTTTTCATTTTTTTGTTGGTTCGTATTGTATTCGCACCCCAAGTGAGCAGCAGATGTCGTGCCAGAACGGATTAAACCCTATTCTACAGGACGATTTTTCCACATACAATTTGAAGCGCGCATTTACACGTTTTTCGCAGAGTTTACGCCCATATTTGAATAGAAACGGTATATATTATTATACATACCGCTTTGGGATTCAGGGGGTTTCAGGTTGATATATTCGCACACCAACTACACAACCCACCGCAAATTCCAATTATTGGTTAGCGTTCCAAAAGTAAAAATACGCAGCGGCTATAGGTCTTTCTCTTGCCGTTGGCATCTCGGTCGACTGCTATCCAGTAATTAGAGTTTACCACCCTTGAATTTCTCATCCTAGGCAGGACCATGCGCTTCTTTACCGAAAAGGAACGCGCAAATTCAAGACCGAGGGCTCAAAATACGGCGACAACACCGCCTACAGCTTCAACGGAAACTTGAATGTTGGAGCCCCCTGTCCACTTGAACTTCCGGTTGAGGCTACCAATCGCCGAAGTGTTTGGTTTGGAGCAGAAGATTTTAAATTTCTTTAGAATTAGAATTGACTCATTTCATTACCATGGAACGCGCGAATGAAAGACTTACTATCTACGTCAGAGTAAAGTTGACTCGGAAAGGGTTGGGCATTCACAATTTCATCCAATGAATCGCGCGTTATCGACAATCCTCGTTATTTCGCCAATGGTCGCCTTGTTGGCGGCTGCCGAGGAACCCACCACAGAGGGACTGAATTTCTTCGAGACCAAGATTCGCCCTGTTTTGGTAGAACGCTGCTACAAGTGCCATTCCGCCGAGGCGCTTAGGCAGAATAAACTGAAGGGCGAACTGCAGCTTGATACCCGCGAGGCGGTGCTTAAAGGAGGGGAGACAGGGCCGGCGATCGTGCCGGGCGACGTGAAGGCGAGCCTGTTACTTCAGGCGATCCGCCACGAGAAGTCGCTCGAGATGCCGCCTAAGAGCAAGTTGCCAAAAGAGGTTATTGCCGATTTTGAAAAGTGGGTGAAGATCGGAGCACCTGACCCCCGCGATGGCAAGGCGGCAGAGATAGCCAAAGAAAAGATCAATATTGAAACCGGGCGGAAGTTTTGGTCGTTTCAACCACTCCGCAAGGTTGCGCCTCCACAAGTAAAGGACTCCGATTGGGTACGCACGGATATCGATCGATTCATCTTGGCGCTGCTCGAGGATAAGGGGCTAAAGCCTAACGGTGAGGCAAATCGTCGCTCCCTCATCCGCCGGTCGTATTTTGATTTGTGGGGATTGCCTCCCGAACCGGCCGAGGTGGAAGCATTCGCCAACGATACCTCTACGGATGCCTACGAGCGACTGATCGACAGGCTGATCGCCGGTCAGCACTACGGCGAACGCTGGGCCCGCCACTGGCTCGACTTGGCGAGGTTTGCAGAGAGCAACGGTTTCGCCTTTGATAGGGATAGGCCTGCGGCTTTCCACTACCGCGATTTCGTCATCAAGGCCCTCAACGAGGATATGCCCTACGACCGGTTCGTGCGGCTACAAATTGCCGGAGATCAGATCGGGCCGGATGACTACACAAGCCAGGCCGCGACCGGTTTTCTCGCCGCCGGGCCATTTACCTCGCAGCAAACGCAGAAAGAGCGGGAACGAAGCCGCTACGAACAGTTGGATGATGTCGTTGGCACGATCGGAACGTCGATGTTGGGGTTAACTATCGGATGTGCTCGCTGTCACGACCATAAATTTGACCCTCTGCCGATCCGTGATTACTACCGGCTAACTGCGGCATTTGCCGAAACCGGGTTCCAAGATTTTGATTACGATCCCGATCCCGCCGCGACGAAGGCCGCCAAAGATAAGTTCGACAAGGCGCATAAGCCGTTTGTAGATGCTCGGGTAAAGTTCGAAAAGGAGCATCTACCGAAACGGCTGGATGATTGGTTGAATACTAAAGCGGAGCCACCACCGCTCGAGAAACTGGGAGTCTGGCAGGTGATCGGACCTTTCAAAGCTGCTGATTTCAAGATGGCTTACAATAAGGCGTTCGCACCAGAGAAAGAAGTGAATCTTGAAAAGACCTACGAAGACCTGAAGTGGACGCCCCAGCCCGATTGGAAAGACGGACAAATCCACAATACGCTGACCGGAAACAATAGCGCAAACTACCTCTTTCGAACAATTGAGGTGGCCAAGAAGTCGCCGTTGGAGATCTCGTTGGGACGCGATGATGCGATCAAGGTGTTTCTCAATGGGAACCAGGTGTTGGCCAAAGAGGTGACCGGAGGCGTGGCGGCAGATCAGGACAAGGTCACGCTCAAACTGAATGCGGGCACTAACAAACTACTGGTGAAGATCATCAATGCCTCCGGACCGTCAGGGTTCTACTTCAGCACGCGACCGAACATTCCTAAGAATATCCAAGACATCTTAAAGCTGGCCGCAGACAAGCGGAACGACGGACAAAAACAGGCGTTACTGAAATGGTATTCACCGCGTGACTCGGATTGGGCCAGCCTTAATCAAGCTGAACAGGAGCATCTCAAAGAACAGCCCAAGCCAAAAATCACTAAGGTATTCGCCGCTCGGAAGAACGGCGCGACTTACAATTTTGGCGCCGACACGCGCAAGGTGTACTTCCTCGCCCGCGGCAATTCGAATGCGAAGCAGGGGTTAGCATCCCCCGGTTTCCTCAGGGTGCTGACCTCGGTCAACACGCCGGAGGATCGGTGGCTTGTATCCACGGAGGCCGCCAACGCGAAGCCCGTCTCCCGCCACCCCCGCGCGGCTGTGGCGGACTGGCTGACAGATCACCAAAAAGGAGCCGGCCATCTGCTCGCTCGGGTAATCGTGAACCGCCTTTGGCAGCACCACATGGGGCGCGGCATCGTGACGACCCCCAGCGATTTCGGTAAGCAAGGGGTCGCTCCTTCGCACCCCGAGCTCTTAGATTTTCTTGCCTCGGAGCTGATACGCGGTGGCTGGAAACTTAAACCAATCCACAAGTTGATCATGTTGAGTGCGGTGTACCGGCAGTCGGGCGAAAGCAACCCGGCAGCAGCAAAGGCGGATCCTGACAACCAGCTCATGTGGCGGCGAAGGGCGGTGCGATTGGATGCCGAAGCTATCCGCGATACGCTTCTGGCCGTGAGTGGGACGCTGGACAAAACGATGTTCGGAAAGGGGACGCTGAATCAGGCGATCCCTCGGCGGAGCATCTACCTCACTGTGAAACGCGGCAATCTGATTCCGATGCTGCAGCTATTTGACGCGCCTGATGCCATCCAGAGCATCGGGCACCGTGATATCACCACTGTCCCGCCGCAGGCGCTAGCGCTGATGAATTCACCGCTCGCACGGCAGTTGGCGGAGAAGTTTGCCCAGCGTATTCAATCCACACCGTCGATGGCGCCGGAGAAGGTGGTTGATACGGCCTATGCTACAGCATTATCCCGTCCGCCGACCGATGCCGAAAGGCAACAGATGGTCGACTTTATCAATAAGCAGACCGCGTCCTACGGTGAAGATGGCAAGGCGATGGAGCGTGCCGTGGCTGATTTCTGCCAGCTTATGCTCTGCCTCAACGAGTTTATTTTTATCGATTAGCTAAGATGCAAAAACCATTCAATTTTCATTCACGCCGGGCCTTCCTAAAAAATGCAGGACTCGGATGTGGCTCTCTCGCCCTGACTGGCCTGCTTGGTGAACAGGGGCTGCTTTCCGCCGCCGCGGCCACTCCCAACAAACAGTCGGCGCAGACGCAAGGACCACACTTCGCGCCTAAAGCAAAGTCAATCATCTGGCTTTTCATGCCCGGCAGCCCATCGCAGATGGACACGTTCGACTACAAGCCGGAGTTACAAAAACGCAATGGGATGAAACTTGAAGGGGCTGACCCTAAGACCGGATTCTTCACCACCAGCGGCAAAGTGTTGAAGTCGCCGTTCGCCTTCAAACAACACGGTCAGTCCGGTGCGTGGGTTTCGGAGATATTCCCGCACATGGCGCAGCACGTCGATGATCAGGCATTCATCTACTCGTGCTTTTCGCAGTCGAACAACCATACCCCGGCAATGCTGGAGATGAACTCCGGCATGTTCCTTCAGGGGCGCCCGTGCATGGGGTCGTGGCTTAACTACGGCCTGGGAAGCGAGAACAAGAACCTGCCCGGATTTGTGGTCCTGCACGGTGCGATGCCGCGTGGCGGTAAGCCGATCTGGTCACCAGGATTTCTGCCCAAAGTGTATCAGCCGACCTCCATTGATGGACAAAAGCCCATCGCCGACCTGGCGCGCCTGAAGGGCATGACCGACGGGCAGCAGCGGGCGCAGCTCGATATTCTTAAGGAGATGAACCGCAAGCATCAGGAACTACGACCGCACGAGGCTGATCTGGCAGCGAGGCTTGAGTCATTTGAGTTGGCCTACCGGATGCAGACAGCTGCCCCCGAAGCGATGGATCTCACTAAGGAAACCGAGCTCACCCACAAGGCCTACGGTACGGACCAGAAAGAGACGCAACTCGTAGCCAAGCAGTGCATTACAGCGCGCCGCCTGATCGAACGCGGCGTGCGCTTTGTTCAGTTATATGCAGGGACAAATGGCGGAGGAGGCGGTGTGGCCGACGTGCCTTGGGATGGCCACAACGATATTGGGGCCAATCACCGTATCGCCGCCAAGAGCGTCGACCAGCCGATAGGTGCCCTGCTCGCCGACCTGAAGGCACGCGGGATGCTTGACGAAACGCTGGTAGTTTGGGGTGGGGAGTTTGGGCGGACTTCAGATGCGCAGGGCAGTTTGGGACGGGATCACAACCCTCACGCCTTCACCATGTGGATGGCGGGCGGCGGAATCAAAGGCGGCGTGCAATATGGCGCCAGTGATGAATTCGGATACAAGGCGATCGAAAACCGTGTCAGCGTAAATGACCTGCACGCTACTATCTTACAGCTGATGGGCATCGACCATAAGAGGCTGACGTATCGGTTCAACGGGCGTGACTACCGGCTTACCGATGTTGCGGGAGAGGTCATCGATGCACTTCTTGCCTGATCTGAATTCTCGTAATTGTCCACCGAAAGCTTGGGAACAGAGATGTCATAGAGCCTAATACCAAGCCAGCAAATATAAATCTCTTAAGTGAGGTCAATTACATAACTTTACTCACTTAATTGCCAGGTCCTCCTCCTCCGCTTAATCCAATCCCTACACAACCTACGACGAGAGAAGCAGCAGCGTCCAAAACCCCAAACACCGTAAGGTCGTGCCATTCTCTCTCCCCATTCGCTTGCCTGAAATTTGCCTTCTGCCTCGAATTTGCCTTCTCCAAGTCATCGCGATTGCTAAATGCTTCCAGCTCGAAAACATCGAACCATAGGCCTTTGCATTCCATGCAAAAGTCTAATTCGATTCCCTTATAAGAAAACACGTGTAAATCAGAGTAGTCCTGCGGGCATTTTAAAGACGGACTTTTTTCAGATTTTAAATCCCAGATGGCCCGGAAGGCTTTGGCTGTCATCTCATCTCTCTCGACCAAATAGGACTCTACCGGCTTGTAATCGAGCCAGTGGCTGGAGCAGTTGCCGCACCGGTAAATTCCTGAGCCAAGAGAAAGCTCAATTAATTGGTGATTCTTACATTTAAGGCAAAGCATGGTTAATTGAGCTGTTTTAGGATTAAATTAAGAGAAGTGAAGGAGAGCTGTTTCATGTGCCGCAACCTTACAGGAAACTACTCGCTCTCACCTACTACAATAAAACAGAAAGATTATAATGGGATCCTGTAACAAGAGTCGCCTGTTGCGAAAACCTTACCATAACAATTCCCTTCCAACATAACCAAAAAGGCTAACTTATCGGCTAAACGGGCGTGACTACCGGCTTAACGACGTTGTGGGAGAGGTCTTCGAGGCTCTTCTTGCCAGTTCTGAATTCTCGTAGTTGTTAGTCGAAAGCCAGCGAAGGGGCGTTATCAATCGAACATGAGTTTTCTTAGTTACAGCGGCCATCGTTAATGATTGCCGCTTATTTATATGGCCCCGCCCTACTTCTTAATTGGGATGAGCATCTTTTTTACACGGGCCTGTTCTTTTTCGAGAGCTCGACCTGTTACTGCCATCGGGACAAAGTCGGGGTCAGGGATGATCGTTTCTTTATCGGGGATGACTCGCATACGAAGATTGCGAAACCAGACATCCTGTCCGTGATCTTGTAGCCAAAGCTTTCCGTTACGGCCTGTAAGGTTGCCTCCACGAATGCCAAGCAGTTTCACATATTCAGCCCACTTGACTGCGGTGTAGTCAAAGGAGAGTACTCGTTCGCCATTCAGCCAGTGTTCGATCACTGTGTTCTTGCACAGGATGCGGGCCGTATTCCATTTGCCGACAGGTCGGGTCACATCCTTTTTAGGCGCCATACAAAAAAAGATCGAAGCTGCTGCTTGGCGGGCATTTTCGCCGTAGGGGCTGTTGACGTTGTCCAGAATCTGGTATTCGACCTGACCTGGGCGATAGTAGACACCGGAGTTGCAACCCTTCGACACTTTCCATTCGAATCGCAATTCGAAATCATCGGGTACGGTGGTGGTGGTGTAGGTCAGGGAGCCGCCTTTGGCGTTGCGATAAAATGCACCGTCTTCAATGACCCAGTTACCCGTATGTTCCCAGCCCTCAAAGGATTTTCCGTCAAACAGAGAGACAAATCCGAGACGCTGTTCATTGGGTTCGAGTGCGCTGGCGAGGATGGGGCATAAGAGAGCGAATGCGGAAAGGAGAACAGGAATTTTCATGAGTCAGGTCGGATTGAATAAAGCGGATACGATTTATGGGTTCTTGGGGCTTTGACGATGTAGTTCACTAGGGATTCAATTTGTGCCTCAGTCAGAATGGTCCGATCGGTGGCATAAGATTTTCAGGGTAGCCGTCAGCAAGGAGCGCATTGGGCTCCAGGATGGACTGGAGAATATAGTCCGATTGAGCTTGCCACTCGCTCAAGTGTTTGGCACACAAACAATCTCATTTGCGCGGTTAGCTCAGTTGGTAGAGCATCACCTCGACACTGGGTGGCTAAAAAGCCAATATATTACGAAAAAACAGGCTTAATAGTCAAATCCTATGTTATACATCAAGTATAACGCTCCACACATAAAAGGAGAATTTAAAGCATTTCTGTGGATTGATTACGAATTAATAAGTTAACTAAATCTCCGTTTTTAGTTTACTTAATTAACTTATTAGGCCACTATCTAACCAGCGAGAGGAAAACAGCGATGCACACAAAAAACACTAAAAAGACGGACTATATCATCGAATTCATAGAAGAGGGCAGAAAGATCGGTGGCCGCTACGCGAGCGCGGCAGAGGCCATCAAGATCAACTCTCTTTTCGGTAAGGTTAAGAGTGTGAGGGAGGGATCAATGAGAGACAGTTGGCGAAATGAGTGGCGCACCGCTGCGTAAGCAGCACAACCAAAGGGAAAAACGACAATGAAGAAAGGCCCAAAGAAAAAAGCCCTCGCATACCTGAGGCGTAGCAATGGGGTTAACGATTCAGCGAGCGAAAAAAGGCAACGCGAAGCCATTGATCGTGCCGCCGCCCATGCTGGGTATGTGATCGAGGAAGACGGTTACTTTTTTGACGCTAAGATTTCAGGTGCTTCCGAATTGGAAGATCGCCCTGCACTTCAAAAACTCTTTGCTATTTTAGAGGACGGTGATTACGACACGATTTTTTGTGAAGCGATTGACCGTATCGCCCGATCCACGCTTTGCGGCCAAGTCTTATGCAACCAGCTAAAAGAGATGGGCGTGACTGCCTACGATTCCTTTGGGAAAAACTTAACCACATCGACGGACGGTGAGCAGAATCTTATTCGCGATATTATGCTCTGCATTGCATCTTACGAGCGTGAGAAAATCGTTGCTCGTATGTTGCACGGGCGTAAGCGGAAGAAGAAGGATTTGAAGGCCAAGGCCAGAAAGAACAACCGCATCTCCACCAAGGTCGAAGGTAAAAAAGCTTTTGGCGAAGACAGCAAGATCGAGCAAGCCATAATCAAAAAAATCAAAACCTTGCGGAAGTCCAAGTCAAAAAAACACAGCACTTGGGGCGGCATTGCCTTAGCTTTAAATGAGTCTGGGTTTACCAATAGGGCAGGGAACCCTTGGCGAATGGCGAACGTTCGCAAGATCGGGATGGCCAATGGTTTGAATTAGCAATGAGTCCCGCGATTAAACAAACAGAAATCGCTCGGTGGTTTGTTGGATCGGGGGAGGGAATTGAGGTTCAATTCCCTTCATCAAAAACCCCCATTTCACCCGCTATTTTCACGAGCGCAATAGCAAGAAGCTTGTATGCTTCAGTAAATTGCTCCGCCGCCATTAGGTTTCTGTATTGATCTGCTTCTTGAGAAGCTAGGACTCCCTCTTCCACGCATTCTGTAATCTTTTCCTTCAGGTTATCTACTGCTTGTTTTATCTCTATCGGCCTCGATCTTTGATCTTTATGATATAAGACTAATCTTTCGTGTGAATTGATCAATTCTGAAAGTAAATCATTCTTCTCGATAATTCGGGTGGTCGCATCGTATGAAGATTTTATTCTCTGATATGCTGCTTCTTCCTCGCCTTGTTTTTTGAGCGTCCACAAAACCAGTAATATTAGAGCAACGATTACAGAAACTGAGACGAACCAAGCCAGCTTATTGGAATTTTGTTTGCCGGGCTTAGGCTGATTGGGGCTTTGAAAATTCTGACTAACTCGCTTCTTTGGGCTTGAGGTCTGATTGGGGCTTTTAAAATTCTGGCCAACCCTAGATTCCGTTGGCCCTTCAGAAATGAATTCATACTCTTCTTCTGTGAGCTTAGACTTGCATGATGGGCAGACTCTCATGTCGTCCATATCTCTGCTCCAAATTTTATTGAATTCTAAACATTTAGGGCATTGGTTGCGGCACCAACCACCCGATAAATCTTTGGTTATATTAGTCTCCCTTTGCTTTATAGCTTTCGATCTACTTTTCTCAGCATCGCTTGTTGATATTTTTTGTTCACTGCTGTAGCTACATGATAAGCAAAACTTTCCGCCTTTTGGTGTGGCAACGACAGTGCCCGATTGGCACTTAGGGCATTTCTCTCTGGGTGTAGTCGGTTTGGTTTTCTTGGGAGAGGAAGTGCGTTCGTGATGAGTTGCAGTGGGTGTGGGTGATTCTATGGCGGCTGGTGCGGGTTCTACTTCAAATGGTTTTGGATTTCCGCAGTGAGGACAGGTGTTTGCCTGTTTAGAAACAAGGCCGCCGCAATCTGTGCAGTTACCGACACGTGATTCAGTTTGATCTGCATCATCAGATTTCTGTTTCATTCCCAAAACCTCACCATAACAAACAAAGAAAAACAACCCTTCCCGCCAACATAATCGCGGGGGGGTAATTTATTTTTGGATTGGGTTGGTTTGGGGATTCACCAACTTATGAGCAACTTTTGGGGTGTTGGTTGAAGGAAGATTTCCACAATTAAATAGAATTAGCCCGGTGATTTGTTGGGTCGGGGAATTAGTCGTTTATGGGAACGCTTTAGCTTGGACTCAAGTTTTAGTATCAATATTTTCAAGATGGTACACGCCCTTTTCTAGTAACTCTAAAATGTACGAAAAAAACAATGAAGCTGACCCTGAAGCCGTGATTCCTAAACCAGTCCATAATAAACTTCCCTCATCTTCAATATGTGCAGCCAGCATCCAATACGAAAAAAGGCAAACGCCTGTAAGCATCTGTAACCAACCAGTCAAAAAGTAGCCAAATACCCACCATGAAGATTTAAAATGAATTATAGGTGTACCTGAAGATGCTGGCGGCGGCGCAGAGTTGGTCGAAATGCGTTCGGGATTTCCCAAAGTGGGATGGCCAGTATAAACCTCTATGCTCACGTAATCTTGATTTGCCCACTCGATAGCTTGCCTAAGAGCGTCATCGGGGTCAGGTGCATCAATCGTAAAGATTTGTTCTTCATCCGAAACTCTGGCCTTTATGTGGTATTCATTCATGCTTTGATTTCCTTTAGTCTTATTAATGGCTAATTCCGCTTTTTACTCAGTACCGAACCTGAGATGAATAGCGTACAAGCGAACATCATTATCATCTCTCGATTTTGCAACAAGCCGAGATTGTGCATTCCGTTTTTATGTGTGGGGATAAGAAATGCCGCAACAATACCAAGAGCACCAATGAAGATAAGGATACGTCCAAAAATTATTTGATAGTCTTCATTCTTTGTCCCAGCGTCGGATTTTTTCATGCGGGGCGAGCCACCAAAGCTCCAGAAGTCGCTCACAAACTCTGGTATAGGGGCAGAATCTTTAGGTGGTGGCGCAGATTTTTTAGGCGGTGGCGCAGGTCTTTCAGACTTGGGCGCGATCTTTAGTTCATTTATTTTTGGGTTTGCCTTGAACGGAGCAGAGTCGATTGACATGCATTCGAGATTTCCCAGAGTAGGATGGCCAGTATAAACCTCTATGCTTTCGTAATCTTGATCTGCCCACTCGATGCCTTGCCTGAGAGCGTCATGGGGGTCCGATGCTTCAATAATGAAGATTTGTTCTTCATTCGAAACTCGAGTCTTTAGGTGGTATTCCTTCATGCTTTGAGTTTCTTTAGCTCTGCCATAGTCAGCCACGGGGATTTTCTGTGAATCATCCTGTGGCAGTTCGAGCAAACTAATGCCAAATCTGATAACTTAGTTACCTCTCCCTCTTTGAGTTGTGAAACAGGCGTTATATGGTGACACTCAATGTATCCAGCCCCTCGCTCACCATATTTGCTTTCAAAATCAAACCCACACCCTTCACAAAACACTCTTCCATGCTCAGCATAAAACAGTTCTTTTTTCTTCTTAGCTAATTGCGGGTCTCGCTCATATGATTTATGGCTGCGATATACAACCGCCCCTTCTGATGACTCCCAGTCTTCATCCGTATAATCACTATCAAAAACAAAGCCCTTTTTTATGGAAATGGTAAACCCTAATTCACGCAGAATTGAAAAACACTTAGAGCTTTCACCCGCGCTAAAGTCGCTTGGAACAAGCGGCTTCCCTGCGTTTAATCTCATCGCTGAAAGCCCTAATATAGCCTTTGGCGGGAAAGCTTCCCCTTTGTAGATTAAGTCGTATTTGGTCGAATCAATGAACCGTGATGGAGTGTTGTTTTTATATGCGGCAATACCATTCAAGACATCATCTCTTGTGATTCCTTTTGGGATGTTCGCTGGCATTGCTGGTCTCCTACTTTGTTGGCGGGGCGCATTTGCTACAAGCCCCGTAAGCCTTGATGGCTCTTTGTAGAGGAATTGGAATTTTAGACTTAGACAAAAAACGGCAACCTTCGCGGTGGTACTTCTTGCCAGTCGCAGTCACAAAGACGGCGTTATTAGCTGCGGGGTTGTTTGGCTGCTTCACTGCCCCGCCTCTTCTGAAATCCCACGGAGCAATGGCATTCTTATCTGCCCAAAGACCCGTTTTAGCTGCCCGTGCTTTTAGCTCTGATTGAGCTATACCTTTGTCCTTTGAATATTGCTTGTAATGCCAAGCCATACCCTCGGTTACCATCTCAGCATTGATGTGGCGTTTACTTATGTAAACTTCGTCAAGAATTCTTTTGTATCGGTCATGCTCAGCCCAGCGGATGGTAACCACCTTCCCAAAAACCTTGTTTGAAAGTGCCTGTTTAGATTTTACGCCGAAAGCTTGGTGGCCCTCTGGGGCGTCTATGTGCATTAACCTTATTTTATGCTGCGTACTTTGGCGCAGTACCGTGATGGTGTCACCGTCGGTTACGCCAACCACCTTGGCGGTGAACTCGAAAGCTCCGACTAGGAGCGGTGAAAGAAGTATTAAAGATAAAAGTTTTCTCATACGATCTGATCAGAGTACTCCCACTGTGCCCCTCCGCAAGCTTTTATCAAGATGTCGGTTTGTTCATCACAAACTCTGAGCAACTCGAACCGCCAAGGCGGTGACTGGACGGGCGCATCGGTGAGGAACATTTTAGTTAGGTGAAGGGTGCTGCCCAGTTTTTGAAAATAGTTAATTAACTAATTATCGTATATCGGGGCTGGGGCTGCGGCTTTGCTTTTTCAAGGTTTCTCCAACCAACCATAAACCGATACGTTCACATCCTTGTAATTTGCTAAGGCGATTTGGTGCGGGGAAAACAAGGGGCAAAAGCATCGTTACTACCCATCTGTTTTATCTTTTTCAAAATAACTCAGTGATTATTTTCTGGTAGGATACGTTTCTCACTTTTTCACTACGGTCACGCCGTAGCACATATCTTTCGGCGGCTGTTGATACGTCACATCGCAGTAATTCTTATCCTGCTGCGTCGCCTCCCACGTAGTCGCCAACACATCAGGAATTGTATAACCCGCGTTCTTCCACCGCGCATATTCGCGTCTGATTTCGCTATCGGCCAAGGGCTTCCCATTAGGCTTTTTGCCAAAGAGATTAGACAGCCAGACAGATTGAAGGTTGCTGTGATTTCTCTGTGACTTGATCGAGTAGTCAGTCTTGGTCAACCAGTTCCGAGCCTTTGCGGTGCGGAATAACGCCCCCGTTAATTTACATGCTTCATCGTCGGAGAAGCCGCCTTCAATCAAAGACACAAAAACAATATCTGCGTTGATCGATCTTAGGCGTCGGGCCAAGGTTTTAAGTACATCGAGAGCTTCTTCCCGACGTGGATTTTCTGTGTGTTTCATAAATTGTTAGCGCGTGACCCGGAGGTTGCGATCATTGCTCAAGCTCGTGCCGTCGCTTGATCAGCCCAGTTAGGGTTTGATGTCTAATTTTCTGCGCGGTCAAAGGATCAACTTGCGTGATTCGCTTACGTTGAATGGCGTTCCATTCCTTGATTCGGCGCACATCAAATTTTGTTAATTCGCTCCACGCCGCGCCGCCGATCTCAGCCTTGATTCCCTGCGCGATCTGATCTGAGAGAAGGTGAATCTCTTTTGCTTCAAGCACATCAATTAAACCTTGCTCGACTTGAATTATTTCGGCTGGCGAGGGGATAAAGCCGAGGCGCATATAAAACAGCCAAAGCTTATTGACGAAGATAGGCCGCAGCCGAGAATCGTAGCCCATGAATTTAAAGCTGCGCCGCCAATCCTTGGCCTTAGTTGGATTGCCTCTAACTGGATGGTCTATCGAATATGTTGCGCGGCCCCAGATTGAGTTAAAGCCGCAATGCTCTAACAGTATGGGTTTCAACTGATCGTGCCAAAATCGTTTGCATGAAATCCATGATCCTTGCTCGTGCTGATCGACCTCGTACATAACGACGTGGATGCGGCCCATGCCGTCATCATCATCATCAAGATCGAATCGAAGAATGTGATTTTCTTCATTGGTGATTTTCCACTGATCGATGGTCTTAGTGACCTTGCTTTCCAAATCGCCGCCTTCCCAGCAATGTGATTTGGCGTTGCCTTTGTAAAGTTTTAGAGGGATGCCGAGCGTTTTGATCCCATCTATAATTGTTTGGATTCTTTTGTTGTTTGATTGGGTTATTGGCTTGCTCGAAAAGACTTCCCCGTAGAGGTAAGGGTTTTGGTTTTCCCAGTTTTTGGCCATCCACTGATCATGCTTATGTATCGCCTCGGATACCTCTGGCGGCGCAAATGAATGCCCTGTGCTTAGGGCATCATTAATGTGATTGCTAAGATTTGATCCCCTCATGGCGTTACCATCTATTACACTTTAAAAGGGTCAACGGACGGTTTTTTCTCTCTATATTTATTTAACTATTCTTCCCGCGAAAAAGTGCTAAGTTTGAAAATGCCCGACATAGGGAGATGTAGTGATGTTTAATTTATTAAGATTAAGAAATGGTATGTGTTATTATTTAGAGTATAGGTAATTGTAGAAAATTTTATTCTTCCGATGATCCGTAGAGACCCAGAGTCAAAACAAATTGTTCTATACCGCCCGTGCAGTTGTGACTTAGAGGCGATGCTGAAAACGAGTGATATTATTTCAAATGAGCTTAAATCTTTTTTCCTCCGCTCCAAGAAATCAAAACAAGGCGAAAAATTCAATCTGACTAAGGCTTATATTTTTTTAACTCGTTTGCTATGGGGCGAGATAGCCCAGCGTTACTATGATGAGGCTAGGCATTGGGTGAATTTGTCTGTGACTAACTTAACTAATGTGATCGGGCGAGGTTCCTGCGTTCAGAAAGTTATTAAATTATTGGTGGCTCTAAAGATTATTGAGGCCAACCACGCTTACTCTGCTGGGCGATTTTCAAAGTCGTATAGATTTACAGATGAATGGCAGGGATCAAAGCGAGAGAGAGTTCCAGAGCCGTATTATATTTCCCCCGCTATGGATTCGCATCTTGCTACGCAGGTTAAACCGCGATGCCAAGTTAATGATGATCTTGAGGCGTGGCTACTTGCTAATCTGAAGAAAATTACTCTGGCTGAAGAGGTTCATGAATACATTGAAGGCCGCAGTTATCGCAATGCGGATGGGCTTAATTACGCGCGGCACTATGTCGATGCCATAGAGGCGTTTAAAGGCTCTGAGGTTCAATTCTCACGCGCTAAACGAACGGGCAGGGTGGATACAGTGATCACGCGTATGCATCGTGATGTGCGCTCGTTTCTCCGTTATCAAGGCGAGCCATTGTTTGAAGTTGATATGGTCGCTAGCCAGCCTTTTTTGATTGGAGCGTTGCTTAAAGACCCGGCGATGCAAAATGAAAAAGACGAGGCGGCGCGTTGGTATCGAATGTGGGACGGTGGTGATTTTTATGAGGCGTTGCGCTGTTACCCACAGTGTTCAGGAATCTCCCGCGATGGAATCAAGGCCGCGATCATCAAAGGTGGCCTCAATGCCCAGACCCCACACCGTGCGCCCGTGGCGATCCGTAAGTCAGCCAAGGCGGTCTGGTTAGTTATCGAATCGGAGTTCCCGTGTTTGGCTCACAAGATTCATTTTCTGAAGACAGTTAGAAACAAAAACGAATTTCCTGTGCTAGAGGAAAGTGAGCATGGCAAAGAAAAAGTTTTTAGCCAGTTCGCGCTAAAGCTCCACCGCCAAGAGAGCAGCATAATTATCGACGGTGCGTGTGAGTCACTCAGATCAAAAAGCATATTCTGTTATACGATTCACGATGCTATTGGTTGTCTTGAATGTGACATTGATGAAGTTAAGGCCGCGATCACCACGGCCACGGAGAAGGTGATCGGGCATAAGCCGCGATTGGATGCAAAGCGGCCAGCATTACAGTCACTCGATATATTTAAATGAATTAAATTATTTGGCGCGAGCGGCTACCTTGTCGCCAAACAGCTTTAGAGCTTTGATTGTGATCTTTTTTGTTTTCTCAGTGATCATTGCAATTGGGCCCGAATTCTATCGAATAAATTCTTGCCAGATACAATCGGGAGCCTTAGTTTTTTCTCATGAAGCAACTCCTCTTGATGATTGTGGCTGTGGTGATGGTTGGGTGTGGGCTGAATGAAGATAACACGGAAGTGAAGATTAATGATCCCATCCTAAATGATATACTGGCACAGCTGTTAGGCAAGCCTCATGGTGAACTCGCCCCAGAAGCGATATTCACCAAGTCGGAATTGTCAACAGTCTTCGAATTAGGTGACACTGACGGTAGGGATGAACTTTTCACCGATGCAACGATACGTGAGTTTTTCAAGTTGCCAAATCTTCATGATCTTGGTTTAGGCGATCAAATTACCGACGAAGCCCTTAGAGACGTTGCTAAAATGAAAAATGTCCGCAGCCTAGTCTTGGGAAAACAAATTACCGACGAGGGGCTGGAAACCATTTCCAATATGAAACACATCGTTTGGCTTTCTTTGTCTTCATCACAAATTACCGACAAGGGTTTAAAAACTATTTCCGAAAGGGACAATCTGAGAAGTTTAAGTTTTAGGAGACAAAAAATCACTAAAGAAGGTTTTAAGGAGATTTTTAAGATGCATAACCTCACGAATCTTGAATTAGGTTATTTGCCAGTTGACGACTCTATGCTTAGCGACATTGTAAAAATGCGCGGCTTAAAAGAAGGGAGACTTGCTATATCAAATACCAAAATTACTTCTCAAGGGGCAAGCAAGTTGAGGGCGGCGATGCCAAATTGTGAAATCATTAGGCGACCCTAGAGTGGGTAATGAAAATCTGCCATCATAGACGGCAAGGTTGCTGGCTGGGGTCGTAACTTTTACGACGACACCATTAAGATTCGCAAAGAGATAATTCGAAAGTAAGTAGTCGAGGTTTACTGTTCCCCCCAAGCTCGACTGCTTTCACAGTCTCACCTGTCGCTAAAATCTCAAGCCGCCGCGTCCCAATTTAACCTTCCGAATTGGCCCTTTAAAAAATCGGCCAATTTCAGACACCTAAAATTTTCCTATAGGTCAGACAGCAATTGTCCTACCGACATGTTATAATGATCGAATGAAAAATTTGAGGCATCAAGCAATCAGCGGAAACGCTAGAGGCCAGTGCCCCCAGCCGCGACCCGTTCGCACCAAAACCGTGACCAATACAGACGGCGTCTCGGCTGAAAATTCTAAACACCAAGTGATTAGACGCTAAAAGAAAACTAACAAGTAAATGGACATAAAAAGCTAAAATGAAAACTAACACCAATACCCCCGTTATGAAACCCTCCACTAAATCCTGCGTCGTTTGCGGCGAATCCTTTTATGGCCACGGCAGCAATCCCGACCCTGTAGCACCTGCTGCGAGTGGCTGGGTCGGTGATAAAACAGGTTTATGTTGTGAGATGTGTGATGGTCGAATTGTAATTCCTTCAAGGGCGACATGGGGGAGGCTTCCCTTGAGTCCCACTGATTCGGTCCATTTAAAAATTGCTGTCAGTGACCGTCTGGGCATCACCAACACCAACTAATCAGCTGCGTGAATAGAGTCGTGAGAGAGCCACGGACGGGGTTTAAGTTTTTCAGCCCTCACTGAACACACGCAAAAACATTTAGAGAACAGGGAGTAATTCCAAACTCTAACACACAAACCTCACCGAGTTATTGTCTTTCCTCGGCGGGGTTTTTTTAATCTTCGTACTCTTGAGTGAAAGTCACCTCGTTATCTGCATCTAATTGAATGCCAATGACTGTTGTGCCGCTAGCTACTTGCTCGGCTTGTTCCCTGTTTAGCCCGGCGTCGTCCATGATTTCTTGAATCTTGTTTTCGTGCGCGATCTCTTTTTCCTCGTCGTCTGGCCTGAATTCAAAGTGAGCTTTTGCCCCGTCGCTATCAATCGCATTGTAATACCATTTTTTAAGCGTGGCTGGATTATTCTCACCCATGCCGTAAAGCGTCTTATCCTGACCTATGACAATCAAAGCGCAGGACGCGAACGTGTCTCTTACTCTATTTTGTTCCAAGCGTTGGAAAGGTCGATTGTTTGCCTTGGCCCATGCTTCCCAACGACTACCCCAAGACGATTTTTTCGAGTGGCCAAGGTGTTGCCGCCAACCACCTGTGGTAATGCGCTCCTTCGCAATCTTTTGGTGTGTATCCGTTTTTGGCATAAGCCAATCGTCGTCCTTTGGCTTTTGGCCCTTGGGGAAACGATCCATAAAATGGTTCAACCATTCTATCGTTGCAGGTTGCAGGTCAGGATTACGGGCAAAGGTTTTAGGCTCATCATTAGGCGTGATACGAATGATACCCTTGTTGCGATCTTTAATGGCTCGAAACCTCAGCGTGTACGTTTCTCTTGCGCGGAAACCAACAAAGACGCGAATCGCTAAAATGATTCCAATATTGAGGTCTCTAGGAGTCTGCCCCAGCGCACAAAAATCTAGTGCCGAGCGTAGCACCTCAACAGAAACAATGCGTTCATCTGCTCCTTTTTTCGGAGCGTCTTTACCGTACTTGATCCCGTCTAAAGGCTTGGTTTGATTTGAGAAGAAACCCTTAGTGATGCACCACCCCAGCCATGTTCGGAGCTTGTTAGTGTGTTCTTTTTTTTGCGCGTGTGACACGCCTGTTTTGACTTCAAAAAGATAGTGTACAAAATCTTCTTTGGTGAGCGTTGTTATTTGCCGATCTGGGAAGGTCTTCTTGAATGGGCTCAAATAGGTATCTTTCATACCTTGCCAATAAGCCTCGGACTTGTTGGTTTTTCCTGTCTTGAAATGGTGTTCCTCGACCCACAGATCGACGGCCTCGGTAACACTCACATAATGTTTAATTGAATCATGCCATTTTTTCCACCATGCCACGACCTCGACAATATCCACGTTGTAAGGTGCAAGCTCGGAAGCTGCATAATCGAATGCCTCCTTTGAGGTGGTTACAGAGGCAGCGTCTCGGCCCTCAGATTGCGCCCTAGCGGCGAGGACGGCCTTCTTGGCTATTTCAGTGGCATCGGCCTTGTCACGGCGAGCTACGACCTTTTGTTTGTCGTTGGCATCGTAACCATAAAGAATTGTGTATTGGGGCTTACCACGGAAGGTTGTTGTCCTGACCTTTGCGTCTGGATTGTAGCGGACGGCCACAGGCAGGTGTGCCTTCTTGCTTGAATTTTGACCCTTGCTCGCCATATCTTATTGCTCCTACGGGCCTTTGTATAACATATGTATAACAGAGGCGAGTGGAAATTGCCCAGAATATGCAGTTTTTCTGGGAAAAAGCGCGGTTAGCTCAGTTGGTAGAGCATCACCTCGACACGGTGGAGGTCATTGGTTCGAGCCCAATACCGCGCACCATCTTTAACCCGGTTTGTTTAGAGCCAGAACGACAAGGTTCGGATAATTGTGGCGTTAGGCTACTTGGTGTATTTCGGAATGGATCCATCCCCGGTTGATTTCCCGCCATCAAGAATCCAAGAGAGGTTGAATCGTGCTACTGTTGAGCCGCCTTTGGGTCCGCCTTCAAAGTGGTGGAAGATCATTCCTTCAGTGATTGTCCCCGGGCGGCCGGAGGTGATTGAGGAGTAGGCGTGTCTGCCTGCATAAACTAATTTTTTGATTGGCCAGCTTTTGCCGCCGTCGAAGCTGGCCCACACGGTTCCGTGGTCGCGACCGCTGGGACTGTCGCAATTGCTATAGATCAGGATATCGTGACCTTTGATTGCCAGTCGGGTGAGGCCACCCATGCAGCCGTAATTAGTGTTTTGAGGACCATCGGGAAGGACTTCGCAAAATTTCAGGTCTTGCCATGTTTTACCTCCATCCGTGCTGGTTGCGGTCCAACGACGACGAGGGTTGGCCCCTTCCTCGGCCCAGTGTCGACGTGAGTTATAATAAATTGTCCCATCACTCAACTCAGCAAGGGTTGCTTCGCCGGTTCCGTTAGCAGGAAAAGGTTCACTGCTGTGCCAGGTTTTGCCTTCGTCATCACTATAGATGGCGTTGGTGTAATGATTCGGCCAAGCGTCACGGGCATTCTTTCCCGCATAGAAACGGGAAGGGCGAATGAGCCTCCCCTTATGTTTACCATGACGCAGGGTAATGCCGTGCTCATTCATATGCATAGAAGGCGCATTGCCTTTTGAGTCAGGCTTAATGTTGGTCTCAATTTTCCCCCATGATTTGCCATCATCACTGCTGCGGAAGACGTGAATTGGGGCCGGTGGATGACGGTCCTCGATAAATGCGATGATGTCCCCATTGGTTTCGTTGACGGTAAGTCCACCGGTCTGGAACCCAGGTTTGGCGATGACAATTTCTGGCCCCCAGGTTTTGCCGCCATCTTCACTGCGTTTGGCCCGGACATGGCTGGTGCCCCAGGTGGCAATCACCGTGCCCTTCATGCTGACCACGATATTGCCAAAGCGTTCGCCTTTGAAAACCTGTTGGAGATCATGGTGCGGTTTAGTGAGGTGCGGCTTTAATGGCCCCTCTACTTCGGCACCCTGAGAATTCCTTACCGAAAGAATGATGGCAAATAATAAAATAAATGTAAGTGAAGATTTGAGCATACGTGGCAACAGAATCGCACATGGAAGGCGGAAGGCAATCGGAAAAACACCAGGTTTAGAGTGCTACGAGAATAGAGATAGATTTGAAGGAGCGTTGGAGGGAGACAGAAAACTAGAACCGATTCCCGCTTACTTCTGAGGCGCGGGCGCGGGGGCACTGGCTTCCGGATTGACGTAGGTGTAGGAGCCGCCGTTTTCTTTGGCGATGATCATCAATAACGCTTCGCCGCGGCGTCCGCGTATTTCATCGCCGAGGCCGAGGGTGTTTACCTTGATCTCTTTGCCGGAGTTGAGTTTATTGACCGTCTCCATCACGCGCGGATGGAATTGGCCATCGGTGAGCAGCCAAATCTCCGTGGGCTCATGCCCGAAAGCGCCGCTCAGCGCAGGAATAGGATCTGTGCCGCCCTGCGCATCGCGTGTTTCTAGCCAATCAGCCATGCGATTAATATTATCTGGTGTGGAATCAAGCATGGCGCTGGAGGGCATGGCGTCGGCATCGCGGTTGAAAAAATAAATGTAAAATTTACTACCTTCCTCCATTTGCTGTAGAGTGTTCATTAGTGCCTTCTTAGCTACAGCTAGCCGCTCTCCTCGCATGCTCCCGGATTTATCAATGAGAAAAATATACCTGCCATCGGAGGAGCCATCATCATCGTTATCGATGTCGAATCCGTCTTCACCAAACACAACGCCCGCGACGTTGGTGGTAGCCCCGATGCCAGGGACACCACTTGCGTGAGAAGCTGCGTTTGCGTATACGGCTATTTCCTTGGCTCGTGGTGTTTGATTTTCGTGCGTGGCAAGATTCACGCGGGCGAGTCGCGGCAGGGCATTGGTTGAATCCCACCCCGGCTGCCATGTTGCGTTCGGTCCGTGAGGGCGGAAGTTAATGAAAAATTGTGTGACCTGCGGCAGCAACACCGTGCGGTGTATATGTGTTGCGGAATTGGTGTCGGACAAAAGCGCTTCCTGCTGCAGTACCAGTTGGTGGCCACCATCTGGTATGGGTTCCACAATAAATCGTACGCGGCGTAAGGGCGATTGGTTAAGCGTTCGGCTGCCCCAAAAGCCAGGCGGCACGCGGGAGACCAGTTCTAGGTGGCTGAACCCTTCCCCTCCCTGTCCCGCAACAAATTGCCCTGGCCCGTGTTGGCGATACCATGAGGTGCCGGCCAATGCATCGGCGAGGGCGCGCAAGGCAATGCGCTCGCGCTGGGTAGAGTCGGCGGTTTCCACACCGGAGCGGGTGGCGGTTAGCAGCGAGCCGAACACACCAAACACCATTGTCATCACCAAGGCTAAAATGGCCACGGCGACGAGCACTTCCGGTAAGGTGAAGCCGGCCTTGGATTGTTTGTGTGCCACGGGTACGATGTAATTTCTAACGCAAAACGCGAGTGCACACAAGCAGGAATTACACCTCCAACGCTTCGCCTGGCGCGGGTTGGTGGATGATCAATTTTGGCAGGCGCTCGCGCAGGGCTTGCTCTATCCAATCGCGAGCCTTGGGTTCACCGTGGCCGAGGAGGATGGTGCGGGGGTTTAGTCGTACGGCAAAATCCACCAGCTCATCGCGATCGGCGTGGGCGGAGAGATCAAAGCAATTCATCTCGCAATGGCGCGTGAGTTCCCCGCCGCTTTCGCTGAAGTGAAAGGCCTCACCGCGAGAGGCAGCACGCAGTTTGCCGGCGGGTGTGTCGGGCGCGGCGTAGCCGACGAAGTGAATGGAATGGCGCTCTACTGGTGCCATACGCACCGCCAACTCGTGCGCTAAAGTATGTTCGCTCATCATGCCGGCGGTGATGACAAACAACGAACCGTCGAGTTTAATTTTGTTCAGCTCTTTGCGCTCGAGCACGCGGAGATCCAGCGCCTCGCGCAAATTCAAATCTGGCCGCCGATTGGGTGCGCGCCCAGAGAAGAGATCGTAAATTTCTGTAAACACTCGGCCGAGCCCACCGATGTAAACCGGTTGTTTGCGCAAATCCCCTCGTTGCATGGCCAGCGCGATCATACCCAAAACTTCCTGCGTGCGTCCGAGCGCGAACACCGGCACAAGCACGCCCGCATTGCGATCGAGCCCTGCGCGGATGGCGTCCAAAAACCGTTTAGCTTCTTTGTCGCGAGTGAAGCCCTCGGGTGTTTCGGTGTTGCCGCGTGTGGTTTCCAAAATCAACACATCCGCCTTCAAGCCATCAAAATCGGCTTTGGGTAAAAGTGATTGGTCGTGGAAACAGACGTCGCCGGTATAAAATAAACTCTCTTTATTATGCGCCACGCGAATGCCGGCGGAGCCAAGTACGTGGCCGGCATGATGGAAAGAAAGCGTAGGCGATTCTCCTTCACGCGCGAATGCGCCCCACGGTTCCACGTGTCCATATTTAAACCCTTGAAATAAATAAGAAAGCTCATCTATCTCTTCATGGCTGTACAGAGGATAATCCAAATTATTTTTTTCCACGCGCTGACGTTTCATTACGTTTACGGAATTGTGGAGTACGCGTTCCACGATGAAATGGCTCGGCTCAGTCATCAACACTCGTGCGCGGGGAAAGTGGCGCAACGCGACGGGCAGCGAGCCGCAATGATCGTGATGACAATGCGAGAGCGCAATGGCCTCCACATCGGCATCGGCCACCTGCGAATAGCTCGGCAATCCTTCGCGCCCTTCGGAGCCTGGATGCGTGCCGGCATCGAGCAGCATCGTGTGTCCGCCGGTTTCAACGAGCCACGCGCTGGCGCCGATGGTGTCGGCGGGGTTAAGATTGGTCACACGCACCGCGGGAGCCTAATGACGTGAGCGCGTAGGTGCGAGCCATTTGCCCGTCTTGCTTCACGGCCCGCTCGCGGGTAGCCTCTGTCTGCATGCGCTTGTTGGATCGCTATTTGCTGCGCGAATTATTCGCGCCGTTATTTTACTGCCTCGTGGGATTTCAAATTTTTTGGACGGCCTTCGATTTGTTCAGCCGAATGGACGTGTATCAAAACGCGAAGATGAGCAGCGGAGAGATAGCGCGTTATTATTTGCTGCAAACGCCCGAGCTGCTGGCCACGGTACTGCCTATCGCGCTATTATTGGCGTTGCTGTATGCACTCACCAACCACGCTCGCCACAACGAGCTGGTGGCTATGCGTGCGGCGGGTGTGAGTTTGGCGCGGCTGAGCGTTCCCTACTTCGTGGTGGCGGCGTTGTTGGGCGGCGGACTGTTTTTGGTCACCGAATTCATCGCACCCAAGGCTACCGCCGAAGCCACACGAATGGTAGCCGCGAAGGAGGAAACCAATTCACAGTGGTTGATGAATCTTGATTTTCGCGATGACTCAAAGAATCAGGTTTGGCACATCAAACGATACAATCCCGCCACCGGCGAAATGGATCAGCCAGCCGTAGAGTGGAGAGAGCGTGATGTCCGATACGAATTATTTGCCGCACGGGCTGAATGGAAGAAGAGCACATGGGTATTTTATGATGCCCAACTGCAGATTTTCCGGCCGCCTAGCAATGATCTTCCCCAGTTGCTTTCGACCAACGTATGGACGGGTCAGCTGGTTGGCGGATCGCCCGCACAGTTGCGGGCGGAAATTAAGGTCAGCCAGATGGATAAAATCATGGCGGCCAAACGCCTTCGGCTCTCGCTCAGTGAAATTATGGAATACCGAAAATTACACCCAGGAATGAAAACAGATCGCGCAGCACTCTTGATGACGCAGTTTCACGGTAGATTGGCACAGCCGTTCACCTGTTTGGTGGTGGTGCTGGTGGCGCTGCCCTTTGGCGCGATGGGGGGTCGGCGTAATGTGTACGCGGGCGTGGCGGGCAGCGTCGGGATTTGTTTTTTTTACTTCGTGCTTCTACGTTGGGGATTGGCGCTCGGCACGGCGGATCACATTCCGGCGGTGTTGGCGGCGTGGTTGCCTAATCTAATTTTTGCCAGCACTGGGATAGTGTTAATGCGCAAAGTGCCATGACGTTTTCGCCGGAACAAATAACGCAGCTGTATGACGGCGTGCGGGCGATCCATTCGACCTTGGAACCGGAGGCGGCATTGCGGCTGGTGGTGCACGAGGCGGTGGGATTGGTGAATGCAAATAGCGGCGCACTTGTGTTGGTGAATCCGAATACGGGCTTGCTGGAAATTGAAGCTTCAGAAGGCTTGCCCGAATTCGACGTGGCCCATCTCGGCGCGTCGCTGGAAGGAATTGTGAGTCAAGTGGTACGTCACGGCGAGCCACTACGTGAGTGCGGATTAGACAGCGGTACGTACAGCGAATTGGCCGTTCCACTAAGTATGGACGGGCGGGTGCGCGCGGTGCTCAATGTTTCAGCCGCAAGGCCCGATGCATTTTCTGAAGCGGATCAGGCCTTGCTCGAAGAGCTTGCGGTCCATGCCACGCAGGTGATTCAAAACACTTGGCTCTATGAACAACTGCGCCAACGCACGGAACTTTTGGAGTCGTTAGTGAGTGTGGGACAAACGATCAATCGCACACTGATCCTCGATGACGTGCTGGAAGCGATCACGCGCGAGGCGGCGGGGTTAGGCCGTGTACGGGCGTGCTCGCTGCAGCTGCTCGATGCCACGGGCGAATGGCTCGAGGTGCGCGCTCAGCACGGCGCGGGGAAGGAATACCAACAACGTCCGCCATTGAGCGTGGCGGAAAGTTTGATGGGCTCGGTCGTGCGCCGTCGTAAGCCAATGCAGGAAGGTGATTTGCAAAACTCAGCGCAATATCAACACGCGGAAATCGCTCGGCTCGAAGGCTTTGTATCACTGCTCAGCGTGCCGTTGGTTTACTCCGAAACATGCCTCGGCACCTTGAATGTGTACACGGCGGAGCCCCATGTTTTTTCCAATGAAGAAGTAAGCACGCTCGCCGCACTGGCGGAGCTTTCGGCGGTGGCAATGGAAAAAGCGCGGCTGTACGAGCGCACGGTGGATGTAGAGGAACAACTGCGGCGCAACGAACAGCTTAGCGCGCTGGGATTATTGGCGGCGGAGGTCGCGCATGAAATCCGTAATCCGCTTACGGTGATGAAGATGCTGTATCACTCGCTGGATTTAAAATTTCCGGAAGGCGACCTGCGCCGCGAGGATGCCCGAGTATTGGGCGATAAGATGGATCACCTCGATGGTATTGTGGATAACATCGTCAACTTTGCTCGCAACGCCGAGCCATGTATGGCCCCGGTGCAAGTGTCGGAGTTGCTCGATGATCTCGCGCTGCTCACGCGCCACAAGCTGCAACACCATTCCATCGCACTCGAACGCGATGACGTGCCGGAATTGGCACCGGTGAATGCTGATGCAACCCAACTTTCGCAGGCGTTTCTCAATGTAATTCTCAATGCCGCTGAAGCCATGCCCGAAGGCGGCACACTGCGCATCTCCACGCACCGTAATGCAGACGAGCTGCGCGTGGCCTTTGCTGATACTGGGCCGGGGATGACTGCTGCCCAGCGCGAACGCGCTTTCACCGGTATGCTCAGCACCACCAAGGAAAAAGGCGGCGGCTTGGGGTTGGCCATCGTGGCCAAGGTGGCCGAGGCCCATGGTGGGCGTGTGGAATTGGGATCTGAGGAGGGCTGGGGCACGGTGATTACCTTTTGTTTGCCGGCGGAATAAAAAAACCGCCACGAACTCAATTGAATCCGCGGCGGTGCCCGACCGGAAATGACCCAACGCAGACTATTCCAGCCGAACCCAGAGACCCTATCGCAAAATCTTTCAGGGGCGTTAATTGAAAAAAAACGTTCCAGTATTGATCCAATCAATGGTGACAGTTTGTGACCAAGTTGCGATTGCGTCCGCGCGGTTCGGCGATAAACTGGCTGTGTGAAGAGCACGCTTATTTTGGCAGGTGCGGTCGCCGCGACGCTCGTGTGCGCGGCCGGCTGTAGCGATGCCGGCCCTAACACCGAAGCCGGCCACCGACATGCCGCTATTATCGCCAAGCTCAAAGCTGTTGATCAGGATATTAAATCCACTACGGACGTTGAGACTGCCTTGGAGAAATATGAAGTCACCATCACGGAGATTCAGGCTTTTATAGAACAGTTCTCCGAGACTGACGAGGCGTTGGAGCTTTCCAAAGCTTTGACTTGGGTGGAGAAAGAAAAAGCACGGCTGCGAATCATTCAGGAAGCGAATTATCCGTTTCCGACACAATCCACGGATTTAAATAAATAAGTGAATTAATAAGGATTCAAGTTGTCTTGGTGGGGCAGAACGCCACACTTTTTGCATGCAGGCATGGGGGCATCGGCAGCTGGATGTGCCGGAAAAAGAGATGGAGAAAGTGCTCCAAAGATTTGACCAAAATGGTTGGGAACTGGTGAGTGTAATTGACGAGACCACAGATCCCAGTCGCCAAACGAGTCACAAAATGTCCTGGCTGTTTTTAAACGGCCCGCCGACGCGGGCGAGGACGAGGCTGATTAGTTTGCTGGCGAGCCGTCGGCATTCCAAGAATGGAGCACCACCGGGCTTCCATCTTGATCCCAGGCACGCACAAAAACGCGCACCCCCTTTTCGTATTTCTCCTCCCAGCGAATGGAGTCTTGTTCGTGGACCACGGTACCACTAAAAATATTTCCGCCGTTGGTTTCATGCCATAAACCGTCGCCTTGCCGGACAATGGTTCCGGCTGTTGAAAGTGCTGGAAGGTTATTATGTTCCTCGCCGGCACCATCCAACTCATCGGTGACTTCTTCCGTGTCCTTCGTTTTGGAACACGCTCCTAACAGCATGAGCAAAGCAGCTGTCCAAGCGAGTACTGGAGTGTAAAGTTTCATCGAATGTCCAGTCCCGGCGAATAATATTTCAATTGTTTCACGATCTTCGTGGACATGCGTGTGCGGCCAAGCTTCAGAATGCGCAAGCTCGCCCAGCCGGCCAAGTGACTGGAGGCGCGATCCGTGATGTCCGTATCCGTGAGGTCCAACTCGCGTGGTTGGAAGAACTCTGCCATGTGCTCGAGGTCATCATTGTTAATGCGAGAGCTAGCGAGGTTTAACGTAAGCACTTCACGAGTGACGGGATGTCTTTCCAGTTTTCCGCCCACCGCTTGAAGAGCGGCTTCGGCATTCATACCGTTGGCGCGCAACGCCATAGTGAATGGCCCTTTGGCGGACGCCTTTAGCTCAGGCTTGGGCAGCGGCAGGGGCTGACCGATATGCGAGGTGAATAGATTGGTGAAAATCATGTTCGCCTGCCAGGCATCGAGCCCTTCCCAGCGAAAATTTTCCGGTGGCAGGCGCGTGCTGCTAAGGTAAGGCGGTCGGGCATGCTCACCCAATGAGGGGTCAATCCCCAAGTACCACGACATCGGGTGGTACGGCACAGTTTTCCGATACAACGGATCTGCTCCGTTGGGCCGGGTGCGAATGAGGCCGGCTCGGTGGTTCTTCGTTATCCCCTCTCGCATCGCGTGATCCTTGTTGGCAAACTGTTGCACCTGTAAAAGTCGGGCACGCAGCAGGGCGGTTTCACCGCGGTGGTAAGATTCAGCTCGCTTCTTGGAAAGGTCATCCATTTCCAGTCGCGTGAAGGCCAACCATTGGCTCACCAGTGCGTATCGGTCAGCATTCGTTACCACCGGATTGTTGCGTACGGTCGACAGCAACTGATGGAAATGCTTGCGGTTGGCATCCACAAATGGATTCAATTCGTTGGTCTTCTTCGGTTGTGCCTGAATTTTATACCAACTCTTCCAACCCTTGAGCAGCATGGGGATGCCTTGGGGCCAGTTGGCTTGCACATTTTTAGCCCAGTTTGTACTGCGATCAAACTGCCACTCACTGTCCGTCTTCGCTTGCAACAAGGCCCCGCGGAAATAAGGTTGAGCGGTGGGATTCCCCAGAAAAAAATCCACCAGCGTTTGCGCCAAAAAATAACCCACACCCACATCACCAATCACCTTCTTCCAGTCATCATATTGGGTTGACTCAATAAAATCCACAAACTGCGCCGTGCTCATCTTCTGCACCAAATCCATGTAACGTTGGTACTGTTGCATGGTGGCAATTTTCTTTTGCACCCCCAGATGTTGCTTTCTATTGGAGTACCACTCAGGCAGCCCCTCTGAGAGCCACAGCGGCATCACCCCGTAATTAGCCGCGTGTACCGCATGGCACATCTCGTGCAATAATGTGGGTACAATCTCCCATGGCAAATCGTGATTCCAGTAGCACACGATGGGCGTTGGCACCTGCGGCTTCATACTTCGGTCGTCCTGACGGTTGACCTGCACTTGGATGCGTGTATAGCCCAGAGTGCCTGGGCCCACCTTGTTACCCAGAGCCGCCGAGTATTTCTGGTACGCCTCGAAGTTGGGCAGAAAATCAATTTTGTAATGGAAATCCTTCGGCACCGTAATGCCGATGGCGCGGTACTTGGTGATGAGCAATTCTCCTTCACGCGCAATATATTGCACCAGCGAAGCCGGCACGGCAGAACCGTGCGTGTTGATGTAAACCCGTCCGAATCGTTGGTAGCCCTGCTGTGCCTTGGCGTACTCAGGCTGGAGCAGGAAAAGAAAAGCCACGCTCGCATATAAAACACGGCAAAGGCCCACTCGCGTCAATTTGAATTTAATCATGGCTCGGGTGCTGCGTTGGGGCCTACACAAACTACCACCCGTACCTGATAATCACAACAGCCAACTCGTTTAACTTGAAACGCAAATTATTTAAATAAACTCGTTGATGAGGTTCTCCAGAAATTCCTGACGGCCGCTGGTGTTAGGCGTCACATCTCCTTTTTCGAGCATGTAGGCTTCCAAGGTTTTGAAGCTGGCATCACCGGACTCGATTTCTTTGCCAATGCTGGCATCCCAGCTACCGTAGCGTTCCTTCACAAAATTTCCCAGACGGCCGTCGGCACGGATGGCTGCTGCAATTTTCAGCCCGCGTGCGAAAGCATCCATGCCGCCGATGTGGGCGTGGAAAAGGTCGATCGGCTCGTGGCTTTCGCGGCGCACTTTGGCATCAAAATTCACACCTCCCGGCTCGAGGCCTCCGTGTTTCATCACCGCGAGCATGCATTTGGTGGTGAGATAAATATCGGTCGGGAATTGGTCGGTGTCCCAACCGAGCAACAGATCGCCGGTGTTGGCGTCCATCGAGCCGAGGAAACCCTGCCCGCCGGCGAAGTCGATTTCGTGCTCCATCGAGTGGCCTGCCAGCGTGGCGTGATTGGTCTCAAGGTTCAGCTTCACGTGAGCTTCCAAACCATAAGTGCGAAGGAAATTAATGCATGCCGCCGCATCGAAATCGTACTGATGCTTCGTTGGCTCCTTCGGCTTGGGTTCGAACATAAACTGGCCGGTGAAGCCAATCTCCTTCGCGTAATCCACCGCCATGTGCATGAACGCGGCGAGATGATCCAACTCGCGGTGCATGTCCGTGTTCAGCCAATTTTGATACCCCTCGCGGCCGCCCCAAAACACGTAGCCTGCTCCGTCGAGATCCTTCGTCACCTCCAGCATCTTTTTCACCTGAGCTGCCGCAAACGCAAACGCGTCCGCATTGCAACTCGTTGCAGCACCGTGCATGTAGCGGGGGTTGCTGAATAAATTTGCCGTGCCCCAAAGCAGCCGCTTGCCCGTTCGCGCCTGTTCCTCCTTCAGCACCGCAGCCACCGCATCGAGATTCGCATTGCTCTCCGCCAGCGACGCCCCTTCAGGCGCCACATCGCGATCGTGGAAACAATAAAACGGCGCTCCTAACTTTTCCAAAAACTCAAAAAACACTCGCGCGCGATTCTGCGCATTCGCCACATCATCCGCCCCTTCCCAAGGCCGCAAAGCCGTCCCCGGTCCGAAAGGGTCCGCGCCACCGCCGCGCATCGTGTGCCAATACGCCACGCCGAAGCGCAGGTGTTCCGTCATCGACTTGCCCTCGACTTGCTCGGTGGCGTTGTAGTGCTTAAAGGAGAGCGGGTTCTTGGAATCCGCGCCCTCGTACTCGATTTTGTTTACGTCAGGAAAAAATTCAGCCATGAGATTTAATGGGTTCGCGCGCATTGAAGGGAACCGACGCGGCCAAGTCAAGGGAAAGGCAACTACCAAACTTCCACCGGCCCTTTGGGGACGGGGATGGCTTTGCGTTTTTCGACGGCGGTTTCGGGTTCCTGCATGAACGAGGCGATCATGGGGGGTAATTGATATTGGGGGAGAAGCTGGCCATTCGTGTCAGTGAATTTTTCACGCCAGTCAAGGTAGGCGGCGAGGACAGTTTCAAAATCCTCGCGAGTGCTGATTTGAACTACGGCCTTGTTGAAGGGCTTGGCCGGGCCGAAACGTTTGGCGTACCATGGGGCGACTTTACGGAACATCACGCTGCCGCGATTTTCTCCAAAGACTTCCAACATCAAATCGTAATGCCGTCGCAGCACGCGGATGCGTTCATCAAAGGTCGGATCGGGCAACAGCTCGCCGGTTTCGATGTAGTGCTGCGTGTGTTTGAAAATCCATGGATTATAAAACGCGCCGCGCCCAATGCTCACGCCTGCGCAGCCAGTGGCCTCAAACATAAGCTTCGCGGCCTCGGCGGTTGTGACGTCGCCATTGCCTACCACCGGCAAGTCGGGGACCGCCTCGACAACTTTTCGAATGCCCTCGAGATTCACCGTGCCTTCAAACCCCTGCGCGCGAGTGCGGCCGTGGACGAAGATGGCGGCGATGCCAGCGTCCTGTAACGTGCGCGCCAGGTCGGGCGCGGTAAGATTTTGGTCATCCCAGCCGAGCCGCATCTTGGCGGTGACGGGAATCTTCAGGGCGTCGACCATGCCGCGCACGAGCGCGTGCGTTTTGTCGAGCTCAGTCATCATCGCCGAGCCGCCGCCGGTCTTCACCACCTTGCGCACGGGACAACCCATGTTGATGTCGATAGCCGAGATGCCGAGCGACTCGAGCTGCAGCG
>JAOLZA010000010.1 GCA_028343615.1 Verrucomicrobiota bacterium
CCCCCCAACAGCATTTACACCAGAGCCGGTGAGGCGTAGGCTGATGGGCATGAAACAGATTCTATTGGTGATGGCGGTGGTGGCTTTGGTGGGATGTCACGCGGGGAATGCGAAGAGGGATGAAGAAGCCAAGCTAGCCGCTAAAGCCAAAGCCATCGCAGAGGCCAAAGCAGCAGCAGAGGCCAAAGCAGCAGCAGAGACCAAGGCAGCAGCAGAGGCCAAAGCAGCAGCATGGGTCTCTGACCCAAGCGATCCCAATAACGTCACGATTGAGGCAGCGATTCGTAAATCACTCAAGTATATTGGTGAATCTCCTACAGGCGAACTCACTCAAGCGGATTTGGAGAAGGTGACTGAGCTGGAACTCGATCGCAAACAACTGACCTCTGTGAAGGGTCTGGAGAAGCTTACGCAATTAGAGTCTCTGCATCTTCCCCACAATAAACTAACCGATGTGAAGGGATTGGAGAATCTCACGCAGTTAAAGGAGCTGCCTCTCGATGACAATCAACTGACCTCTGTGAAGAGTCTGGAGAAGCTAACGCAGCTGGAGGGACTGTGGCTCCCCCGTAACCAACTGACTGATGTAAAAGGTTTGAAGAAACTCACGCGCTTAACGGAGCTGGATCTCATCGACAACCCCGCTATCACCAAGGCACAGATTGATGAACTGAAAAAGGCATTGCCGAAGTGCAGAATCCGCAGCAACCCTACGAAGTAACCTGCTCTCTTATCCCTTCCGTCTCTTATCGAGTGTGCGGTGAATGTCCCCAAGCGCCTGAGCGTATCCACATTGCCACGTCCTGTCTTCGCCCTTCACGGCCACGTCGAGAGCCACAAGGGATGCGTGATTTTTGGACGCGAACCTAATGAAGATCTATTTGTTGTGCGGATGTTCCTTCAGTAAATCGGCCGGGTTATAGAGTCCCCTCATATCCTTTACCGAACTGCGTACACGAGATACCTGCGCAGGGCTGATCACTGAGGCTTCATTCCCATAGGAATTACGAACAAAGGTAAGCACGGCAGCAATTTCCTCATCATTCAATAGTGCTTCAAAGGGGGTCATCGGCACCTGCCCCGGATATTTTTTGCCCTGCACTTCAATTGGCCCAAGCAGCCCCTTGAGAGTCAGTTTGATTAAACGTTCCGGGTCTCCATTTGACCATGATGTGCCAGCCAATGGGGGAAACCCCGATTCCGGCAAGCCCTTGCCATTGGGTTGGTGACAGGTGGCGCAGTGGGCATCCCGATTATAAACTTCCTCGCCCAGGACATAGAGTTTTGCATCCGCCTTGGAGAGATGTGCCGGAGGTTGAAGCCGTGACCTATGAACGGCAGGAGGCACAGGGGTGTTTTCAAGTACGCCTTTGGCAAAATCCATAGTTTGCTTGTAGGTGCGAACAATCCCTTTGGGCTCCGCTGCTGCCAAAACTTCTAGGCCATCTTTTTTACCAAGGAAAGATGCCGCCACTGTTGCCTCCATGCGCACCCGCCCGTGGGAATCGGTTGCCGCCTTGGCAAGTAGCTCCTTGTGATTCTTTACTTGCTTGAGGTTAAAGCGCAAAACGCGGACTGCTGCGGAACGAATGCGGTGATCTCCAGAGCCAAGTAATTGTTTTAAGAGTGCTGCATCAGTTTGCCCGGCACCCCACGTAACCCACAAGGCTTCCAGCTTCAGGCGTTCATCTGCATCTTTCGGCAAGTTCTTTACCCAGTCACGCGTGGCTTTTACCACCGTATCCGCATCTCTACCACGCAACTCCCTTCGGGTCCGGTAACGCGAACGGTACTCGTGGAGCTTAAGGTTATCCAGCAACTGGGCAATGGCTGCCCCAGCAATTTTTGCCGGCTTTACTAAAGGGCGGGATGGGTAGGTGATGCGGTAGACACGACCATGAGCGTGGTCACGATTGGGATCCCGTGCATTATGCTGCATGTGCCCGATCAAAGCATTGTGCCAATCGACCACATAAAGTGACCCATCCGGAGCAAACTCCAAGTCCGTGGGGCGAAAGTTAAGGTCCTTGGAAATAAACAGGTCGTGTCGGAACTCAGTTGTGAAGCCCGGATCCTTATCGATTATCTTGTGCTGCTTGGCCCCGAGAAAGCCAATGTTGTTGTTGATGATAACATCCCCCTGAACTTCATCAGGGAAATGCCGGCTGGAAACAAATTCCACACCGGAGGTCGGACGAACATTATTAGAAGTAATAATGTTGGGGGCCTTTAAATTAGCTCCATACCGTGCCTTGACTGATCCGGGAAGCATCCAGGACAAGCTTGTGCCTGATGTATGAAGGAAAAGATCCTGCCCATAGTTGTCAAAGGCAACCCCCCAAGGATTGGGGATACTGAACTGGGAGTAGCGGATGATTGTTTTGCGCTGCGGACTGTACCGGAAAAATCCGCCATTGGTTCCGCGTTGCGGACCAAATACCGACTCTACATTGCTGTGAAGAAAAACGCCTTCACACATGATAAAGGCACCGGAAGGATCGGCGCAGAACGCTGAGATGGCGTGGTGGGTGTCGTGATCATCAAACCCGGAAAGCACCACCTCCCTGATATCATAGCGGTCGTCGCCATTGGTGTCTTTATACCGCACAAGGCTTCCGCTTTGAGACACGTAAACTCCGTCGTGAGAGATTTCAAAACCAATTGGAATATGTAGGTCATCGGCGAAGTTAATCTGCTTGTCTGCTTTGCCATCATTATTGGTATCCTCAAAAATGATCAGCTTATCCTTGGGATGCGGATCCCCAATTCGGTAATGCGGATAACTGGCCATGGTCGCAACCCAGAGCCGGCCCTTGTTATCAAAGGCCATTTGCACGGGGTTAGCCAAATCCGGGAAACGCCCTTCATCGGCGAAGAGCTCTATCTTATACCCCTCAGCAACCTGAATCTTGGTTTGGGTAACCTCGCCGGGATTATAGTTAACATTACCATTCTTGCCTCCTGGCCGGTAGTTGCTTTGCACTGCCGGTAATTTTGATGTCTTGGCATCAGCAGCTTTCACATCAAAACCCTTACCTTTTAGAGTCGCCCAGATCGCCTGATCACGAATTTCAGTCATCTCGCGAGTCTTCTTGAGCTCAAAGGGGTAATTCTTTGGGCCAAAGGGATTATAACGACGCCCATATACGTGGACGCCATTGGGGATTTTAAAGTCATTCTGCCAATAGAAGTTTTTATCCATGACCGCTTTGTGAACGGCCGAACGCAGATTTCCTGATGGGTTTTCTTCCTGAAAAAGAGAATCGACCAGAAGACTCGCCAGTTTACGGTATCCCAACCCATTTAGTAGAGCTCCATCGACAGTGTGAGCCTTACCGTCCGAGTACCATTGATTGGATGGACTAAAGGCATCCACGAAAAGCACGTTGTTTTCGCGGGCCACCGCACGCATAGCCTCAGTGTAAAGAATGAGGTTGGTATTCTGCTGGACTCCATCGGTGACTCCCTTGATGGCCTGCACGGCTGTGGGGGAAACCAAGGCCAGACGGGGAGCGCTCTTCCCATTATATTTCTGCGCCAGCGTGTGTTTTAGGAATGCATCAAGCTCCTTCTTGAACCGATCAAGCTCGCCAACTCCATCAAAGGAAGAATTAAAACCAAAGAAGGCAATAATCACATCGGTCTTTAAACGGGTTAGCCATTGGTCGGACGTTTCAAAGTGGCCGTTAGGGCCGGATCCTGCCTTAAGTTTTTGGCTGATCAATTGCTGTGCCCCCGGGAAGGCATACTGGCCTCCTTGCCCTCGACCAGGATGCGGGCGAAATCCAGGGGTATTCCCTTCATCACACAAGTTTCGGATGGTTAAGTCCTTGGAGGGGAAACGCAGATAAAGTTCTGTTTCAAGATGCCCATAGTGAATCATGCGAGAACCCATGCCCGCTCCTACCAATGTAATACGATCACCTTTCTTTAATGAAAGACTTGCAGGAGCCGCCTCCATCTTGGGCACATTAACGATCAGGATAAGGGGCCAAATTATGAACAAACAAAATCGGATTAATTTGTGGGGAAACATATCTATGGGTATTTAATTTTTTAATCACCTAGTCAAAGCTCAATTTTATTCCGTGCTGAACAGTGAATCAATGTATTAGAGAATTAAATTTTATGTAGGACAGTAAATGTCTCATGTCTCGTGAGAGGCTTAGCGCAGAGTTTGAACACGAACCAAGGAGAACAAAATGTACAATGAACTGAACGAACAACTAGAGCTGGGTTTTGATCGCAACACCATTCGCAAGGATCTGCCGAGCAGCCGGCGGCGGGTGGCACGAGCGGATTGGTGGTTTGATCAGATCCGCAAGATGATCAATGCAGAAGATGCTCCGCCCGTGCCGCGGCCGATACAAGGTCGGCTGGAGTTTCCTCCCACGCGTACGGTGAGTTTTCCGGTGTAATCGGCTGGAAACAACCCGTTTGGGGTTTGCAAGCAAAGTGCCTTTGGCGTAGAACTCGCCTCCCGCTTTGCGGGAGGCGATGAGCAAGGGACTGATTGAAATCTACGATACGACACTGCGTGATGGCACGCAGGGTGAAGGCGTGAGTTTCTCGGTAGCGGACAAACTCCGTGTGGCCGAGCGACTTGATGCTTTTGGCGTGCATTACGTGGAGGGCGGCTGGCCGGGGAGTAATCCGAAGGATATCGAGTTTTTTAAGCAAGCGGCCAAACGCAAATGGAAGCACGCGCAGATTGCGGCCTTTGGCTCAACACGCCGCAAAAAAGTAAAGGCGAAGGACGATCCGCAGGTGAAACTGCTTATCGATGCCAAAACGCCGGTGGTGACCATATTTGGCAAAACCTGGCTGCTGCACGTGAAAGAAGTGCTGCGTACCACGCCCGACGAAAACATCGCGATGATTGCTGATACCATTGCGTTCCTGAAAAAGAAGGGGCGCAAGGTTATCTACGATGCCGAGCACGCGCTGGATGGATTTAAGGATGATCCGGAATACGCAATGGCCACGTGGAAGGCAGCGGAGGCGGCTGGGGCTGATTTTGTGGTCCTATGCGATACCAACGGTGGCACGTTGCCCAGCGAAGTGGCGGCCATCACCGCTGAGGCTCGCGCGATGCTGGCGTGCCCCATCGGTATCCACACACACAATGATATCGGCCTCGGCGTGGCCAACGCGCTGGCGGCGGTGGAGCAGGGCGCCACGCAGGTGCAAGGCACGATCAACGGTTACGGCGAACGCACCGGTAATTGTAATCTCACCAGTGCCATTCCAAATATTGCATTGAAGATGGGGCGGCGTTCCATTTCCAAAGCGCGTTTAAAAAAACTGCGTGAAGTTTCGCGCTTCGTGGATGAAGTGGCCAATCTCGTTCCCGACCGTCATCAACCGTGGGTGGGCGGAACCGCCTTCGCACACAAAGGGGGTATGCATGTAAACGCCGTGCAAAAAGTGGCGTCTAGTTTTGAACATACCAATCCTGAAGTGGTCGGCAACGCGCGCCGTATCCTCGTGAGCGATCTCGCCGGCCGCAGCAACATTGTGATGAAGGCGCAGGAGATGGGTATTCGCATCGCCAATGATGCGCCGGAGTTGAAGGGCATCCTCGCGCGCGTAAAGGAGCAGGAACATCTCGGCTATGATTACGAGGGCGCAGAAGGCTCGCTGGCGTTGCTCATCCGCAAAGCGCTCGGCCGCGTGGAACCGGCGTTTGATTTGGAAGCTTATCATGTCTCCATGCGTGGTGATGCGGCTAATCACGTTTGCGAAGCCACCGTGAAAGTGCGTGTGGGTGATAAAAGTGCTCACACCGTGGCCAATGGAGACGGTCCCGTGAATGCCCTAGACCAAGCACTGCGTAATGCCTTGCGTGGATTTTATCCGGTGCTCAAGCAAGTGCGCCTTACGGATTATAAAGTGAGGATACTGAACAGCACCACCGGCACGGCTGCCAAAACCCGCGTGCTCATTGAATCCACCGATGGCAAAGACCGCTGGTACACCGTGGGTGTAAACGAAAACATCATCGAAGCCAGTCTCCAAGCGCTGCTCGACAGCATCGAATTCCGGCTGTTGAAGAAATAGTTTCATGGCAGAAATCCCAAAGGCTTACGAACCGCAAGCGGTTGAGACGAAATGGTATTCCTTTTGGGAGGAGCATGAGTGTTTCACTGCGCAGCCTGATCGCGTGAGTGAGGCGCGTCCGGCGTATTCGATTGTCATCCCGCCACCGAATGTCACGGGTACGCTGCATATGGGGCATGTGCTTAACAACACTATCCAGGATATTCTCGCGCGTAAGGCGCGGATGGATGCTAAAGAGGTCTTGTGGCTGCCGGGAACGGATCATGCGGGCATTGCAACGCAGAGCGTGGTGGAGCGCAAGTTGCGTAAGGAAGGAGTCATGAAGCATCGCGATGACCTTGGGCGCGAGAAACTCCTTGAGCATATTTGGGAATGGAAAGAGAAACACGGCGGTATCATTATCGAGCAGTTAAAAAAGCTCGGCGCGAGTTGTGATTGGTCGCGGCTGCGCTTCACGATGGACGAAGACTACACGAAGTGCGTGCAGCGCGTGTTCGTGGATCTTTATGAAAAGGGGCTGATTTATCGCGGCAAACGGATGGTGAATTGGTGCCCTAAATCCTTGACCGCCCTCTCGGATGAAGAGGTCATCATGAAAGAGCAAAACAGCCAGCTCTTTTATTTCAAAGTGCAAGTGGTCGAAGAGCCAGGCACGTGGCTGGAGATTGCCACCACACGGCCCGAAACCATTCCCGGCGACAGCGGCATCGCGGTAAACCCGAAGGACCCACGCTACGCAAATCTCATCGGCAAACACGCGATCCGGCCCTTACCGATGGAGAATAAGGCGCACTTGCCTATTGTGGCCGACGAGCACATCGACATTGAGTTTGGAACGGGAGTCCTCAAGGTCACGCCCGCGCATGACAAGGCGGATTTCGAGATTGGCCAGCGTCACGGATTAGAGGTCATCGACGTCATTGATGCCGATGGGAGAATGAACGAGTTGGCCGGTGCGGACTTGACCGGGCTGGATCGATTCGAGGCGCGTAAAGTTGCCACAGTGAAGCTAGAAGAAATGGGTGCGCTGCTTAAGGCTGAGGATTATAAAAACAACGTTGGTTTCAGCGAACGCGCCGATGTACCCATCGAGCCGCGGCTTTCCGAGCAATGGTTCTTGAAGTATCCGAGCCAAGGGCAGTCACGCGAATGTGTGGCCACCGGCGCGCTGAAATTTTATCCCGAGCGTTGGTCCAAGACATACGATTACTGGATGGACGGCCTGCAAGATTGGTGCATTAGCCGCCAGCTTTGGTGGGGGCATCGCATTCCGGTTTGGTATCGTGGCGAAGAAATTTACTGCGGGCTTGATAAACCCGAGGGCGGGGGCTGGGAACAAGATCCCGACGTGCTCGATACCTGGTGTAGCTCGTGGCTTTGGCCGTTTGCGACGATGGGCTGGCCGGACAATACCGAGACGCTCAAGAAATTTTATCCCACTTCCGATCTTGTCACGGGGCCGGACATTATTTTCTTTTGGGTCGCGCGAATGATTATGGCGGGCTACGAATACAAAGGCGAATTACCATTTCGCAACGTGTATTTCACCGGCATTGTTCGTGACAAAAAAGGCCGCAAAATGTCCAAGAGCCTTGGCAATTCACCCGATCCGCTGAAGCTAATCGAGCAATACAGCGCGGATGCGTTGCGATTTGGTACGATGCGTAGCGCGCCGTTGGGGGCAGATGTGCTCTTTGACGAAAAGGACGTCGAGCTCGGTCGGAATTTTTGCAACAAGCTGTGGAATGCCTGCCGCTTCCGCCAAATACAAGGCGGTGAAACTGAAGGCGAGATTGATCCCACGCTACTTACCAGCGATGACCGTTGGATTCTGCGCCGACTTGACCAAGCCATCATCGAGGTTACAGACGCCTTCGCCGCGTATCGGTTTACGGACGCCACGGCGACGCTTTATCGTTTTTTCTGGAGCGAATTTTGTGATTGGTATGTCGAATCCTGCAAAGCAACCTTCTTCAGTGAAGACGCCGCGCGCAAAGCCAACGTGCTGGCGGTATTCGATTTTGTAACTGGCCACACGCTGCGATTGTTTCATCCGTTTATGCCGTTCATCACGGAAGAGCTTTGGCACGGCCTCGACTTCTCCGCCGGGATGCCAAGCGATCAAGGTGGCCAAACGATTATGACCGCCCATTGGCCGAAATCGTTTGAGGAAGATTTTAAAGAGCATTATGCGTTGGACGAAACCATTGACGATCTCGTCGCTGCCAAGCACGAACTCGTCACCGCCGGTCGCAACTTGCGCGGCATCGGCAACATTCCGTTTGCGAAAAAAATTGATTACATCATCAAACCCGCCGCTAAGCTCGATGCGTACGAAGTGGAAGTCATTCAAAGTTTACTGAACGCCGAGAGCTTGAAAGTCGATGCCGATTACGCGCCACGCAAAGGCACGCCCGCCGCGCGCTCGGCGTTGGGCGAATTGTATTTGCCGCTCGATGGATTGATCGATGTGGACGCCGAAAAGGTGCGGTTGGAAAAACAGTTAGAAAAAATCGCAAGCGAAATCCAGAGAGCCGGCAACAAGTTGAATAACCCAAAATTTACCGAACGCGCCCCCGAAGAAGTTTTGCAGAAAGCCAAAGATCGCTTAGCCGAGTGGCAGCAAAAGGAGCAACAAACCCGCGAGGCCATTGAATATCTCGCTGAGGCCTGAGATGGCTGCGCTTGCGAAAGCCCTGCTGCAGCCGGTGGCCCTTTTGTGGCTGGTGCTGCTGGGCTCAGCCGGTTGGTTTGTTTACAAACGCAAATATCGTATGGCGGCGCTGCAGGGCGGTCTGGCTTTGGTGTTGTTCCTCCTCGGCAGTTCACCGCTGGCGGGAGGATTGCTATCGCGATTGGAGGCGCCGTATGGGCGCACTAGTTGGGGAACGCTTCCGGAGGTCGATGCGGTGTTGGTGTTGGGCGGTATCGGCGGCGGGTCTGATTCAGAAATCAACGACATTAATTTTGGTTCCGCGGTGGATCGGTTATTGACGGGCATCGAGCTCGCTCGCCGCGGCAAAGCGCCGGTACTAGTTTTGGGTGGAGGCGGTTACTGGAAAAATAGAAAGTTGGAGCCTGAAGCGGACCGCATTCGCCCGTGGATGGAAAAATGGAATCTCGCTGAAGGCATCCCTGTGCACGATCTCGGCGTGTGCGCTAACACTTATGAGGAGTCGCAAAAATTTGCGGCACTTGCGAAGAAGGAGGAGTGGGAAACTGTTTTACTTGTTACCTCAGCAAGCCACATGAAACGCGCAGAGGCGGTATTCCTCTCCAGTGGTGTTGATGTCACACCGGTGGCTTGCGATTTTGGTGCTTGGCCTTACCGGGGGGAGTGGAGTTTCTTCCCGAGTATTGACCGGCTTAAGACCGTTCAAATTTGGATGTACGAAACTGCAGGTTGGTTGTATTACCGCTCGAAGGGTTGGGTTCAACTCGATGCATTACCCGAACGATGAAGCCCCCGAACATTACTGCCGCCGCCCGATGCGCCAAGGATGTGTCCCGCAAAGTCGGGGTCTTTCTCAAAAGCCAACTGCGCACGCCCAAGCACATCAACCTGCAAACCGCGCACGACATCAAGCTGGAGTTGGATAACCGCAGCCAAGCGATGATCGAGCGCGGCCTGCGCAAAAGCTTTCCGCATGTGCCCTTTTTGGGCGAGGAAGGCGAGGTGGGTGATACCACCGGTGAGTGGCGTTGGGTGGTGGATCCCATCGACGGCACGGTGAATTTCAGCCGTGGCATCCCGCACGCATGCGTATCCATCGCTTTGCAACAACGCCGCGCGGATGCCACCGGTCATTGGGCGGATTACGATTCAGTGATCGGCGTGGTGTACGATCCGTTTCTCGATGAGATGTGGACCGCGCGTGCCGGTGGCAAGGCTAAACTCAACGGCCGCGCCATTCACGTTAGTGAAACGAGCACGTTGGAAACCTCCATCGTCTCCATCGGGTTTTCCAAAAGCCGCACCACCATCAAAAAAAATCTGCCGCTCTTTGCGCGGTTGTACCAACGCGTGCTCAAAGTGCGGTTGATGGGCAGCGCGGCTCTGGCGCTCACGTGGACAGCGGCGGGTCGGCTGGATGCGTATCGGCAGCTCGGCGTATATTTGTGGGATATCGCCGCGGCCGGACTCATCCTCGAATGCGCCGGTGGCGAGTGTTGGCGCAAACCCACGCCGCGCAAGTACACCTATGATATGATCGCCACCAATGGCCGGTTGCGGAAAAAAATTCAGCGGATGCTTTAGGCGCACGCCTTCACGAACGCCTTGAACACGCGCAGAAATTCCGGATGTGTGTCGATTAATCGTTCGGGGTGGAATTGGACGCCCAACAAAAAGGGTGCGTTTTTGGTTTCGGTCTCGGTTAACTCAATCGCTTCGATGATGCCATCTTTGGTTTGCGCTGTGGCGCGGAGCATTGGCGCGAGGTCGCCGACGGCTTGGTGATGGGCGCTGTTGATGCGCAGCGTGTCGCGTCGAAAAATTTTTTGCATCAATGAACCCTTTGCCAATTGCGCTGAGTGCACCAATTTGTGGGCTGCGTCTTTGCGGGCGTGGTTCATGGCTTCGGGGCGTTCGGAGGGAATGTCGGTCACTAACCCGCCACCGAGGGCGACGTTGAGCACTTGCGGGCCGCGGCAAATGGCGAGCATCGGTTTGCGCTGTTGGAGTGCCTGTTCGATGAGTTGAAACTCAAACAAATCGCGCTCGGGATCCACGCCGCCAGCTTTGGTTTTGATGCGACGTGGCAGGGTGGGGTTGTATAAATCCGGTTGTAAATCATCACCGCCGGTGAGCATCACGCCATCGGCGCGGTCGACCATATCGCGCGCAAGATTTTTCTGTTCAGTAAAATTTGGCGCAAGCAAAGGCAAACCACCCGCTCGCGCCAACGCGCGTGTGTACCAAAAGGAAAGGCTCGTGGAGCGGTCGCGAAACTCCGCGCCTTTGTGCTCGGTCATAGTGGATACCACGATGAGCGGCGTGTGCTTCACAGCGTGGCCTCCGGATAACGCTCGCGGATGGTGGCGGTGAGGCGAGCTTCTTCGTCAAATGGAATTTTTTTGCGGGCGATGCGGCGCCTTACGTTGTCGAGCAGCTCCAGCCAATCTTCCAGCTCGGGTTCGTCGTATGTTTGCCAAGCGTCGTAGCGTTTATCGCGCAATCGAAACAGCCAGCGGTTGCCCACTTTTTTTGCGGAAACCTGAATACGTTCGCCATCAGCGTCGCGGCGTTTCCAGCCAATGTCGCCTTTGCTCGCCACGTTAAACCGCTAACTCCACGCTCGCCACTGCGTGCGCCGCCATCCCTTCGCCGCGACCCACAAAGCCCATCGTTTCGTTGGTCGTAGCTTTGATGCCCACCGCGCTGGGGTCGATACTCAATGCGGCGGCGATGTTCTCGCGCATTGCAGAAATGTGTGGGCCAATCTTGGGCGCTTCGGCGATGAGCATCGCGTCAACATTGTTGATGCGGCCGCCGCGATTTTCAACTTGGCGCGCGGCTTCTTCGAGGAAAATTTTACTGGGCGCGGCTTTCCACTGCGCATCGCTGGGCGGGAAAAAGGAACCGATGTCGCCCTCACCAATCGCGCCGAGCACCGCATCGCAAATGGCGTGCATCAGTACGTCGGCATCCGAATGGCCATCGAGGCCGGTATCGTGCGGGAGGGTGACGCCGCCGAGAATGAGCGGCCGTCCGGCCTTAAGCTGATGCACATCGTATCCAATTCCCACGCGATTCACGGCGGCATTGTAGTGGAGAGGGAAGGGCGGGGCAAGGCGATGTCGTGCTGCCGGCAAGGTGGCGGCAGCACATTGGGTAAATTGGTCGGGACGAGAGGATTCGAACCTCCGACTTTCTGCTCCCAAAGCAAATGGGGCGTTTCAAAAAATGGGGGAAAAGCGACAAATCACCTTTTTACACCCACCAAAAAAAGTGAACAAAAGTGAACGAAATTATTCGCAATGTAGTCGCTTCATTCGGTTTAATAAAAGGAACTTAAGTCGCTAAACAAATGAAACCCACCCTCATAGCCCTACTGGCTCTATTCCTCTCCCTGCCTTTGGTTGCAGCGGATAAGGAAAAGCCTTTGCCGAAAGACTTTAAGTCGTTGAAGGCGTTGGCGGAGAAGGGGGATGCAAAGGCGCAAGTCCGGCTTGCGGCGATGTATTTTAATACAGAAGGAGTAGAGCAGGATTTCAAGGAAGCGGTTAAGTGGTACCAGAAAGCTGCAGATCAGGGAGTTGCAGAAGCGCAATACAACCTTGGGGCGATGTATTATTTTGGCCAAGGAGTAGATCAGAATATCAAGGAAGCGGTTAAGTGGTGGCAGAAAGCTGCTGATCAAGGAGATGCAGATGCGCAAACCATCCTTGGGCTGATGTATTATAAAGGCCAAGGATTTGAGCAGGATTTCAAGGAAGCGGATAAGTGGTACCAGAAAGCTGCCGATCAGGGATATGCAGCTGCGCAATACAACCTTGGGATGATGTATTATTTTGGCCGAGGAGTGGAGCAGGATTTCAAGGAAGCGGCTAAGTGGATCCAGAAAGCTGCCGATCAGGGAATTGCACATGCGCAAAACACCCTTGGGATGATGTATGACAAGGGCCAAGGATTTGAGCAGGATTTCAAGGAAGCGGGTAAGTGGTAACAGAAAGCTGCCGATCAGGGAGTTGCAGGTGCGCAATACAACCTTGGGTCTATGTATTATAATGGCCTAGGAGTGGAGCAGGATCTCAAGGAAGCGGTTAAGTGGTTACAAAAAGCTGCCGATCAGGGACTTGGAAATGCGCAATGCACGCTTGGGTGGATGTATTATAAAGGCCAAGGATTTGAGCAGGATTTGAAGGAAGCGGTTAAGTGGTTTCAGAAAGCTGCCGTTCAGGGATATGCAGGTGCGCAATACAACCTTGGGCTTATGTATTATAAAGGCCAAGGAGTTGAGCAGGATTTGAAGGAAGCGGTTAAGTGGTTTCAGAAAGCTGCCGTTCAGGGATATGCAATTGCGCAAATCACCCTTGGGGTGATGTATTAAAAAGGCCAAGGATTTGAGCAGGATTTCAAGGAAGCGGCTAAGTGGTTTCAGAAAGCTGCCGATCAGGGATATGCAGATGCGCAATCCACCCTTGGGCTGATGTATTCTAAAGGCCAAGGATTTGAGCAGGATTTCAAGGAAGCGGTTAAGTGGTATCGGAAAGCTGCCGATCAGGGATATGCAGGTGCGCAATACAACCTTGGACAGGTGTATCGCAAAGGCGAAGGAGTTGAGCAGGACTTCAAGGAAGCGTTTAAGTGGTATCGGAAAGCTGCCGAGCAGGGAAATGCAGATGCGCAAGGCAACCTTGGGGTGATGTATGACAATGGCGATGGAGCCCTAGAGGACGACGTGCTAGCCTATGCATGGTACAACATAAGTACTGCCAATGGGAGTGCGAATGGAAAAAAGAACAAACGCATGGTCGCCGAGAAAATGACCCCCGACCAAATCGCTGAAGCTCAAAAACTCTCCCGCGAACTCCTTCGCAAAATTGAAGCCAACAAGGCTGGCAAACCAAAACCGTCCGACTCACCTTTCGGTCGGCCGATCATTGACCCGGATACCGGTTTGCCGATTATCGAGCGTAGGTAGAGATGGCAGAAATGCATGATAAAGAATCAGCAGAAATTGAAATCTACAGCCGAGATTATTATTTCAAGGTTGTTGAATTTTTGCAGCAAAACTGGGCTCTCATAGACGAACATGGGAGTAAGGTGACTGTATGGTTTATACATGATGCATCGGGGATCTTTGATCAATTGGATTTCGCCTCTGTCGAAGAAGCAAAATCTGGGCTTGAACGAAATGGATTCCGTCGCCTTTCGGAAGATCCTGAATCGCAAAAATTCATTTACCCACCAGAGCCGCCTTTTCTTAAAGAGTGCCATGGAAATGGCCCGATATATTCAAGCGGTCGTTTCTGGAAGTGAAGACCTTCGGTTAAACCGAAGATATTGGTGAAAAGCTTGCGACCTCCTTCAACTTGAAGGAATGAGGCCCGTAGAATCGATTCTCTCGCATTGCAATACCGCCGCCCAGTACGACCCGCTCTTTAATGCGCCTGCTAAAAGTGAGGTGAACAAAAGTGAACGGGCTTTTTCGAGGGCGTGAAAATGGAAAAAATTGGTCGGAACGAGAGGATTCGAACCTCCGACTTCCTGCTCCCAAAGCAGGCGCACTACCAGGCTGTGCTACGTTCCGTGCGACTACCATAGGGAAAAACGTCGCGCGGCTCAATCACGAAATAGTTTGCACCATTCGCGCGCCTCTGCTTTAGTATCGCCCTTTTATGCCATTTAACAAACTCGGCCTTTCCAAATCAGTCCTCGACGGAGTCAAAGCCATGGGCTGGACCGACCCCTCGCCCATCCAGTTGCGCGCCATCCCGCTGCTGCTAGAGGGCACCGACGTGATCGGTAGCGCCCAAACCGGCACCGGCAAAACGGCGGCGTTTGTTCTACCCATTATTTCTCAACTCAGTAAAAACTCCGGCAAATCCCGCGTGCTTATTCTTGAGCCCACGCGCGAACTGGCTTCGCAGGTGGAAACTGCTGTGCGCGATTACGCGCGTTTCACTGGCCACACCGTGGCGGTGATTTATGGTGGCGTGGGCTACGGCAAACAAGTCGATGCCCTCAAATCCGGAGTCGACATCATCGTCGCCACACCCGGCCGCTTGCTCGATCTGATGCAGCAAGGCAACGCCAAGCTCGGCGATATTTCCCACGTGGTGCTCGATGAAGCCGATCGGATGCTCGATATGGGCTTCCTGCCCGATGTGCGGCGCATTCTCGACAAATGTCCGAAGGATCGCGTCACCGCGCTCTTCAGCGCCACCATTCCGCCCGCCATCGAGACGCTCATTCAATGGGCAATGAAAGACCCCGAGACCATCGAGATCGGGATGCGCCGTTCACCCGCCGATACGATTAAACACGTCATCTATCCTGTGGCTGAAAAACAAAAGAACGAGCTGCTCTTTGAATTGCTCCAGCGCGTAGATTACGATTCAGTCATCATTTTTTGCCGAACTAAATACGGTGCCGACCGCATCGGTGCGGAGCTCAAGCGCCAAAACCACGCCGTCGCTATTCTTCACAGCAATCGCACTCAAAGTGACCGCGAGAAATCACTGCGCGGTTTCCGCGATGGTAAATTTGAAGTGCTTGTCGCCACGGACATCGCCAGTCGCGGACTCGACATCACCAATGTCAGCCACGTCGTTAACTACGATGTGCCTCAGCATCCTGAAGACTATGTGCATCGCATCGGCCGTACCGGCCGGGCAGAAACTACCGGTGATGCCTTCACCCTAATGGTAGCCGAAGACGTGCAACACGTGGATGCCGTCGAGCGCTTCATCGGCCGCCCCATCGAGCGTACCAAGCTGGATGATTTCAAATACACATATACGACCATCCTCGATGAAAAACGGTTCAAAGGCGTCAGCGTCCGCGATCGCAAAATGAAAACTGCTCGCATCGGTAAGGGCCAACACTTCGGCTTTGGTGGTCGCCGCCGCCGCTAGTTTCTTTTCTTTGCCAATTCCTTCCGCAGCTTGGCCAATGGCTGTGTGTTCACCACGTCGCCTTTGGTTAGCCAACCTTTGCGGGCGATGCCGGTGCCGATTCTTAAGAAGCCCGCGTGTTCGTTACGGTGGGCGTCGCTGTTGATGACGCATTTTACGCCTTTGCTTTTGGCGTATTGCCAATGGCGCCAGTCGAGATCGAGGCGGTGAGGGTTGGCGTTGAGTTCAATCCACGTGCCGGTGGCAGCGCAGGCGTCGATGACGGCTTGTTGATTGAGCTTCTGCGGCGCGCGGCCGAGTAGGAGTCGGCCGCTGAGATGACCGATCATGTGGACGTTGGGGTTCTCGGCGGCGGTGATGAGGCGTTTAGTGTTGTCAGCTTCGTCGCTGCCGGCCACGTGCATACTGGCGACGACTACTTCGAGTTGGGCGAGCAGATCGTCCTCGAGGTCGAGGCCATTTTTCAAAATATCCACCTCGATGCCGGTGAGTAAATAAAAGTCGTCGCCCTCGTCTTTGAGTTTTTGGTTCACCTCGGCGATGGCCTTGAGTTGTTTCTTGACGCGCGCGGCGTCGAGGCCGTTGGCTTGGAAGGACGCCTTTGAGTGGTCGGTGATGGCCCAGTAGGCGCAGCCGAGGCCGCTCATGTGGGCGGCAATTTCCTCGAGGGTTTCGTGACCATCGCTCCAGTTGCTGTGATTGTGCAGCGAGCCTTTGAGATCTGTCCATTCGATGAGGCGCGGAATTTCGTTTTTCTCAGCGGCCTCAAATTCCCCGCGATCCTCGCGGAGTTCCGGTGGCACGTAGGCGAGGCCTAGCGCGGCGAAAATTTCCTCCTCGGTTTTGCAATCCAGCCGTAGCTTGGGGTCGCGCGTTTCCTCTTTGCTTTTGAACAAGCCGTATTCGTTGAGGCGCAACCCCCGCCCGATGGCGCGGCTACGCATTGAGATATTATGTTCCTTGCTGCCGGTGAAATACGCCAACGCGCTGGCAAACTCCAAATCCTCGACCACCCGCAAATCCGCCTGAATGCCGCCTTCGAGCAATACGCTCGCCTTGGTGCTGCCGGCGGCGAGTACGCTCAGCACGCCGTCCCGTGTGGTGAAGGCCTCGATAATATCTGCGCTTTCCTTGGCGGACACCAGAAAGTCGATGTCGCCACTCACCTCTTTGGCTCGGCGCAGACTACCCGCGATATCGCACCGAATCACATCTGGATGACTCCGCAAATCATCGAGAATTGGCTCGGCTGCAATCAACATTTTATGCCGATGATGATGGCTCGCGTGTTGGCGCTTGAAGGCGATGCTCTCGAGAATTTTTTCCTCACTCTTTTTGCCAAACCCATCCAGCTCCGCTACTTTGCCCGCTTCGCAGGCTGCTTCGAGTGCCTCGATGGTTTCGAGTCCGAGCTTTTCGTGCAACGCCTTTACCTTCTTCGGCCCCATGCCCTGCACGTCCAGCATCTCGATCAAGCCCGGGGGGATGGATGCCTTGAGCGTGTCGTAATATTCCAGCTCCCCCGTCTCGACCAGCTCCGTGATTTTTTCAACCAGCGCTTTGCCGATGCCCTTGATGTCGCCCAGCCGTTCCTCCGCGATGAGCGTTTCCAGTGGCTCCGTCAGCCCCTCCAACACCCGCGCCCCGTTCACATACGCCCGCGTCTTGAACGGGTTCTCCCCCTTTAACTCGAGGAACACCCCGATTTCCTTAAGCACACCGACTACTGAATCTTTGTCCACGCGCGGAAACTGACACAGATAGGCAGGATACACAGGATTTTTTTATTCATTATCCTGAACATCCTGCCTATCTGTGTTAAGACTCGCGCGTGCCTTTCATTAAAAGTCCAGTGGTGTTGACGATTGCGGGGAGTGATTCCTGTGGGGGGGCGGGTATACAGGCGGATTTGCGGGTGTTCGCAGCATTGGGCGTGCGCGGGGTTTCGGTTGTGACCGCGGTGACGGCGCAAAGCCCCAAAATCGTGCGAGCGGTGGAGGGGGTGAAGGTTGAGATGGTACGGGAGCAGTTGACGGCGGTGTTTGAAGGGAACAAACCCAAAGCAGCCAAGACGGGGATGTTGCTGACTGCACGAAATGTGGAAGTGGTTGCAGAATGGTTCGTCAAACGCCGGTTGCCGTTGGTGGTGGATCCGGTGATGCTTTCCACTAGTGGGGCGATGTTGTTGAAACCTTCGGCGGTGAAGGTGATTCAAAAGAAATTGTTGCCGGTGGCGAAGTTGGTAACTCCGAATGTCCCCGAGGCAGAGGCGTTGACAGGATTGCGCATCCGCGAGCCGGAGGATTTACGTACCGCCGCGCGCGCGCTTTTTGAAAAATATGGCTGCGCAGTGCTCGTCAAAGGCGGTCACTTGCGCGGGCTTAATGAAGCGGTGGACGTTCTCTTTGATGGTCGCGAAGAATGGCTCTTTTCGCTGCCTCGCGTGAAAGGACGCGGGATGCACGGGACAGGCTGTGTTTATTCCGCAGCAATCACAGCGGGCTTAGTAAAGGGTCTTTCGCTTCCCAAATCAGTTGAGCAAGGGAAAGAGTTTGTGACTCATGAGATGCTGAAAATTGAGTAGAATTTGCAGCCCCACAACTCACTAGACACTCGCCCGCTTTCAATCCACCCTTCAGCAATGCGCATCGGCCTTATTTTTAATCCCACCGCCAAGGGCGATCAGGCGCGGCATTTGCGTAAGCAGTTGGATGAGATTGCCGACGAGTGCACTTTGTTGCCTACGGAAGGGCCGGGACACGCAGAGGATTTAGCAGAGCAAGCGGTGGCTGATGGTATTGAGTTACTGGTGGCTGCCGGCGGAGATGGCACGGTACACGAGGTGGCCAATGGCTTAGCGCGGGATCCCGGTGGCTTGACGCGGACGGCGTTGGGGGTTCTGCCGTTAGGCACGGTGAATGTTCTGGCGCGGGAATTGGGCATCCCCTTGGATTTTGAAGCGGCGTGGCGCGTGATTCGGCGCGGCTTCATGCGGCAAATTGATTTGCCGTGGATGGAGCTGCAGCGCGAAGGCAAAACTCAACGACGCTGTTTCCCCGCATTGGGCGGCGCTGGGATGGACGGCCGCGCATGTGAGTTGGTAAATTGGGAAACCAAAAAGCGTAGTGGCCAGTTTGCCTATCTCACGGCGGGCTATCGCGCGGCGATGGAGCTGCTGCCGGCGATGCGCGTGGTGGCCGATGGCCGAGTGATTGAAAGCGCGGAACTGATTATGCTGGGCAACGGGTCATTTTATGGTGGGCCTTTCGATGTGTTTCCCGCCGCGCGACTGGACGATGGCAAAGTGGACGCGATCATCGCCGAGCGCGTGCAAAAATGGCGCACCCCCGAGTATCTTTGGGCCTTGCTCACGGGCAATTTGCCGAGCCTCGCGGGCGTGCATTACGTTCAGGCAGAGAACCTTGAATTGACGCCTGTGAATGGCGCACGCGTGGTTGTGCAACTTGATGGCGATGCCACGGGTGAATTACCGGCGAAAATAAATGTGGCCGCGCGCGCCCTCCGCATGGTGGCTCCTGCGCCGGTACAATAAAATAACCTAAAAGAGGGCTTGCTTTCCCGTCCCACGGCGGCTAAATTCCCGCCCCTTTTTGATGGTTCAGGCCCCATTTGGCTCTGGAAAACAGTTTTTAAATTATGGCAGTAAAGATGAGATTAAAGCGGATCGGCATGAAAAATACGCCGGTTTTCCGCATTGTGGTGGCCGATGGCCGCAGCCCGCGCGATGGCCGGTTTATTGAAGAGATTGGCACCTATTGGCCGCTGAAAGAAGGGGCCGACAACTTCACCATCAACCTCGACCGTACCAAATACTGGCGCGGCGTGGGTGCGCAGCCCAGCGAAACCGTGGCCAGCATCATCAAGCGCGCCCTGCGCGCCGAAAAAGGCCTTGATCCCAAGGTCAAGAAAATCAAAACCCCTAAAGCCGAAGAGCCCAAAGCCGAAGAGCCCAAAGCCGAAGAGCCCAAAGCCGAAGAGCCTGAGGATTCCAAGTCGGACGCCTAATTTTTAAATCGATTTTTGTTATGCAAGATTTTGTGGAATATGTGGTCAAGGGTTTGGTCGATGAACCCGATGCAGTCAACGTAACTGAAGTGGAAAACAACGGCACCACTGTTTACGAACTGCGAATGGATCCTGATGATATAGCAAAGGTGATTGGCCGGCGCGGCGTGACGATTAACGCCATTCGCTCGCTTATCCAAGCCGGCGGCGCAAAAAAAGGAATGCGTTGCGGTCTGGAAATCATCGAGGACGAGGACGACGATTAGGCACGCTCCGCGTGCCGCGCAGCCATGAAGGTGGACGTGCTCACGCTATTTCCCGCGATGTTCGCGGGGCCGCTGGATGAAAGCATCCTGCGCCGCGCCCGCGAAAACGGCCGGCTGGAGATGGCCCTCCACGATTTACGGGATTGGACACACGATCGGCACCGCACGGTGGATGGTACACCCTACGGCGGTGGTCCAGGAATGGTGCTCAAGCCTGAACCGATCTTTGAAGCGATAGACGAGCTGGCGAACGACACCACGCAAGTGGTGCTGCTCACCCCGCAAGGCGAGCCGTTCCGCCAAGTCACGGCACGTAGGCTATCGGCGCACGAGCATCTGCTCCTGCTCTGCGGTAGTTATGAAGGTTTTGATGAACGCATCCGCACGCGGGTGCATCACGAAATCTCCATCGGCGACTACGTTTTAACCAACGGGGCGTTGCCCGCGATGGTGGTCATCGACGCCGTGACACGATTATTGCCCGGCGTGCTGGGCGATGATGCCAGCAGCGTCGAAGAAAGTTTTAGTCAAAACATGCTGGACTACCCGCAGTATACGCGGCCAGCCGAATACCGTGGGTTGGAAGTGCCTGAGGTGTTACAAAACGGCAATCACGCTGCTATCGAACAATGGCGCCGCGAGCAAGCCGAGCAACGCACGAGCGAACGCCGGCCGGATTTATTAGAAGAATAGAAAAATAATTTAACTAAGGACACAAAATGAATCAGGCATTGATGGATAAAATTGAGTCGGAGCAACTGCGCGCCGAGCCACTGGAATTTAACGTGGGCGATATCGTCAAGGTGCACACCCGCGTGAAAGAAGGCGGTAAGGAACGCGTGCAGGTTTTTCAGGGGATTGTTATCGCCCGGCGCGGCCGCGGTCTCAACGCCACCTTCACCGTGCGCCGCATCAGCTATGGTCAGGGCGTCGAGCGAGTATTCCCCGTCAATAGCCCCAACGTCGAAAAAGTCACCGTCGAGCGTCGCGGCAAAGTCCGCCGTGCCAAGCTCAACTACCTCCGCGAACGCATCGGCAAACGCGCTATGCTCGTCAAAGAGCGCAAGTAATCCGGGCAATCACTATTTTCAGAACGGGGCTCCTAAGGGCCCCGTTTTTTTGTTGGAGGGTACAAGACGAATATCTTTAAGTTTCCAATAGCCACGTCATCCCGCACAACTGGCGCATGGATTCGGGTTTAGATCGATTCAATTTTGAACGTGAACATCACGCCCGCGCGCTAATTCGATTGGCTGGGGTGGATGAAGCCGGTCGTGGCCCACTTGCCGGCCCTGTGGTGGCGGCAGCGGTAGTGTTGCCAGTCAAGTGGTTGGAGACGGGTTTGCCTGAACCGCTCCAACGCCTCAATGATTCCAAAAAACTAACCGAGAAAATCCGCGAGCAACTCTTCGCCGCCATACACGCGGAAACGGAAATCTATTTTGGCATTGGCGTCATTGAGGCAATTGTCATTGATGAAATCAATATCCTTCAAGCCACCCACCGCGCGATGAACATCGCCCTTGCGCAACTCTCTCCACCCGCTGCGCACGCGCTCGTGGACGGGCTTCGCGTTCCCACTCTAACCATCCCCCAAACGGCAATTGTCAAGGGTGACCAAAAAAGTTTTAGCATTGCAGCCGCCAGTATTCTGGCCAAAGTCACCCGCGATCGCATTATGCGCGAGCACGACATCCGCTGGCCCGAATACGCCTTCGCCAAGCACAAAGGTTATGGAACTGCCGCCCACCTAGCCGCCCTCCGTGCTCACGGCGCGTGTTCGATTCATCGGCGAAGCTTTGCCCCCGTGTTCGCGGTGCAGCAAAAGGGAGCGCGTCAGTAATATGTAAATATCAAAATGTATACTTGCACCTTTGTTTAATGTATTTACGCTCTTAGCATGGTCTGGGGTGATAGTTTCATGGAATGGTTTCGGGGCGCAGAGCCGGAGCATCTTCGTCGAGGCCGGCTGGGCGAGCGTGCAGCCAAGCGGCATTTGAAAAAAGCGGGTCTGAAATTCCTTTACGCAAATTATCGGACCAACAAAGGTGAGATTGATCTCATTTTTCGAGACGGCAAGGCGTTAGTTTTTGTGGAAGTGAAAACTCGTTCCTCTGAATCTTGGACGCGTCCCGCCGCCGCTGTGAATGCCGACAAAGAGAGAAAGCTCATCGCCACCGCACGTAATTACTTGCGTCTTTTGCACAACCCCGAAATTGCTTACCGCTTCGATATCGTTGAAGTGCTGCTCAATGACGGCGAGGTGGCTGAAATCCGCCATCAACCCAATGCCTTCACCCCGGGGCGCCGATAATTGTTCCTGCAAATTCTGATCGCACCTGTTAAAACTAGCCCGTGCCGGAACTGCCTGAAGTGGAGGTGCTCATGCGCCATCTCGATCCCGCCTTGCGCGGGAAAACCATTCGTACAGTAAACATTCATCGCGCCAAAAGCACGCGTCCCACTTCCGCCCGTTCACTTCGCGGCAAACTGGTTGGTGCAAAATTCACCTCAGTAACGCGTCGTGCTAAGTATTTGATTTTTGAACTCAAGCGACCCCGCAGCGACCATTTCACCCTGCTCGGGCATCTCGGCATGGCCGGGCGCATGTACCTCCAATCCGACAAGGTGCCCCTGCCAAAACACGCCGCGGTAACCTTCAGTCTCGGTCGGCGTACGTTTGTGTTTGAAGACACCCGCTATTTTGGGCGACTGACACTTGACCTTTCATCGTTGGACTCCCTTGGCCCCGAGCCATTGAGTGATGCCTTCGATGGGGAAAAACTCCATACTGTTCTGAGGCGCAGTACCCAGGCCATTAAGCCAAAATTGCTCGACCAAAAAACGCTCGCTGGCGTTGGTAACATATACGCCAGTGAAGCTCTTTGGCGCGCGGGTATTTCCCCACGAAAATCCGCTCGCCGCCTCACCCATACCCAATGCGCTGCCTTGGCCGCGAGCATCCGTGAAGTGCTCGTCGAGGCCATCGCGTGCGGCAGCACCGTGCCTCTGGATTTTGCCGGAGTAGACCGACGTGACCGCCTTTTTTATTACGGCACCACCACCGGCACCCAAGGTTTTGAAGAACGCCTCAGAGTTTACAATCGTGCTGATGAGCCTTGCGATCGCTGCGTTACCCCCATCCAGAAAATCACTCAAGCCGCCCGCAGCACCTATTATTGCCCTCAATGCCAGCGCGGCTGAAACGCATTGACGTGCTCGATCTGCTTCGGTAGCCTCTGCTCCTTCGAGTTCCAGAGTAGCTCAATGGTAGAGCATGCGACTGTTAATCGCAGGGTTGAAGGTTCGAGTCCTTCCTCTGGAGCCATTTTTTGTATTTCTCAGTTTTGCTTAATCCCACTTCGAGTGGTTTGCGCTTGCTGCGCGGTCCAGATGCGAATAGCCGCCATCCACAAACATAATTTGGCCCGTAGTGTGACTACTGCACGGGGAGGCGAGGAAGACAATCATGGCCGCTAGTTCTTCCGGAGTGGTCATTCGGTTACCCAGTGGAACCAATCGCTCGATCGCCGCACGTGTGTCTGCAGGATCTTCCAGTGAATCAAACCAGTGCTGATACTGCGGTGTGATGCATTCGGCGGGGATCACGCAATTCACGCGCACGTTGTCCGGCGCGAACGCGACCGCCCATTCGCGGGTGAGCGCGTTCATAGCCCCTTTCGCCGCCGCGTAGCCGGAGGTGCTTCCCTGGCCAGTCACCGCCACTTTGGAGCTGACGTTTACAATCGCGCCCGCGTGCTTTGCCAATTCCTCCCGGCATAAATGCACCAACGCGTACACATGTGATAAATTCAAATGCACCGAGGCCATAAACTCCCCCGGCGATGTGCTCAAATCCTTGCTGTCATTGAAACCGGCGTTGTTCACCAAAACATCAATCCGGCCAAATGCCTTGAGCGTTTCCTGTATCACAAGTTCACAGGCCGATGATTCCGCCAGCTCGGCTTCGATGAAAACCCCGTCCACCTCCCGCGCCAGCGCCTCGCCCTCCGCCGGGCTACGTCCCGCGATGGCCACCTGTGCCCCTTCTGCTGCAAATGCCCGCACGGCTGCTGCGCCAATCCCCTTTGCGCCACCGGTGATGATGATGGTTTTGTTGTGCAGTTGTAAATCCATGCGCTGAGCTTTGCGTGATTTGACTTAAGGAATTATTGGTTTGCTGGATTTCCAATCATAAAACGCAATTCCATTCAGCTCACGGACGGCTAATTGATTATCACTTACCGCTAGGTGACCCCAGGTCGGCTGCTCAGAGACTTTTTTTGAGTCGATAATCTGGAACTTCTCTGGATTGGCCCTGATTAGGTGGAGGGTTCCCCCTTGGTCAAGTGCTAGAATCTGGTCCCCTTGTCTTACCAGACTCATGTATTTACCATGGCGACCGCTACCGAATTGCTTGTCGCTTCTCCAACGTTCTTCACCGGTTTTCAGGTCGTAACAAGCAAAGTTCCCATCTTGAATAAGTAAATAAGCATGTCCTTCAAAGAGTACCGGACTGGACATGTAAGCTGAGGATTTAGAGCCATTTTTCCATTTCTCGCGAGAGGTCCATGACTCATTCACCTTATTAATTTTATAGTAATAAGATCCAGCTCTGTAAGTGCCAGTAAAAATTCCGCCCTCATAGGGCAAGGGAGTGAGGATGTTCATCCCCAGATAGGCCTTGACCGGTTGCCTCCATAGGACGGCTCCTGAATCGATATCAATTCCGGCTAGCTCGGTTCGAGCTTGAATGAGTATTTGGCGCTTTTTATCCAAGGTAGCAAAAACCGGTGATGAGAAGCCGCCACCTCCCAAACCGCCTTCGCCTTTCATTGTCCGCCAAATAATTTTCCCGGAAGCTTGGTCTATTTTACAGAAGCTGGCGCCAGCCTGCATATATACAAACTTACCGTCCACCATTGGTGAACAAACACAACCGAAACCGGGGATAGAGGTTTTGAATTGTTTAGGGAAATTGATTTCCCAAATTTTTTTGCCGGTTTCGGTTTCCAAACAAAGGAGATTGTCGTGCATGCCGGCCACAAACAGTTTGCCGTTGGCTAGTGCGGGAGTGCTACGAATCCAGCTACCATTTACTCTGCCTGGATATGTAACCCTCCATTTTCCGGTTCCGGGCCACTGTTGCTTCCATTTTACTTTTCCTGTTGCCCGGTCTAGTGCCTGAACCACATCATTTTTATTTGCTCCCACTGATTCGGTTACATATACGGTATCCTTATCCAAGAGTGCTCCTGAATAACTGGAGCCCAGTTTCACGCGCCATTTAAGGTTTAGGTTTGATTCCTTTAGTGTGACTGGCCACTTCTTGCCACCCGCAACTCCATCCCGATTGGGACCACGCCATTGGGTCCAATCTTCGCCACATAGGTTAGAAACGGTGAATGTAAGGATAAAAAAAGAGACTATTTTCATTGTGAATTTTTTTTGAGATATTGATGTTCAATTGCGCGGGAAGCTACTGCTTGCCCCAATCCAAGGCAAGATTTATAAGCAATCGATTTCCCCTTCTGCTCGTGATTTAGCTGGGCAGAGAATTGCCCCTTGGATGCCATTGTCTGCGGGCAAGAGCCAAATCTTCTTCCTTAATCTTAGTTCTGTTTTTTGTTTAGAATTCCGAAACTAGCATTTAGAATTTTCGCATGTGCGGGCGCTATTCCGAGACTGTTGATCCCATGGAACTAGCCGCCGTGTTGTCGATTGAGCTCTGCACGTACGAGTTCACCCCGCGTCCGATGATTGCGCCCACGCAAATGGCTCCGGTCGTCCTGCGCGAAAATGGACGCACGGAACTGCGCCCCATGCGCTGGGGTCTCATCCCGCATTGGGCCGAGGACGAAAAAATCGGCAGCAAACTCATCAACGCCCGCAGTGAAACTGCTGCTAATAAGCCCGCCTTCCGCGAGGCATGGCAAAGCCGCCGTTGCCTTATACCGGCTACTGGTTTCTACGAATGGAATCATCGTGAAGTTAGCAGGCAACCCTTTCATTTTCATATTCCATCACGGCCAATTTTTTGTTTTGCCGGCCTCTGGGAGCGTTGGCACCGTTCGGCTTCTAAGCAGGCTGAATTGTTTCAAGATGCTTTCGAGCCTCCGCCTGCCGTGTTGGAGACCTTCACTATCCTCACCACCGAGCCCAACGCCGTAGTGGAAGGATATCACGACCGAATGCCGGTGGTGCTGGAAGCTGAAATGGAAGGCTGGCTCGAGAACAAGTGCGAGATTCTCAAGTACAATGGGGATTTGGATGTGGAGCCGTTGTAGCCGGGTGTGGCAGCCGAGTGGTGGTCAACAACAGGGTCTATTCTCGCAGAATCGGTTGCTTAATTAAGGGTATAATTAGAGTCCGACACACTGGCCAAGGTCAAGATATGAGCATCAGCGGCTTGTTATCCAAGTTTGGGTGCGGCAGTCTGTGCGCATGCGAATCGAGATGGTTTTCATGGTGATTCTGCTGGGGGGCTGCGAACAGCCGCCGCCGGTGGTCAATGGCGCCAAATTGCCGGCTGATCCCGATGGAATTACCCAAGCGCAACCCAAGCTACCTTCTATCAAACTGTTTGTGGGTGCGGTAGAGATGGAGGCGGAACAGGCGTTGACGGCTCGGCAAATCGAGACTGGCATGATGTTTCGCAAAACAATGGGCGAAAATGAGGGGATGATCTTTGTGTTCCAGCGGCCTAACTCGCGGGGGTTTTGGATGAAGAACTGCCCGGTGCCGATGAGTGCCGCGTATATCGATCCGCAGGGGCGCATCAACGAAATCGTAAAACTCGAGCCGCATAATACTAACAGTGTGAAGTCCCGGAGTATTCAAATCCAATATGTGCTCGAAGCGCCGCGCGGGTGGTTCAAGAAACACGGCCTTGGGCCGGGCGTGACGATCATGACCCCGAAAGGCACGTTGCAGCAGACGTATTTTCCTAGACGCCAATGAAGATTGCTTTAGCGCAAATAAACACCACCGTGGGCGATTTCGCCGGCAACACGGCGCGCTTGCGGGAAGCGTGCGAGCGCGCTGCAGAACTGGGCGCGGAACTGGTGCTGGCGCCGGAGTTGGCGATTACCGGGTACCCGCCGCGCGATTTACTGCTGAAGAGTGGCTTCATCGAAGGCAACCTTGCTGCGTTAGCGGAACTCGCGGCGGACATTGGCGATACGGCGTTGGTGGTGGGGCACGTAGGTTTGAATGCCGATCAACCGGGGCGTCGGGCGATCAATGCGGTTTCGCTTTTGTATAGGGGCAAGGTGGTGGCCACGCGCACTAAAAGTTTGCTTCCTACTTATGATGTGTTCGATGAGGCGCGCTACTTCGAGCCGGCCACGGAAAATACACCGGTCGATTTTAACGGCCATTCGCTTGGTCTCACGGTGTGCGAGGATGTGTGGAATGATGAAAATTTCTGGTGCGACCGGCGTTACCGCGTCAATCCCGTAGAGGCCTTGGTGGAGCAAGGCGCTGAACTGATTCTGAACGTGTCCGCCTCGCCGTGGCATCTGGGCAAACACCGTATGCGCGCGGATATGCTCGCCAGTCTCGCCGCCAAGGTGGCGAGACCATTGCTGTACTGCAATGCCGTGGGCGGCAATGACGAATTGATTTTTGATGGCGGCAGCCTCGCCTTGAATACTGAGGGCAAGCCCATCGCTCCGGGGAAATTTTTCGCGGAAGATTTGGTGATGGTTGACACCGAAGCATCACCTGTCGAGCTTTCCACGCCCAAAGATGAAGCGTTGCTGCACGATGCGCTGGTGCTGGGCGTGCGCGATTACCTTGGTAAATGTGGCTTCCGCAGCGCGGTGATTGGCCTTAGCGGCGGCATCGATTCCGCAGTTACCGCAGTGCTCGCCGTAGCGGCGCTTGGGAAAGAGAATGTACGAGGAGTAGCGCTGCCCTCGCAATATTCTTCCGCAAGCAGTCTCGATGACGCGCAGGCACTTGCCAGGAATCTTGGCATTCAATATGACGTGGTACCAATTAAGGCCGGTTTTAAAACCGCCAAGCAAAGCCTCGAGCAGGTGTTTGGCGACCGGCCCGAAGATGTTACAGAAGAAAATATGCAAGCCCGTTTGCGTGGATTGTTGCTGATGGCGATGAGCAACAAGTTCGGCTCGCTTGTTTTAACGACCGGCAATAAAAGTGAATTGGCCGTGGGCTACTGCACGTTGTATGGCGATATGTGCGGCGGGCTGGCGGTCATCAGCGATCTGCCCAAGACAATGGTGTATCGCCTCGCGCGCTGGATGAATCGCGATGGAGAAGTGATTCCCGTCAGCACCATCGAAAAGCCTCCAAGTGCCGAGCTGCGACTCGACCAAAAAGACGAAGACTCGCTGCCGCCTTACGATGTGCTCGATGCCATCCTTGAGCGTTACGTAGTGGAAGGCCAATCGGTGGATGAAATCCTCGCCGCAGATTTTGATGCCGACACCGTTCGCCGCATCGCCCGCCTCATCGAACACAACGAATACAAACGCCGCCAAGCCGCGCCGGGATTAAAGGTCACGAGTAAGGCGTTTGGCGTGGGGCGGCGGATTCCGGTGGCGCAGCGTTACCAAGGCTAGCGGTTGGGTCGATTCCCGCGACTCGTTCCAATTTCCCATCACACCATCCCGCCATGCGCGCGGCGGCCAGTGCGGCGAGGCCGGCCATAGCCGCGCCGGCGACAATATCCATCGTGTAATGCGCACGCAAGGTAAGCACGGTGATAATTTCAAAAATTGCGATGCCCACGCCGATCACCGCGCCGGTGCGGCCAAAGCGTCGGGCCAATTCAATGGCTCCGAAGACGGCGATGCCGGTGTGGCCGGAAAAGAAAAAGTCATTGGCCACGCCGTAGGTAATCAGCAGTGAAGGCATGCCGGGGTCTCTCCAAATAATTCCGTCCGGCAATGGTAGCGCGCAAAAATATTGGCACACCTGTCGCGCGGCGAACAGAATGAGCAACGCGAGAAATGGCCTAATGGATTTGCCAAAGATGGCGTTGGCCAGCAACCAAATACCAATGAGATCGATCAGGGCCGTGCTGACGATCAACAGGGTGTTGGCGGCTTTTTCATTTTGGTTGAGGTACGCATTCCAATTAGCGGTGAGTACGTGCGCTTGGTCGACGATGGCAGCGGTTGCGCCGGTATACTCCACGTCGCGCTGGCCGATCATGGATTGCGTGAAGTGCCACAGTACGAGGCCGATGATGATGGCTGCCAGCCGCAAGTTTCGTAGTCGCCACGGGAGATTCTTGTTGGTTGGGTCGGTCACAATCTTTTCGTTTCCACCATGATGCCTGTGTTTTTCGATTTTCCTAATTGATAAAACAATTCGGTCGATTGATTGAGTCGATGGACGTTTTCCCTTATGATCTGCCGCCCATGATTTCACGCACCAAGTCCGAGGCCCTATTTTCTAAATCGCTGAACCATATTCCCGGTGGCGTGAATTCGCCTGTGCGGGCGTTTCGTGGTGTGGGTGGGCAGCCGGTTTTTGCGGAGCGTGCGGCGGGGGCGCACATGTGGGATGTGGATGGTAATGAGTACATCGACTACGTGGGTACTTGGGGCCCAGCGGTCTTGGGGCATGCAAATCCTGCCATTATTGAGGCGATAAAACAGGCGGCGGAAAAGGGCTCCAGTTTTGGTATCCCCACAGAGGCCGAGGTGCGGATGGCACAATTGGTGAAGGCTTGCGTGCCGAGTGTGGAGAAAATACGAATGGTTAATTCCGGTACCGAAGCGTGCATGAGCGCTATTCGCGTGGCGCGTGGGTTTTCGGGGCGACCGAAGATTATTAAATTCGATGGTTGCTATCACGGGCACGCTGATTCGCTTTTGGTCAAAGCCGGCTCGGGTGCGCTTACGTGCGGCAATCCGGACAGCGCGGGTGTGCCGCCAGAGTTTACCGCGCACACAATTGTTGTGCCTTTCAATGACGAGGCAGCGGTGCGCGAGGCGTTCGCGGCCAATGCCGGGCAAGTTGCGGGCATCATTCTTGAGCCAGTTCCGGCCAATGCGGGCGTGTATTTGCCTCGTGAGGGTTACTTGGAGTTTCTGCGTGAAATCTCAACGGTCAACGAAAGTCTCCTCATTTTTGATGAAGTAATGACAGGGTTTCGTGTGGGCCTCGCCGGGGCGCAAGGGCACTTTGGCATCACGCCTGACTTGAGTTGCTTTGGCAAAATCATCGGTGGCGGACTGCCCGTGGGTGCCTTTGGCGGACGCGCGGACGTAATGGACGTACTCGCGCCTGACGGCCCTGTGTACCAAGCTGGCACACTCAGCGGCAACCCCCTCGCGATGGCCGCCGGTATTGCTGCGCTTGAGCAATTGCAATCAGGCGAGGTGTACGAACGGTTGGAAGCTCTCGGTGTGCGGTTGGAAGCGGGACTCAACGCGGCTGCAAAATCAGTGGGCGTATCGGTGGTAACCCAACGCCTCGGCTCGATGGGTTGTTTATTTTTCACCGATCAACCCGTCCACAATCTCGCCGATGCTATGCGCGCAGATCGCGATCGGTTCAAAAAATATTTCCACGGAATGCTCGCCGAAAGCATTTACTTTGCCCCCTCCGCATTCGAAGCTGGTTTCCTTTCCAACGCGCATACGGAGGCCGATGTGGACGCCACCATTGGTGCTGCGGAGAAAGTTATGGGGGAACTCTGATGAACGCATTGGGAATTGATCACGGAGACAAGCGGATGGGGATTGCAGGGAGCGATGCGTTGGGGATGTTGGCGCATCCGTTGGAGATGGTTTTAGCAAAGCCCTTTGATGTTTTTCTGAAAAGGTTGGAGGAAATTTTGACGGAACGGCAGGTAGAACAAGTCGTGGTGGGGATGCCGCGGAATATGGACGGCAGCTTCGGTCCCCAAACCGTGAAGGTGCAGGAATTTGTGAGTTTATTAAAAAGATCGGTGGCCGTGCCGGTGCGCACGTGGGACGAGCGGCTGACGAGCGTGGCGGCAGAACGGGCGCTGCGCGAGGCGGGCATCAACGCCAAGGACGCCAAGGGCAAGGTGGATGCTTCGGCGGCTGCGGTGATGTTGCAGGGGTATCTAGACAGCCTCTCGATGTGAAAATGAAAAACGACAGCGAGGCGGTTCGGTTCAAGCTTACGATTGCTTACGACGGCACGGGGTATGCCGGCTGGCAGTTGCAAAAAAATGCAATATCGGTGCAGCAAAGGGTGGAGGAAGCGTTTCGGAAACTTTTTCCCGATGTGGCTCGCGTTCATAGTTCGAGCCGAACAGACACGGGTGTGCACGCGATGGGGATGGTGGCGCACGTGGACATCCCACGAGCGGAGCTCAAAATGGATGAGCGCCAGTTGTTACTGGCGGTTAATTCGTTTTTGCCTGAGGATGTTCGGTTGAATGAGGTCCGTAAGATAGAACCGGGTTTTCACGCGCGTTTTGATGCAAAGAAAAAGCAGTATCGTTATGTGATTTGGAATCATCCGGCGATGAATCCGCTGCTGCGCAATCGCGTGTGGCAAGTGGCCGTGCCGCTGGATTTTGAGCGAATGCAAAAGGCGGCGAAGTTGTTTGTGGGTAAAAAAAATTTTCAATCTTTCGCATCCGCACACGAATACAAAATGGAATCCACGGTCCGCCGCGTGACCAGCTGCAAGGTCTATCAGCGCGACAGCGAATTAACGGTGGTGATCGAAGGTGAAGGATTTTTGTATAAAATGTGCCGAGGTATTGTGGGCACTCTGGTGCTAGTGGGCCAGCGGAAGTTGACGCAAAAAGACATCCGTGAAATTTTTCGTAAACGCGACCGGCAAGTGGCGGGGATGAACGCACCGGCTTGTGGATTGACGTTGTGGAGGGTTTTTTACTAAGGAGATAGAATTCAGCAGACAAAATTTAGGGTGAAACCAAGGCGGTCGATGTTCAAATTCTGACTCCTAACTCCTTAAAAATGAAAATTGTCCTTCTCGAACCAGAAATCCCGCCTAATACCGGCAACGTGGCGCGGTTATGTGCTGCCACGCATTCGGTGTTGCACTTGATCGGGCCACTAGGGTTTCGGTTGGATGATTCGCAGCTCAAGCGGGCGGGAATGGATTATTGGGAGCAAGTGGATTGGACGTTCTGGGAAAACTGGCCGGCCTTCGCAGAGAGTTTGTCTGCGGATATGCGGTTTTGGTTCGTGGAGCAGGGCGGTGGGCGGCGTTATGACTCAGTTGAGTTCGGGCCGGAAGATTATCTTGTGTTCGGCCGCGAATCAACGGGTCTCCCGAAGGCGTTGCTCGCGGAAAATCCCGAGCGATGCCTCGAAATTCCTGTGCAAAACCCGGAAGCGCGGTCGCTGAATTTGTCAAACTGTGTGGCATTGGTGCTGTACGAAGCGTTGCGTCAGCAGGGGTTTGGCGAAGATTCGGATTGACCTCCTCTCTTCATCCTTTATTCTCCCCTTAGCCCCTTCAAGTTTGCGGGGGCACTCATTGCGAGTGGCGGAGGGACTGGCCCGTTGATGTCACGGCAACCGATCGGAGCGACGACTTCGGTGGCAGGTGCCAAATCCAGCCGACGCGAGTCGGGAAAATGAGTTGGCACGTGGTCGTTTGCCCGCTCAAAGAAATGAGCGGGATTTTTTTATGCCAAAAATAAAACAACAGGGATTTATGAAGGCGCTGCAATGTCGCGAGTGTGGGCGGGAGTATCCGCTCGAGGCGCGGCATGTGTGTGAATTTGATTTTGGGCCGTTGGAAGTGGCGTACGATTATGCCAAAATCAAAACTAAGCTTACGCGCGCGGCGATTGCGAAACGACCGCAAAGTATGTGGCGCTATCGCGAGCTGCTGCCTGTGGCGCAAGAGCCGACGGTGGGTGTTGAAGTGGGCTTTACGCCGCTGATCAAGGCTGATCGTCTTGCAAAGCGGTTGGGTATTCGCGAGCTTTGGATTAAAAATGACGCGGTGAATTATCCCACGTTGTCCTTCAAAGACCGCGTGGTGAGCGTGGCGTTGAGCCGCGCGCGGGAGTTGGGCTACGAGACGGTGGCCTGCGCTTCAACGGGCAATCTGGCTAACAGCGTGGCGGCGAATGCGGCGGCTTCGGGGATGAAAGCGTTTGTGTTTATCCCACACGATTTAGAAAAGGGGAAGGTCGTCAACTCACTCGTTTACGATGCGAATGTGATTTCCATCAAGGGGCACTACGACGAAGTGAACCGCTTGTGCGCGGAGATTGCCGGCAAATATAATTGGGCGTTTGTGAATGTGAATATGCGGCCGTATTATGCGGAGGGTTCAAAGAGCCAAGGGTTTGAAATTCTGGAGCAACTCGGCTGGAAAATTCCGCGTCATACTGTGGTGCCGATGGCATCGGGCTCGTTGCTCACGAAAATTCACAAGAGCTATCAAGAATGTATCAAGGTGGGTTTGGTGAGGAAATCCAACTATAGCGTGCACGGCGCGCAAGCGACCGGGTGTTCACCTATTAGTACGGCGTATCGCGAAGGGCAGGATTTTTTTAAGCCGGTGAAGCCCGATACTATCGCGAAGAGTTTGGCGATCGGCACGCCGGCGGATGGCTTTTATGCGCTCAAAGTCTTTAAGGAAACCTGTGGCGCATCGGATGATGTGACCGATGAAGAAATTCGCGAGGGCATCAAGCTGTTAGCCGAGACCGAAGGCATCTTTGCCGAAACCGCTGGCGGCGTCACCGTGGGCGTCGCCAAGAAACTCATTGCCAGTAGCGCTATCCCCGCCGATGATTCCGCCGTGCTGTGTATCACCGGCAACGGGCTGAAGACGCTTGATGCCGTGGAAAATCATGCGGGTAGCGCCCGCGAAATTAGCCCCAGCCTGCGCGAGTTTGATGCGCTTCTGGACCGTAATAAAACGTTAACCGAAAAATAATTTATGCCAGTTGAAATTCGCATTCCCACCCCCCTGCGCAAACTTACCCACGACGAGGAAACCGTGGAGACCAGCGCTGAAACTGTTGGCGCCGCCATCACTGATTTGGAGGCCCGCTACCCCGGCATTCAGGAACGCCTGCTTGATGATGAAGGCCAAGTGCGCCGCTTCGTAAACGTGTACGTCAACGAAGAGGATATCCGCTTCTTGCAGGAAAAGGACACTCCCCTCAAAGATGGCGACGAAGTCAGCATTATCCCCGCCATCGCCGGCGGTTGAGCTTATGCCCGTAAAGAAAAAAAAGACGGCGAAGAAAAAGACGGCGAAGAAAAAGACGGCGAAGAAAAAGACGGCGAAGAAAAAGGCGGTGAAAAAGAAGCCGGCACAGAGTCGCTTGCGTTTGTGGTTGATGTATCCGCCCAAGCATATTACTTCGCCGGTGATTTATGAATTGGTGACCCGCTTTGGTTTGCTCGTGAATTTGCGTCAGGCTGAGGTGCGTGATGAGATTGGTATTGTCTGCCTCGAGCTCGAAGGTCCGCGTGATGAATTGAAAAAGGCCACCCGCTGGCTCGAGCGAAAAGACATCAAAGTGGAGCCGGTTGAATTTAACGTCATTGAAAGTTAAGGTGCGGCGATGGCGGAGGCGTTTAAATTTGATTGGGACGTTCCTTCGGAAAGCATTGCCGAAGTGAGGCGGCGTACACTATATCCCTTCAAATCATCTGGCCAGGAAACGGATGCCGAGATGAGGGAGAACTCCACTACCGTTTTTGGTGCAGTCTCGCAAGCGGGCGAACCGGTCGGCTGCATTGCGGTACTCGATGAGCCCAACCACGATTGTGCATTGCGCGTCCGTTGGTTAGGCGTGGATGATGCCGTGCGCGGTCGGGGTCTTGGCGCGCGATTGGTGCAAGCCACTCAAGTGTACGCAGCCACGCGTCAACTTGGTTTGTGGGCGGATGTGCGGGTGAAAGCAATTCCGGTCTACGAGCGATTGGAATTCGAGCCGTTTGGTGATTTTTTTGAGCTGCCGAACATTGGCCGACATCGCGTGATGCGTTGGTGGCCGGCGGGACTCCAGCCTTGAAGAAGCGCCCGTTTTCATGTTTTATTCTGCCTAGAAAAGACATGGAAAAGAGCGGTATATCCACCTGGCCATGATGATTCACATATCCAGAGACGGCGAACAGTTTGGCCCGTACAGCCCCGAGCAGGTGCAGGAGTATCTTGCCGGCGGCCAGCTTTTGCCAACCGACTTGGCGTGGTACGAAGGCGCTGGGGATTGGGTGCCTGTCACCGCGGTTGCTGGTGGGGCGGCTACGATACCCGTTTCGGGCGTGGCGTGCACTAACTGTGGCGCGGCTATGGATGCAGACCAAGTGATCTGCCTCGCTTGCGGCCAAAACATGGATGAGCCGAAGCTGAGCGAAGAGGAGGCGGCCGCTGCTGTGGCCGAAGCCATTAAGCACAAGCCGCTGGAGATTCCACCGCCTTACACGTACGAAGACGAAACCTCCGATCGCGCCGGTGCGGTAAATTCCATTGGCTGGGCGCTCATAACCGCTTGCTTGTTGCCAGTTTTCGGCGGCTCCGAATGGAATCTTGCGTGGATGAATTTCTGGAAATTGCCTGACTGGCAGATGATGTTCGACATTCTGGTGCCGGGCGTGTTGGGTATCGTATGCGTGATCCTTGCTTCCGCCGCGCATGGTCGTGCCCGGGGAGTCACGTTGCTGGTTTTGATGCTCATCATTTTTGGAATGGGGATGGCTGATGAAAAAACTGGCACTTTAAAATTAGCCGTTCCGATCGATACTACTCCGAAAATGAGTGCCACTTCTAATCCCGCTCCTCCGGATGCGATGGGCTCCGAAGAAGAAGCGGGAGAAAATGAAGTGGCTCCCGGCGTGCCGAAGGCTACTTCAGAAAAACGCGATAAGAATATTTTTTATGATAAACTAGATTTTCATCCGGGCGAACACCCTATGCTGGTGGCAGTTTTTTTGGTCGGCTGGTTGGGGGTGGTTTTTGGCGCTAAGGCGCGCCTCTATCGGCCGGATAGTAAAGTGGCTTGGATTGTAGGGATGGTAGGCGGTGGGGTGGCGATTTTATTTTGGTTCATTCCCTCCGGCAGTGGTATGATGCTAACAACCATGATCGACGCGCTGGGCAACGATCGATATTTGGGCACTGGTTTGCTGCTGATGTTTTTGCTGACGATTGGATCAGCCGTATGCTGCTTTATCAACACCCGCCGTATTCGGCCCAGTTTCATGAAGAAATATTCCAATCTTGCCGTGAGTTGCATGGTGGCCGGTGTGATGCTTTCGCTGGTTCCCGCTTGGGGCAAGGTGATGTATGATGAAACCAAGTCGCACCATGCCAAAGCTAAGGCGCGTTACGACAAGGTGAAGGCATCACTGCCTAAGGCCTACATCGGAACCCAAACAGCACAGAACGAGGCCAAGCTCGCCAAGGTGGAGAAACCTACCAATGCGGTCATCAACTCCATCTGCGGTTGGATGCTTGTCGGGGTGAAATATTTTGCCTGGATTGGGGGGATGTTGATTGTACTTCCATTGTCGCTAGTGGAAATTCTTTGTGGTCTGCGCGAGCCGGATTCCGCCGAGTTTGTTTGACGACAAATCTTTGGCTGGGCAAAATAGTTGACGCGCACGTGCATTTGCACGAAACAACCCGCCCATGAATGATGCCGAAGGCAACGAACCGTTGAAAGATTTTATCCGCGACCGCGTGATGGCGGATTTGGCAGCGGGGGCATATCCCAGCGTAGTCACGCGTTTTCCGCCTGAGCCTAACGGCTATTTGCACATTGGCCACGCGAAATCCATTTGTCTCAACTTTGGCATCGCACTGGAAAACAGCGGCGTCTGCAATCTGCGTTTTGATGACACCAATCCGGCAAAAGAAGACACCGAATATGTGGAATCCATCACCGAGGACGTGCGCTGGCTGATCGAGGGCTGGGCGGATTCTGTGCTTTCTAGTGAGGTTTTTTTTGCGTCTAGTTATTTTGAGCAGCTCCATAATTACGCCGTTCAACTGATCCGTGACGGTAACGCGTACGTGTGCGATCTTTCGCTTGACGAATGGGAAAACTATCGCGGCGCACCCGAACTACCTGGAAAAGAAAGTCCGTACCGAAATCGCAGCGTGGACGAAAATCTGAATTTGTTTTCACGCATGCGCGGGGGTGAGTTTGCCGATGGCGAGAAAACTTTGCGCGCCAAGATCGATATGACTTCGCCGAACCTGCACATGCGCGATCCTGTGATTTATCGCATTCGACATGAGGTGCATCATCAGGCAGGCGAGGCATGGTGCATTTATCCGATGTACGATTTCACCCATTGCCTTAGCGATTCCATTGAGGGCATTTCACATTCCATCTGCACGCTGGAGTTCGAGGTGCACCGGCCGCTGTACGATTGGGTGTTAGATCAACTACCCGTTCCGCAACCACGTCCGCATCAGCATGAGTTCTCGAGACTAAATCCTACCTACATGGTGATGAGCAAACGCAAGTTGTTGCATTTGGTGCAGGAAAAGCACGTGGACGGCTGGGACGATCCGCGCATGCCCACGATTGCCGGGTATCGGCGGCGTGGCTTCACGGCGGCGTCCATTCGCAGTTTTTGTCAGGGCGTAGGCGTTACTAAATATAAGGGCATCACGGATGTCGGGCTATTGGAAAACGCCATCCGCGAAGAACTGAACAAAACTGCCGAGCGCCGGTGCGCTGTTCTTGATCCGTTGGAGGTGATCATTGATAACTACCCTGAAGGCCAATCGGAAGACCTGGAGGCCATCAACAATCCGGAAGATGAAAGTGCCGGCGAACGTGCGCTGCCTTTCGGGCGACGACTATTTATTGAGCGGGCGGATTTCATGGAAAACCCGCCGAGGAAATTTTTTCGGCTCGGGCCCGGGCGCGAAGTGCGTTTGCGCTACGCATATTTTATCACCTGCCAAAGCGTAGAGAAAGACGGCGTTGGGAACATTTTACGCATCCACTGCACGTACGACCCCGAAACACGAGGAGGCAGCGCGCCAGATGGTCGCAAAGTGAAAGGTACCCTCCACTGGGTCAGCGCCGAGCACGCTGTTGATGCCGAAGTACGTCTTTATGACCGGCTCTTCACCGAGCCGGAACCCGAGGCGGAAGGCGATTTCCTCGACTGTCTCAATCCCGATTCATTGAGAACAATCACCGCTAAACTCGAGCCTTCGTTGGCGAAGCTGTCCGCGGGACAGCGAGTGCAATTCGAACGCCTCGGATACTTCATGCCCGACCCCAAAGACAACAGGGTCGATAAACCCGTTTTCAACCGCATCGTCGGCCTACGCGATAGCTGGGCCAAGTTGGCAAAATAAGTAGCGCTATTTTTGCCAGCACTTCAAACCACTGCTGCATGGTCCGGGGGTGTCGACCAAGAAACTCCGCGCCGTTATCGGATCATATGCCGCGCGATGGGCCACGGCGGCTTTGGCCACGATCACGTTGAGCGTTGCCGGTTCCACGCCTTGGCTGCGCCATTGGCCGAGGTCAAAGGGAGCGGTTTTGTTTGAGGTCAGTAAGATTTTCATGCCTACATGCTCCACCACGGCGCAGTTGCCCATATCGAAATAATCACCGCACATCGAGGCGAGGTGGCTTTGCTTGTCTTCTAATTTAAACCGACCGTTACTGCGCGAAATCAATTCCACGTCCAACTCCAACGGTCCTTTATCAAACCGACTTCCTTTTCCACCGAGCGCGAGCGTGCGTCTGCCGCCTATATGCAAATCAGAAAGTGCCCGCACCGCTTCTGGATCATTGATGCACACGGCGGAGTTTTCTATGCGGTGGGAAACCAGCGCGCGCATGCAGCCCGTGCAATCGCCTGGCGCGCCGCCGCCAATATTGTCGCTCGGCTCGACCAAAACCGTGAGGCCATTTATGGTTTTACAAATTTCTGGCATCACGTTTTCGACCGGCGGATCAATGCCAGCGCCAATCTCCTTGAGCTCCAACGCGAGCGATTCTAATTCATCCAACGCAGTCGAAGCGTCACCGGTTGTGATAGCTTGTAAACTGACGCCCGTATTCGGCGTGTCTGCAAAGGCAAAGCCGGCGGTAATATTGATGGCCCAAGTGTCGCTGCCTTCCAATTCGCGCGCCAGTTGTTCCAGCGCGCGCATCGGATTCTCGGCTGTTGCGGTGCCCGTCGGCGGCCACACGATAGGGGGTTGGCGCAGTTGTATTTTTGGTGTTTGGCCGGATTTAAAATGACGCGCCAAAAGGCGTCCTGCGCGCACGGCGCTTTCGCGGGCATCCGTGTGCGGGTTTTTGCGATAGGCCAAGAGGCAGTCGGCGTGGCGCGCCATCTCGGGGGAAAAGTTTGCGTGCAAATCATACACGCCAAAAATGGGTTTGCCAATGGCGCGGGGTAGGGCGCGGATCCGCTTTAGCACTTCACCTTCCGCATCGGGAAAAGATTCGCACACCATCGCGCCGTGCAGCACAAGGAAAAGCGCATCACAATCGGCATCCCAACGCGCCTTAAACTCGGCCCACCAAATTTCGAGCACATCATCATTCACTGTGCCACTGGGTGTGGCGCGGGCGTCGAGGGCGGGGAGAATTTTCCAATTTTGATTTTGGGAGAATTCAAGCACGCCTCCCAGTGGTGAGGAATCGCCGACGCAATCGAGCATCGCGTCTCCCACGCGAAATCGGAAATCGGCCAGCGAGGTGATATCGTCCACGAACGTATGCGTCTCGTGAAACAGTCCGGCGATGAGGATTTTTTTGTTCAAAGAATCCCGTGTTTTACAAATGCTTCGGTGACTGGCATCCCATTTGCCAGGTCAGCGCGCACCGTGTTTTCGGCGGCCACTTTTTCTTGCGCAAGTCGGAGGGTTTCGCCCAGCGCCTCGGCGGGGATAATAACCACGCCATCGGAATCGCCGAGAAGGTAATCACCGCTTTTTATTTTTACGCCGTTGATGGTGATGGTCTGGCCGATGGTGGTGACATCAATACGGCCTTTGCTGTCTGTAGGGGTTACGCCGATTGCGAAAACGGGGAAATTCAATTTTTCCAGTGCCCACAAGTCGCGCGTGCAAGTGCTCATCACTGCGCCGCGCACGCCTTTGGCGATGCAGGCGGTGGAGAGAAGTTCGCCCCAAAACGCACAATCTAAATGATTGCCGGCATCCACCACGAGTACATCGCCGGCTTGCATGGTGTCGATGGCGGCCATCTCGAGTTTGTATGGCTCGGCGGGGATGCTATCTACCGATTCGGCTCTGGCGGTGAAGACTCGTCCGCATAGCTGGCGTGCAGACGTCATGGCACGGAGGTTGGGACTGAGGGTTTGGTGGCGGTGTTCGAGGGTGTCGAGCACATCTGAAATGACAGCGCTATAGAGTTTTTCCAAAATGGGGAGGGGATCGCTCATGTGCGTAGTGTGCGGGGGCTCGACCTGTGCGCAAAGTTTTTTCGTTGCGTCTTAGGGGCGATCCAGAGAATCGTTTGTGCATGGCCGATTCCAATCAACGCGTGGACACCGGTGCCTCGTTTCGACAGTGTTTACTGGAATTGAAATGGATGGTGGCGACGTGGGTGTTTTTTTTTGCGTGGGTGATTGGGTATTCCAGCGTGGCGGGTTATGCCGCGGCGGAGCAAGCGGAGGTGCAAATGGTTTGGGGCATTCCGCGTTGGGTGTTCTTTGGCTGGTTGATTCCACTGGGGGTGGCAAACGTTTTTACCGTTTGGTTTTGCTTGTGCAAAATGCAGGATGAACCGATGGAGGAACTTCCGGAGGATACGCCATGATGCTAGCTGCCACGGAAGCCACGGCAGGCAATGCGGCGTTGGTGAGTTTTTGCATTTACACGGCGGTGGTGTTTGCACTGGCGTGGTTGGCTAGTCGCAAGCGCACGGGGAAGTCGTTTATGAACGAGTATTTCCTCGGGAGTCGCAATCTTGGGATGTGGGCGTTTGCGTTCACCTACGCGGCCACCAGCGCTTCGGGCGGGAGTTTCATGGGGTTCCCGGCAAAAATTTACACGTATGGCTGGGTGATGGCGTTATGGATTGCCGGTTATATTATTGTTCCGCTGGTGGCGATGGGGCTGATTTCCAAGCGGCTCAATCAAGTGGCGCGCAAGTCAGGCAGTATCACAGTGCCGGAAATGATGCGAAAACGGCTTGGTAGCCCGAACGTGGGTCAGGTGGCGACGGTGTTGCTGGTGTTTTTTCAGTTCTTTTTCCTCCTAGCGCAATTCAAGGCGGGGGCAAAAATCATGACCACACTGCTGGGTGACGTTGGGGTTTTTATTGCTGCCAAAGACGCCATTGAGTCGGTGTTGCAACCGCTGCCGTGGATTGGCGGCAGCGGAGTGGACGGCGGGTATTATTTGTGTCTGGGCGTGTTTGCGGTGTCGGTGGTGGCGTATACGGCATGGGGCGGTTTCCGTGCGGTGGTGTGGACGGATATGATGCAGGGAGCGGTAATGTTGGTGGGAGTAGTAATTTTGCTGGGATTGGCGCTCACGCAAGTGGGTGGACTGGCGAATGCCACAAGGGAGGTCGCCAAAATGGTGCCGCCGGAGGACGGGGTGTTGCGAATGAAAGTGAACGCAAAAACCAAACTATCGCAAGGGACTTGGTTTAAATTGCAAACCGATGAGCGGGTGAAATTTTTTCGCGTGAAAAAAGATACAGAAGTTTCACCGACAAAAGGAAGCGCCGGTGATGAAGTCGATGTGATTTGCCTGCCGCAACCAACGGATGCCGAGGTGAACGCCATCGAGAAACAAATGGGACAACAATCTGTGGCGACCATTCCGTTCGTTTATCAAAAGGAAAGCGACTACAAATATGGCGCGGGCAAGCAGGGCGTGTACGTTAGTGCGCCGGGGCCTTCGTCGGCGGAGGCGCAGGGTTTTTTGCCAGTGATTATGGCGATGTGTTTCTTTGCGTTTTGGCCGTTCGCGGGTTCGGGGCAGCCCAGCTATATGGCTCGGCAAATGGCGTTCAAAGACACGGTGACATTACGGCGGTCAATTGTATTTGTGATGATTTATTTTTCTCTGATTTATTTCCCGCTCATCATCATTTTCACTTGCGGCCGCGTGCTGTTGCCGGGGTGGGAGATTGACTCGGACCGCATCATGCCGGAGATGGCGATGTTTCTCACGTCCAACGCCGGTGCACCGTGGCTGGCGGGGCTGTTGCTGGCCGCGCCCTTTGCGGCGGTGATGAGCAGTGTGGATAGTTTTCTCCTGCTGTTTTCCTCCACGATCACGCGCGATGTGTATCAGCAAAAACATCCGGACGCCTCCGAGGCCAAGCTGAAAAAAGTCAGCTTCGCCGTTACCATCATCATGGGCGTAATGGCGCTGGTGGCGATGCTCAAGCCTCCCCAATTTTTGCAGGATCTCATCGTGTTCGGCTCCGGCGGATTGGCGGCGAGCTTCCTGATGCCGGTTGTGTTGATGCTCTATTGGCCCCGCCTAAACCCAGCGGCTACGATGGCGGGGATGGTTTCGGGTGGATTTACCATCGGAGCGATTTATTTGGTTGGTCTTTTTGTGCATGGCAAGTTTGGCGAATTTCCGTTGCTGGGACTGCACCCCTTCATTTGGGCAGTGGCCGTCTCGGCGTTGGTGAGTGTCATGGTCGTCCGTTTTACAAAACCAACGGATCCTGAATTGGTGGAGAAATATTTCGGCAAGGTTGATGGGAGGCCGGAAATCGGTTAGATTAGAGGGGATGCGTTTGCTGCTTACATGGATTGGACTCGCGCTGTTGCTTCCGGCCGCGGGGGCGGCGAACTCTGTGGTGTGGCATCCCAAGGCGCGTACGTTTGACATGAATGTGCGTTCGATGGGCCTAGAGCAATTGCTGGGAGTGATCAAGGCGGAAACCGGCTGGGAAGTGCTGGTAGAGCCGGGATTGAAGGGACGCGTTGCGGTTAAATTCGGGGAAAAGCCAGCTGCGGATGCCATGCGCTTGTTGCTGGGCGATAAGCGATTTTCGCTGGTTCCCCGCACCAAAGGCGGCACCCGATTGTTGGTTTACGAGAGCAACCGGCGCGGTGCCACACAGGAGGTCGCGGCTGCGATGCTCGCTTATGAAGAGACGGAACCCTTGGTGCCGGACGGGGATGATGGCCGGCTACTCACTCTCAAGGTAAAGGTGCATCATCTAAAGAGCTCTTTTGCATCCATCAATGCAGATTCAAAACTGACCAACATCCGCCCATTACTTGCAGGCGTAAATGAAATGTGGCAATCGGCGAACATCCGTTTTCTGGCCGATCGACCCTTGCCCATGCGCGCGGCGGATCGCGATGCAGAGAAAGCTTTCGCGGGGTTGTTCAAGCCGGATGTTTCCGCCACGGCAGTGGCGCAACTTCAATCACGCATCTTGCACAAAATGTTGCCGGATCTGCCGGATCGCGGGAAGGTTTTTCACATTGTGGTGATTTATACCATGCCGCGCACGTATGGCGCGGTGTATTTACCAGCCAAAGGGATGGTGTTAATGCCTCAGGTGAAATTCGCGGCCTTAGTGGATGCCAATGGCGTGTGGAAAGATGGATCGCCAGTGTTCTTCGCACAGTCGAACATTCTCGCGCATGAGATGGGCCATTCGCTTTCGCTGCCTCATGTGGCTACGCAGGGAAACTTGATGATTGACGGCAAGTTGCGCGAGGGTGATGGAGTGGGGCCGGGCGATAGACTCACGGCTAAACAGATTATTGCTGCGCGACGGCAAGCCTTTACCGGTGGCCCCTATGTGCCGGGACTTAACCCTAAACCTAAGCGCCCCGCCAAACCCAATCTTCCGGAGGATTGATTACGGCTGCAGCTGGTGTTACTTTCGAACCACGTTATGGATGATCCGTTATTGCAGGCACTTAGTGAATCAGGCGATGATCTTATCGCTGCGTTAAAAACAGTTGCGCGCGCAGAGGTGTGTGTAGTGGTTACCCAAGGTGCGCTGGTCGGACTAAATCTTGATGGCTCCAAGATCACTGATGCTGCGCTTGAAAAATTGTCGGATCAAGAAAAGCTACGTTGGATTGGTCTCGCAGGCACGGGGGTTTCTCCTGAGGGCGTAGCCCGATTGCGCGAACGTTTGCCTGACTGCAATATTCTTTATTGAATGAACCTTCGCCGATCCAAATTTCACCGCGCTTTTTCCTTAGTAGAAATGTTAGTGGTGATTGTTATTATTGGGATTTTGCTGAGCCTCATGCTGCCGGTATTTGCCAAGGCCATCGATAAGGCACGGAAGGTGGGGCGTCCTGTTGATGGCAATGATCCAAGCAAGGGCATTCTCGGCCCTTCGTCCGTTCGGCCTGAAGATTTGGATTAGAACCGGATAGTTTTTGAGGGTTTTTCTAGTTTCCCCAGTCCTTATGTCGATGGGTGGGTATTATTTTTACAAGTTTAGAGGCAATCAAGAAGCGCCTTTTACATATTGTAAATTCTAAAATTAACATATTAAATTATATTCAATAATAATTGCATATGGTTCTCGACGCGCAATCGAAATCAACACAACAAAGGAGTACATATGAGTAAGGAGCAATATTTAACTCAAATCCGGTCTGCAACTTCATACCCTCAATTCCGTATGGGTGTAACTATAATGACAGTTCTAGCCTACATCGGTTGTGCTGTTTTTGCCGTTATGAGTGTTATGTCTTTAAAAGTGAGTGTCCCAAGCGGGGTCATCGGGCTCTTGGGTGCTGCACTACTAGCTTTTATCGTCATTCCGTTCCATAGGCAAGCGTTGCTCATGGGTGCGGATTTTGTTGATTCTACGTTGGATAAAAACTCGAAAAATACGTCAGTCATGTAGATTTTCGATCAATGGTCAAGATGAGGGGCAGGTCGTCGTCCTCCCCTTGTTTTGATTTACAATATAGCAATCCACACGTGAAATCATCACGGCGTACGCATCGCGAGGTATGCAGTGCAGTGTGTAGCTGTAATCCTTGCCGTGAGTAAGGGGCCGGTTATTTCTGTGCGGGATGGGTTTTTAACGGACAGAGAAGAGGGCCTGTAATCGCTTGCAATCGTCGTTTCACCTCATATAAACAGTCATCTCCAATTATTACGTCCAGAAAAATGGCGAGCATTTCGGCCCTCTTCTGCGCGATGAACTACAACAGTACATCGCTGCCGGCGTATTGTCGGTTGATGATTGGGCTATCGAGGAAGGCAAAGATGCATGGGTGCCGCTTGGCACTTACGTGCAGGTGCCTGCTTCGCAGGGAGCTGCTGCCCAAATCGATTCCACCCCCGCATCAACAAACCACACGACTGAACCTTCCGGAGTCCGTATGGCGTTGGTTGGCGTGGTGCTGCTGTTGATAGCCGCCGGCACGTTTGGCGCGTGGCAGATGTGGGGTGGCAAAATCACGTCGACGGATGATCATTCACAAAACGTAATCAAAGTGAGCGTGTTGAGTCTTGAGGTTATTCCTCAGCTTCCCCCTCCGCTCAAGCTCAAAGCATTGCCCACCAACAGTCTTCCAGCCGCCGTTGCTGAGGAATTGATTTTTATTTCCCCTGAAAATCTCGAGCCACTCCATGCTCGGGCCGAGGGCGGAGACGCAGAGGCAATGTTGGAATTGGCTCGCCGCCATGAAACGGGGTGGGGCGTGCGTTGGGATCCTGCAGCGGCTTTCAAGTGGGCCGAGGCTGCTGCTAGGAAAAACGACCCGCGCGCGCGTGTGCTCTTGGCTTTCTATTGCATGAGCCGCGTAGGAACAAACCGGGTAAATGTGCAACTCGCCGCGGAGTTGGAGCAAACCGGCACCGCAGACGGTGCGCTGGAAGAGGTTCGGCAAATGGCAGGTGAGGGAGATCCCGCTTCACTGACAATCCTCGGTTTGCGCAACAAGCCGCGCCGAGAATATCCTGGTCACCCGCGATTTTCCGGAAAACCCGAGTTGGCATATCGGCAGTTCAGGTTGGCAGCAGATCAAGGTGATGTGCAGGCGCAGTACTGGGTGGGCATGATGGAAGCGCAGGGTGTGGGTACCGAGCGAAACATTGAGCGTGCTGCATGTTGGATCGCTGCTGCTGCCGAACAAGGTCAGGCACTCAGCATTTCTCTTCTCGGCCTTATGCGCATTCAGCACATTGGCTTGCCGAAAAATTCAAACGAAGGTGTTCGCCTTATTCGGAAGGCAGCAGAGCAAGGAATGCCTAAGGCCCGATATCGTTTGGGATATATGTACTTGAAAGGCAACCATCTTCCCCCGGACGCTCAGCAGGCCTGCATATGGTTTTTATTGGCGTACAAGGGTACGGGTTTGGCGCGTCCGTATTTACATAAAATGCGCGAAGGAATGGATCCGGCTGATTATGATCAGGCTCTAGTCGAGGCTGCCAAACTTGATGATACATTCACAGACCCCAAACTGCCGGTGCCTGATCCGAATAAGCCCCCAAAACCACCGTTGATCGAAAAGCCAATTCAATCCGACGTGGCGAAACCACCGCCGGAATTACCTGTGCCTGATTCGAATGCCACCCCCCAACCGCCGTTCATCGAAAAGCCAATTCAATCCGACGTTGCTAAACTGCTACCGGAAGTGCCAGGGAAGGCTGCGCCGCCCCCAACAATCTTTGAGCCTTAGACCAAAGGGTGCAGCATCGGCAAAGTTTTTGGGTTATTCCATGCGCCTGTTTTCCAGCGGTGGAACTTCTTCGATCACTGGCACGGGCCGGTACTCGCGCGCCAATCGCACCGCTTCCGTCCGCTGGGCTTCGGTAATCTCTTTCTCCAGTAAGCTGCGCAATTCAGTCGTCTTTAAATGACCTAAATGGGCGGCAAGCAAAACCCATTTGTATGATTGCACCAAGTCGCGTTCCCCCAGCCGACCGGTACCGTATAAAATGGAAAGTTGCAGCTGAGCCACGGTGAGTCCTTGTTGTGCCGCGCGTTCGTACCATTTGGCCGCTTTTGGAAAATCCTGACTGACGCCTTCGCCCATCTCGTACATTTCCCCCAGTGTCGATTGCGCGTAGCCGTTGCCTGCAATGGCGGCGCGTTGGATCCAGTCTACGGCGGTGATGAGGTCACGCTTTACGCCTCTTCCTTCACGAAAAAGAATGCCGAGATTGTACATGCTCATCGAGTAGCCATTGTCTGCCGCGCGCGTGTAGTATTGTAACGCCAATGTATAATTGCGCGGCACGAGGCGCCCTTGTTCATACAGCCACGCCATGGCATGTAGAGGCAGGAGGTTTCCCTTTTGCGCCGCAAACTCATAATGTTTAAGTGCCAACTGAATGTTACGCTTAACACCGATGCCTTTTTCATGAATAAGTCCGAGGTTGTGATGGGCGTGAGAATTACCTTGCGCTGCAGATTTTCGAAACCAGCGAATGGATTCCTGTGGCTGAGTTTTGCCGCCAAGACCATCCCGCATCAATCGTGCCAGATTGTTTTGCGCCATCGATTGTCCGGGAAGGGGTTTGCCGGTCGAAAAATCTTTACGTTGGCGCGCTGCGCGTTCATAATAATGTCGAGCTTTAACATAATCGCGCTTCAATCCGTAGCCGCGTTCGTGCATCCAGCCGAGGTTGCTTTGCGCGTGCTCATTCCCCTTGGCGGCGGCCATTTGAAAAAGTTGCACGGCGGTCCGGTAATCTTTAATCACGCCACGACCATCGCGATAGAGGCAGCCAAGATTATTTTGGGCCATCGATATATCTCCGTGTTCTGCAGCCACGCGATAGAGTCGGGCAGCTTCAGTCGGGTCGGCTCTCACGCCAAAACCAGTATCGTATCGCCAGCCGAGCTGCATCATGGCCATATGTTCTCCTGACTTCACCCGTGCCTCGAGATTTTGCAGAGGCGTGTCGCTTAGCCGTCGGATGGCCTCGTAATCGCCCTTCCGCGCCATGGTCAGCAATTCTTTTCGGGATTTGCTGTTGTAAAATTCACCGGGCGAAGCGAAGGGGTCAGTGGGGTCGAAAGTCTCACAAGCCACCAACGCCATTGCGCCAATGGCCAAACCAACTGTTTTGAAGTAGTCTCCTTTCACCTTTTCTATAGTGCTGTTTTCATTTCTTAATTCAAGTGCAAACCATTCACAATCCAGCTGGCATTCCGCGCCGGATTGATTCCGAGGCCGTTCTGTGCCATCATTCGCGGATGGGGAATTCTTTTGGCGAACTCTTCCGCATCACCACCTGGGGCGAAAGCCACGGTGGTGGTGTTGGCGTGGTGATCGATGGCTGTCCGCCACGCTTGGCGTTGACCGAAAAAGATATCCAAACTGATCTCGCCCGTCGGCGCCCCGGCCAATCCCGAATCACTACGCAGCGGAAGGAAACGGATTCAGTGCGTATTTTATCCGGCACATTCAAAGGGCAGACGCTCGGCACGCCCATTTCGTTACTGGTGGAGAATGCCGATCAACGCTCCGAAGCTTATACGGAGATGCAAACCAAGTACCGCCCAAGCCACGCTGATTACACGTACGATGCCAAATATGGTATTCGCGCCTGGCCCGGCGGCGGTCGAACCAGCGCGCGCGAAACCATCGGCCGTGTGGCCGCCGGCACGATTGCCAAAAAAATTCTAAAAAAACATTTCAACGTCGAAGTGCTCGCGTGCGTCCAGCAAGTGCAGGAAATTTCCGCAGACATCGACCCCAACAAATTTACGCTCAAACAAGTCGAGGCGAATATCGTCCGTTGCCCGCACAAGGCGACCGCCGAAAAAATGATTCGCCTCATCGATCGTATCCGCAAGGCGGGCGACAGCGTGGGCGGCGTGCTCCTAGGCGTGGCGCGCGGCATGCCCGTTGGCTGGGGCGAACCGGTCTTTGACCGTCTCGAGGCTGACCTTGCCAAGGCGATGCTCAGCTTGCCTGCGACCAAAGGCTTCGAGATTGGCTCTGGCTTCGGTGGCATCGCGCTGAAGGGAAGCGAACATAACGACCCTTTCCGAATGCGCGCCGGTAAAGTGCGTGCTTCCGACAACCGCTCCGGTGGTGTTCAAGGCGGCATCAGCAACGGCGAGAATATTTACTTCCGTACCGTCTTCAAACCCACCGCCACAATTTTACAAATCCAAGAGACCGTGAGCACCGCCGGTAAAAACGTGAAACTAAAAGCCCGCGGACGGCATGACCCCTGCGTGCTGCCGCGCGCCGTGCCAATGGTGGAAGCGATGACCGCATTGGTTCTGGTCGATCACGCATTGCGCCATCGCGCGCAGAATGGTTAAACGCTTTAAACCGGCCCCAGGTTCTTCCACCACCATTGCCACAGTGCGTACCCGCCGAAAATCCAGCCCACTGCAGCGAGCGCAATGTACGGGCCGTAGGGGATGACGTTGGCTTTGTCGCGGCGGAGGAGCATCATTAGTGAGCCCACCACCGCGCCCACCATTGCGCTGGCCATTAGGCCGAAGAGGGTGGCTTGCCAGCCGAGGAACGCGCCGATTGCGGCCATGAATTTCACATCGCCGAAGCCCATCGCCTCGCGCGGGATGGTTACTTCGCTGGTGAGCACTTCGAGATGCGGCACTTCGCTCGCGGGGAAATCCATCTCGCCGATGGTCAGCGTGTCGGCATTGAGCGCCACGGACCTGTCCCAGTAACAGCGATCCACCAACTCGACGTGCTCAGCGTGCAGCCTCACGGTATCGCCTTTGCGGTAAAACACATCCTCGAATGGAATCACCGTGTCCTCCTCGCCCGGTTCGCCGCCGAGGCACATGAAGTGGGTGGTGAAGGACACCGTCACCGGTACATCGCTGCTGTATGTTTGTTTGCCAAACATCGCTTTGCCTAGTCGCACCACCGCGTACACTACCGCGCCGCCCACCGCCATTCCCAGAACGCTGAGCCACAGCGCCTGCGCGTGGCTCACGGTTTGGCCGAGAAACACCCCGTGCAATTGTGGCACAGCCACGGAAAAAATCGCGCCCATGACCATGCCGCCTTTGGTGAGTTCATCCGGAATAATGAAGTGCTCAAAATCAATAAATGTGGACGCAATCAATCCCGCTAACAAAGTGACGAGTGCCACCGAAACGCCCGCTGCGATCAGCGGATGTTTGATAGGTGCCTCGTTGCCTTGAGTGAACTGAAAATAAACTAACAACCACGCGCCCAAAAAAGCCGCGCCGGTGAGGAACTCCACCAGTACATAGCGTGCGGGGATACGGGCTTCGCAGCCTGAGCATTTGCCGCGCTGCCACAGCCATGTGATGAGCGGCAGGTTTCGATACCATGGAATTGAGTAGCCACACTGCGGACAATGTGAGGGCGGATGCAGAATGCTCATCTCGCGCGGTAGGCGATGGATGACGACATTCAGAAAACTGCCCACGATGCAGCCGAGCACAAAGAACACGAGTGAGAAGAGCGTCAATTCGCTACCAAAAAATGTAATCAGTTTATCCCCCATGCACGGCTTCCTTTAGAGCGGAGCGCATCATATCCATCGGCACGGCTTGGCCGCTCCAAATCTCCAGCGATTTCGCACCTTGATGTAGCAGCATGCCTAAGCCGTTGGCGGTTTGGCAGCCAGCGGCACGCGCGGCGGCCAGTAGCGGCGTCTCGGCAGGTTGATAAATCATGTCGTAAACCGCGCGCGCTTTATCCAAAGAAAACGAGTCGATTTTCAGCGGCATCACATCGTCTGGCGCGAGGCCAAGGGAAGTGCAATTCAGCACGAGGTCCATTTCGGTGTCAGTGGCATCGGGGTAGCCCACCGCAATTTCCACAGCAGGGAATCGGGTGCGGATTTCATGGGCAATGGCTTCGGCCTTGCTCGCGGTGCGGTTGACGATGTGCAGTTGGCGCACGCCCGTGGCCGCGAGCTTCAGTGCCGCCACGCGTCCGGCGCCACCTGCGCCGAGCAACAGCACATTTTCACCGCGCACCTCCATGCCTAGATCTTCACGCAAGCTTTGCGTGATGCCGTCCGCGTCGGTGTTATAGCCGTGACTGCGCAATTGATGCGGAGCGGTTTCAAAATCACGCAAAGCGCGCCAGTCGCCATTGTCATCTTGTCCCTCAAACAAAATTGTGTTTACCGCACCCCACTCGCTGGCGCTTTCGTCGAGCACATCCACCATGTCCAACGCGAGAAGCTTGTGCGGCACGGTGAGGTTGATGCCAATGTAATGCATCGCCTGCGCGCCGGCGATCGCTTCGCGCAATTGCTCCGGTCGCACCTCGGCGGCCGTATAACGCCAGTCGAGCCCGAGATCCGCGATGCCCGCATTCTGCATTGCCGGCGAGGCCGAGTGCCCCACGGGAAACCCATACACCGCGCAAAGACGCGTACGAGCGGAAACAGGTTGCGAATGGCCGGACACGCGCTGAATGTAGCTGACTCAATTGCTGTGGTCGAGATTTGAGTGGCTTGACGCCGGAGCGTGGCTTTCCCACAATGAGCGGGCCTGTATTTTACTATGAGCGACAAAATATTTGTACCCACTGCTGCTGCGTCCGAGAACGCACATATTTCTTCTCTTGAACAATACCGGGAGCTGTACGATCGCTCCATTAATGACCCTGAGGGGTTTTGGGTCGAACACGCCGAGCGCCTTCATTGGGCGGAGAAATGGGACACACTGCGCGAATGGGATTATACCAAAGCGGAGTTGAAATGGTTTTTGGGCGGGAAACTTAATGCTTGTTACAATTGTGTGGACCGGCATGTGGATGACGGGCACGGCGATGACACGGCGTTGATTTGGGAGGGGAACGACCCCAAGGAGAGCCGCGCGTTTACATACAAGCAACTGCAGGCGGAGGTACAGCGGGCCGCGAATGCGCTGAAAAATCTCGGCATCGCGAAGAATGATCGGGTTTGCATTTATATGCAAATGATACCGGAGCTAACCATCGCGATGCTCGCTTGCGCGCGGATTGGCGCGGTGCATTCGATCGTGTTCGGGGCGTTTAGCGCGGACAGTCTTGTTTCGCGCATCAATGATTCGGAGTGTAAAGTCATTATCACGCAGGACACCGGGGTGCGTGGCGCGAAGACAGACATCCCGATGAAAGCCAACGCTGATGCGGCGGTGGTGAGCACGCCATCTATTGGGAAAATTCTGGTCGTCCAGCGCACCGGTGCGGAGGTGACAATGGCCGAGGGTCGTGATGTGTGGTGGCACGAGGCCTTGGCCGCCGCTGATTCGGAATGCCCTGCCGAGCCAATGGACGCGGAAGATCCACTGTTTATTTTGTACACTTCCGGCAGCACCGGTAAACCCAAGGGCGTACTGCATACCACGGGCGGTTATCTCGTGTACGCGGCCACTACGCATCATTATATTTTTGATTATCATCCAGGCGACGTTTACTGGTGCACGGCGGACATCGGCTGGGTGACAGGGCATTCGTACATCGTGTACGGGCCGATGGCCAATCGCGCGATCACGATGATGTTCGAGGGCGTGCCGAATTACCCCGATCACGGGCGCTTCTGGGAAATCGTAGCCAAGCACAAGGTGAACATTTTTTACACTGCGCCGACTGCGCTGCGCGCGTTGATGAAGGAAGGTGACAGTTGGCCAAATGAACACGATCTCTCTAGCTTGCGACTGCTCGGCACGGTGGGTGAACCGATCAAGGAACCGGAATGGAATTGGTACAATACTGTTATTGGTAAGGAACAATGCCCCATCGTGGATACGTGGTGGCAAACGGAGACGGGTGGCATCATGATTTCTCCACTACCCGGTGCCACTCCCACCAAGCCGGGCAGCGCCACGCTGCCGTTTTTTGGCGTAAAACCGGCACTTGTCGATGATGCAGGCGAGATTATTGAGGGCAACGGTGTGGCTGGAAATCTTTGTATCCTCGAGCCATGGCCCGGTCAAATGCGCACGGTCTACGGCGATCAACAGCGGTTTTTTGATACGTACTTTGCGCGCTTTCCCGGTAAATATTTCAGCGGAGACGGCTGTAAACGCGATGCGGACGGCTATTATTGGATCACCGGACGCGTCGACGACGTCATCATCGTCAGCGGTCACAACCTCGGCACCGCGGAAATTGAGGGTGCCATTGGCGGTCATCCCGCAGTAGCCGAGGCGGCGGTGGTTGGCTATGAACACGACATTAAAGGCAACGCAATTTACGCGTATGTCACCCTGAGAACCGGCGAGGAAGTGACCGACACAATGACGGCGGAGATTGTGAAGCAAGTTCGCGCTGACATCGGACCGCACGCATCACCCGAGAAAATCCAATTTACTGCCGGCCTGCCTAAAACTCGCAGTGGCAAGATTATGCGCCGTATTCTCCGGAAAATCGCCGAAGGGGATACCGAAAACCTCGGTGACATTAGTACCCTTTCCGACCCCTCCGTGGTGGAGTCGCTGGTGGTGGGAAGGGTGAAATAATCTGCGGCTAGCAGCACTTGGCCGGTGGATGTCTAATTCTTGCACCGCCTATGCCTTCGCCATATCTTCGCGGCGATGAAATGGTTGCCATTTGAGTTTGCATTGGCGCTGCGTTATTTGCGGCCCAAGCGTACCTCGGTTTCCTTCATCACACTCATCTC
>JAOLZA010000100.1 GCA_028343615.1 Verrucomicrobiota bacterium
GGTGCCGAGCGCGCCAAGCTCGTGCAAGCGCTCGATGAATTTCTCGATGAACAAGTAACGCCTAAACTCGGCGGCTTGCCGTTGCCCGGCACCTTGATTGGCGCGGGCGGTACATCGGTGTTTCTCTCGCGGATTTTTTTGGAGCGCAGCGATTTGGCTGTGGATGAAATTGAATCGTTACGGTTGTCTCTGCCCGAGGTGCAATCGCTCACTCAGCGACTTTGGCAAATGTCGTTGGCCGAACGGAGCGAGTTGGCCGGACTGCCCGCCAATCGCGCGGATGTTATTTTGTTTGGCGCGGCGATTTACGAGGCGATGATGATGCGTTGTGGTTTTGGTGAACTACGGCCCACGTTGCGTGGTGTGCGATATGGTGCTCTTTTGGATTAGCCACAGAGGTGCTGAAAGTGTCGAGAGACTAAAATGAAAAACCTCTCTGCCTCTGTGGTGAAAAATTATAGCCCTAACCGCTTGTGCTCGATGATGACGTAGCGATCGGTCATCCCGGCAAGATAATCACAGATGGCGCGGTGCAGGCCTTCGGTTTCAATGCGGGCTCGGGATTGGCTGCCGATTTCTTTGGGGTGTTCCAGGAAATATCCGAAGAGTTCTTCCAGCAATTTCACGCCGCGTTGGTTGGGCTCGTGGACCTTGGGATTGAAATACAAATTTTCATAAAGGTATTCGCGCAGTTCGAGATTGGTTTCGCGGCGCTCGGAACTGTATTGGATGAGCGGGTTTTCCTGTAGTCGTACTTCGTCTACACTCAACACACCAGCTTCGTGAATAAGTGCACCGCTGGTTTCCACGACGTCGTGCACTTGGCTGTCAATGAGACAGCGGATGATGAAGTAGCGGCGGCGTTCATCGGTCAGTTCGCCGTGTTCGGCGCGGAGAGTGGCATCGGCGTCGCACCATAAGCGGACGTTTTTTTTCAGCTCCGCTTCGCAAAGTAGTTCCGCATCGAGCCCATCATCGAGGTCGTGGCTGTAATAGGTTATCTCATCAGCAAGGTTGGCTACTTGAGCCTCGAGCGAGCTGGACTTCGCATCGAAGCCTTCGCGTTTACTTGGGTGGTCGTAGGCGGTGTAATGTTTCGCAAGGCCTTCGCGCGTTTCCCACGTGAGATTGAGGCCGTCGTGGTTCGGGTACTTTTGCTCCAGCGTTTCGACGATCCGGAGGCTGTGGCGGTTGTGCTCAAAGCCGCCGTGGTCGGTCATCAATGTGTTGAGTGCGCTCTCGCCTTTGTGTCCAAACGGCGAGTGACCGAGATCGTGCGCCAGCGCAATGGCTTCGGCGAGGTCTTCATTGAGGCCAAGCGCTCGGGTGATGTTCCGTGACACTGCGGCGACTTCCATCGTGTGCGTGAGCCGAGTGCGTAAGTGATCGCCGGTGCCATTTAAAAAAACCTGTGTTTTATATTCCAAACGGCGAAAGGCGCGTGAGTGAATGACGCGATCGCGGTCGCGCTGGTAATGCGTGCGCCACTGATGCGGCTCCTCTGGATGCTCCCGTCCGCGGGAATCAGCGCTGAGCTGCGCGAAAGGCGAGAGGGCCTTGCGCTCGTTGTCTTCGAGTTGAGAACGGGAATAGGGCATGGCCCTTAGTTGAGAAGGAACTCATCCGCCGATGAACCGCGCAGTTCGAGCAATCGGCAAATCACATCCTCAATGAGATTGTTCGGGCATGAGGCACCGGCGGTGACGCCGATGGTCAAGGTGCCATCCGGTAGCCAGTCGTGTGTTTCTTCCACTTGGCTGGTGTGCTGATTCCAATGGCGGATCAGGGAGTCATCGGCCATTTCGGCCGCGTTCTTGATGAAATACGTTGGCAACACGTTCTCGCCCATCTCGGCAAGGTGCGCGGTATTGGAGGAATTATAACCACCGATGACGAGCAACAGGTCCATCGGTTTTTGTAGGAGCACATCGAGTGCGTCCTGCCGTTCTTGCGTGGCGCCGCAAATGGTATCAAAAAATCGAAAGTGTGAATCAACCTTTGACTCGCCAAATTTCCGCTCGATAGCGGCTTTGATTCGGTGCTGTACTTCCTCGGTTTCGCCTCGCATCATAGTGGTTTGGTTCGCCACGCCAACGGCTTTCAAATGTTGGTCGGGATCAAAGCCCTCAGAAAATGCGCCTTCGAATTTTTTCAGAAACTCTTTTTTATCACCGCCGTTTTCGATGTAGTCACAAACGTAATCCGTTTCCTGTAGCGTGAGCACGACGAGATAATGCCCGTTCTTGGATGTGGCTTGGCTGCTCGTGGCCTTGGTTTCCTCGTGATACGCTTTGCCGTGGATGATGCTAGTGACCTCCTCCTTGGCGTAATTGCGCACGCGCTTCCAAACGCTCATCACGTCGCCGCAGGTGGTGTCCACAAACTGGCAACCTTTCGTCTTGAGTTTTTCCAGCGTAGCTACCTCCGTGCCAAAGGCGGGAATAATCACAATGTCATTCGCACCGAGGTCATCAATATCCGCCACCTTGTTGGGGCCGGAAAGAAAACGAATTCCCATATCGCGAATCTGATCATTTACCTCGGGGTTATGAATAATTTCCCCGAGAATATAAAGCGGCTTGTCCGGGAAAACCTTCAACGCCGCATATGCCAAGTCAATACACCGCTCCACCCCGTAACAAAATCCAAACTCTTTCGCCAACTTGATCGTCATTTGCGCGTTCTCGCTCGTGACCTCCCCCGTGGCCCGCAGGCGGTCCACGAGATCGCTCCGATAATGCGTCAACACCTGCGCCTTCACTTGCTCCATTACATCCGGTCGACGTAAGTTAATGCGCTTGGGCTTCGGCGATTTGGATTGAGGTTGGCTAGGAGCGTCGGGGGACATTCCCGTTATCTTGGCATGAGGTGGAGGAATGGTCGAGCTGATTCCCTAATTCACCAACCAATTCACAATCGCCTTCTGGGTGTGGAGGCGGTTTTCGGCTTGGGTGAAAATGGTTTCGGCGTGTGCCTCAAGAGTGTCGTTGTCGATTTCTTTGCCTCGGTAGGCGGGGAGGCAGTGCATTACTAGGGGGTTGAGATTAGCGCG
>JAOLZA010000101.1 GCA_028343615.1 Verrucomicrobiota bacterium
CGGCTTCGGTTTCGTTGAAGCTGTGGCGGAGCAACATGGCGGTGGAAAGAATTTGGGCGATGGGGTTGGCGAGATCTTGGCCGGCGATGTCGGGCGCGGTGCCGCCAGCGGGTTCGTAAAAGCCAAAGGTGCGTTCGCCGCTGGTTGTGCCGAGGCTGGCGCTGGGGAGCATTCCGAGGGAGCCAGCCAAGGCGGCGGCTTCGTCGCTGAGGATGTCGCCGAACATATTTTCACAGAGTACGACGTCGAACTGCGTGGGGCGCAGCAGGAATTGCATCGCGGCGTTGTCCACGAACATATGCTCGACGGTGACGTCCGGAAAATCGGCGGCGACCTTTGTGACCACCTCGCGCCAGAGCACACCGTTTTCGAGCACGTTGGCTTTGTCAATGCTGGTCACGTGTTGGCGGCGGAGTTGGGCGGACTGGAATGCGATGCGGGCGATGCGTTCGATTTCATTGGTGGTGTAAACCATCGTGTCGATGGCGCGTTGCTGGCCGTCATCGAGTGTTTCGGTGGTTTTGGGTTGGCCGAAATACATGCCGCCGGTGAGCTCGCGCACCACGAGCATATCGATGCCGTCGCCTTGGCGCTCAACTTTGAGTGGGCACGCGTGCGCTAGCTCAGTAGGCAAACGTACGGGGCGTAGATTGGCGAACAATCCGAACTCCTTTCGCAACGCCAACAGTGCGGCGCGTTCAGGGCGTTCTTCTTTGGGGATAGTGGGGTCGCGGTCAGGTAAGCCGACAGAGCCGAACAGGATCGAATCACTGTTACGGCACAGCGCGAGCGTTTCGTTGGGGAGAGCCTTGCCTGCGGCATCAATACCCGCCCAGCCTACGGGAGCCTCGGTGATCTCCAGTTGAAATCCAAATTTGCCTTCGGCGGTGCGCAGCACTTTCAGCGCCTCGCGCATCACCTCCGGTCCGATACCATCGCCCGCCAACGCGGCAATCTTGTATGTTTGTTTACTCATTCGGTGGCGCAGCTTAGGCATCGTCCAGCGTGGGGTGAAGAAAATTGTGGCAAACCGACGGCAAAACCTTTCCGTAAAAACTCGTTGACCCCTCCCGCCTTGCGGGCCTACCTTTTCCCCGAACCCCTAACATTTAGAAAAACAGACTTATGAGTAAAATTGTTCCTCTTATTAGTTCCGGCACCAAAGGCCCGTTGGGCGTGCTGCATCTGCCGCGTTTGTGGCAAAAGGTGAGCCTCGAAGCGGCCGGCAAAATCGCAGATGGCTATCCCGGCATCGGCGCAGGCTACGACAGTATGGTAATCGCGGGCCTCGGCCTTGATGCCGAAGCGGTACGCAGCTACATCACCAACGAGAAACCGACGTACACGCAGTTCGAAGCGTGGATTTCGGCGCAGGACGGCGCGACGCTGGGCGGCGACGCCATTGGCGCGTTGAATGATTCCATCGCCGGATACAACCACGACGCCGACACTAAGGCGGGCATCCTCGGCGCTTGCGGCCTGGAGTCTGGCGCGGATGATGCGATCAACCTGAACAACCTCGACGACTGGCAGGAATTCCACGCCGCCGAGATTGCTGGTTAAATCGGAATCACAGAATCACGACGGCGTCCGGGAAACGGGCGTCGTTTTTTTGTGAACCGCCAGGGCGTACAGCCGACAAGAAAACCATTTTCAGAAACTTGGCGTCTTTACGCCTCGCCGGTTCAATGAACTTTTTTCAACGCGCGACCTAGCCGCGCAATTCCCTCTTTGATGTTGGGGATGCTGCCGCTACCGAAGCTGAGGCGCATTTCACGGTTGGGTTTGCGGCGGGTGGGGTCGTCGGCGTAGCAGAGGTTGCCGGGAACATAAATCATCTTTTGCTTTAACGCGGAGGCGAAGAGTTTGCTTTTGAGATCGGTCTTCACGCGTGCGGGCATGCGGGCCCAGACGTATAGCCCCCCTTTAGGTTCGGTCCATTTCACATCCGCCGGCAGATGCTGGCGGCAGGCGCGGATCATGGCGGCGGCTTTTTTGGCATAGCGTTTGCGCAGGGATTGCACGTGGGCTTCGTACGTGCCGGTGCTGAGCGCGCGTGAGATGAGTTGCTGCAAAAAATTGGTGGTGCCGAAATCGTGATTGCCCTTTACGCGCAAAGCCGCCGTTAGCAATGGCGCGGGCAACAATCCGTAGCCGACGCGTACGCCGGTGGCGTAAGGTTTGCTATAAGTGCTGGTATATATGACGCGATCGCCGGCGGGATTCATTGTTAGCGCGCCCGGGATGTCTTCACCAGCAAAACGCAACTCGCGATAGGCGGCGTCTTCCAGCAAATAAATCGGATGACCGGCGGCGGCTTCATAGCGGCGCAGCAGCTTGAGCGCAGCGGCTTTCTTGGTGGCAGCAGTGTTGGTGCCGGTGGGGTTGCAGTGATAGGTTACGAGATATAATGCCTTGAGCCGCGGCAGTTCGCCGGCTTTTTTCAGCGACTCCAGCGTAGCCTCGAGGTGCGCGAGGTCGATGCCGTCCGCCTCCATACGAATGCCGCGCCCGCGAATGCCGTGGCTTTGCATTATGCCGAGGTACACAAAATATGAAGGATCTTCGACGAGCACAATGTCGTCCGTGTCAAAAAGTATTTCCGTGAGGATATAAAGAAACTGTTGCGAGCCGTGTGTAATCATCATGCGGCTCGGCGAGTACGCTTTGGACTTCGGCGATTGGCCGTCCAACTGTGCGAGCCGCCGAGCCGTGAGCGTGCGTAGCGTTTCATCGCCGGCAGTGGTGCCGTACTGCAACGGCGGCTGGCCGGTCTTCCCCGTACGCAGCATATCCGCCATAATGTCGCGCGTAATCTCGACCGGCAGCGACGGGTTGTCGGTGAACCCCGCTGCCAACGAGATAAGCCCCGGTCGCACCAAAGCCTCCCGCATCAGCCAAGTAATCGGCGGCTCCGCGGTGCGTCGGCCCAGTTGTGATAGCGCGTTCCCTTTCATTCCCGCGGCAAGGGTGAGGCAAAGTAAAATTTTGAGCGAGGGAAATCCAAGACATCCTCGA
>JAOLZA010000102.1 GCA_028343615.1 Verrucomicrobiota bacterium
GCCGAAATCAGCGGGGCGGACTTTTTGGGTGGCAGAGGATGTGTTGGTTTGCGCCCACAACCCGTCACCAACGACAAGGCAGCGAGCAGGGCCGTGATGCGAAGCAAACTCATATGGATATTTTACGCCTACTGACCAGTGCTGTCGATTAGTGCTTGCGGTTTGTGAACAACCCGTGCCACGTTCACACGCCATGATCCCGCCAAAAAATAAAAAACCGCATACGCGAGGTTTTACTTTGATTGAATTGTTGGTGGTAATTGCCATCATCGGCATTCTTGCCGCGATGCTATTGCCCGTGTTGGCCAAGGCCAAAACCAAGGGTAAGGCTGCTATTTGTATTAGCAATCTTCGCAGTCTTTCGCACGGCTGGCATATGTTTGCCGATGAGAATGATGACCTCATGTTGCCGGGTCGGTTTGCTAAGGAATCAGGAGGGAAGAGCAACTCGAAAAACTGGTACGAGGTGGGCAACGGCCTGAAGTATCGTCCGCGGTGGGTGGCGTATATGGGAATGCACGTGGGAGCGAACGCGTTTAAAAAACCGCTCACGACCAGCGACCGGCAGGATTACGATAACCCCGTCTACCTAAACCCGCTACGGCCCACGTGGAATGACGAACGGAATTATGCCTTTGGCTACAATCACCAGTTCCTTGGTAACGGTCGCAAGAGTAACGGGCAGTTTCACAACTTCCCGGTGTACCGCGCTTCCATCGTCAACTTCACCAGCACTGTGTTAGGCGCAACCTGCATGGGTACGGCCGCAGGGTTCTCTGAAAAAGACCGTGCTCGATATGAAAATAGCGGCAAAAAATATAGTAGCTTAGGTAATCACGGCTGGACACTTGATCCTCCTCGGCTTACGGATCGTAGCGATATCGGCACAGGCGACCCCGGAAGCCCGCGCACAGCAGTGGACGCCTGCTACAATGGCCGTGCGATTGTGAGCTTTTTGGATGGAGCCGTGGTGGCTAAGTTTCCCAAGGAACTGGGCTACGTGACAGATGAATCTGGGAAATTTGTGAACGATGGTGGTGCGAGCAATCGCCAGTTCAGCGGTGAGGATAGGGACTTAGATCCGCCTGTTGTGCCGGGGAAATAATTAAGGGAGTGAGGAGTCGTGAATTTTACTATCGGAACAAATCCCCGTTGCGATCCCAGTGTAGTCCCTGCACGAGTTGGCCTTTCACGTAATTAGCTCGCATCTTTAGCGCGCCAGAATCTGTGTAATACCAAAAGGCAAAGCCTTCATGTAGGCGATCGCCCTTGAAGATGCCTTCGTAGCGCAGCTTGCCGTTGAGATACCATTCCATGCCTTCGCCTTCACGGCGGCCGTCTTTGAACGCCCCGTCAAATTTGCGTGCGCCATTTTCGTGCAACAAAGTTGTGCTGCCAGTGAAAGGCTTAGGATTGCCGACTTGATAAAAAAGCAAATCGGTCTGGCTTCGTTCCACACTGCCAGCCAGCAGTGCTGCACCGGTGGTGTTGCTCGGGTTCAAGGGTGCTTCCAAGATCGTGGGTGCGACGGGCGGAATGGAGTGATGTGGCATCACGGGAGCAAGTTGGCCCGGCTTCACAGCGTGGGCTGCTGAGTTTTTTAGATTAGCAGTCACCGAGGGCACCAGTGGCGTGGTTGCGACTGCCGGCGTCACATTGGCGGGTGGCGTTTCGACCGGCGCGGGCGGCACAGAAAGGGTATCTGGCGTTGGCGCGGGGGTCTCTTCCGCCGGTTTGTGCAACGGCAAATATTTGCAACTGCTGAAAATGCAAAGGCAACTTAGCGCCAAGACAGCGCTCTTGATAATAGTATACACGGGTTTCACAGTGCTGTTGACGTAGCAAATGCAGTGCCAGTAACAAGTAAAATCTATAAATCTGATGGTTTTCTCAGGAAAAGACCTATATTTGGTTGGTTATCAGAAAAACGGCACTTTCCAGTTCGTGATCATTTTGGGTTTATCGCCCATCTTACCCGAACTCGTCTTGCTTGGTTTGCAGGTAGCGCCGGGCCAAATATCGGTTGCCAGCGAGTTATGGCATTGGCATATTGGGCGTATGAAGAATCAATTTTTGCCACTATTGGCCAGCTTGGCCATTTTCCTAACCACCTCCAGCCTGCGCGCCGCCGCGCCAACGCTGGAAGGCAGCCGCGTGCGCGAGCAGCTCAACGAAATGCAGGGGCAACCTGCACCGAAGTTGGCGTTGAAAGGCTGGATCAATGCCGAGCCGATGACACTCAAGAAGCTCAAAGGTAAAATCGTGGTACTCGATTTCTGGGCTACTTGGTGCGGACCGTGCCTCGCCTCCATTCCGCACACGAATGAGCTGATGGAAAAATACGCGGACCAGGGCGTGGTGATCATTGGCGTGTGTGCGAAGCGCGGTGCGGAAAAAATGGCCGACACCGTGAAGCAGCGCGGTATCAAGTACCCCGTGGCCGAGGACACCGGCACGATCGCCTCCTACAAGGCAAACAGTTATCCGGATTATTATATCATCGACCGCAACGGTGCCCTTCGCTGGGCGGATATTGCCAACCGCGACGTGGAAAAAGCCATCAAGATCTTACTCGAGGAGCAGGGCAAGGCAGAATGATCAGACGCCTTGGCCTCGTGCTGATGGTGGGGCTGTCGTGGACGGCAGGTGCTGGTGACATTCAGCCCAAAGATTTTGGTAAGGGCATCATCAATCTGTTGCAGTTCGCCCCCGGAAAGGTGCCCGAGGTGAAACCTTCGCCGCTGACAGTAGTGCGTGGTGCTAAGGCGTACGCGCGATTTCTGGAGCGGATTCCGAAGAAACAAATATCCCGCACACGCCCTGCCCCACCCAACTCGGATCCGCTGCTAAAACGGCCGCCGATTGACTTCACCAAGCACACCTTGCTGGCCGTCAGCAGACCAGCGATGACGCGGGCGGTGTTTACGAAAATCACCAGTGCCAAACTGGAGATCTTGGTGACAGTTGAATTCCCTCGCGAAGAAATTGCCGCGCGCCCTAT
>JAOLZA010000103.1 GCA_028343615.1 Verrucomicrobiota bacterium
CGCCGCCACCACGGTCTGGAAGGATTACTTAGAAACCCGTCAGCGGGTGAATTTAAAAATTATGGATATCGTCCAAGAAATGGGCCTCGAGTTCGCCTATCCCACGCAGACGATGCACATCAAAGACGACGGACTCAAAATACTCAAGGATACTTCCTAATCAAACCAAGCTCACCGCAGCCATCATTTTCACCGCCCTAACTTTTAACAACCAAGCCGACCAACTCCGTGACAGTCGGCAAAATGAAAAACTGCTAGCCGAGAAGCCAGTCAGCACCACCTATAGACCATAAATAAAACTGGCCAATCTTCAGAAATGAGGCAGAGTCGCCGTTACCCGAAAGATTTAAACTATGAAAAACACAATCCAAAACCTCCTGCGCATGTCCTTTGTGGCGGCGCTTATGTTCAGCCTCACAGCTTCTGCTGAAGATAAAAAACCCACGTTCAGCGATGCCGCTAAAGAATTGATCGCAAAAATTCGCCCAATGATGGCGAAGGACCGCGACGGTGCCATGGTTGCCTACCTCGAAGGTGCCCGCGAACTCGCCAAGCAATTCCCATCAGAAGTCGGTCCACGCTCCATGATGCTGGAAGCCGCATCGATGAGCTCGGACGAAAAACTTAAAAAGAAAACCATCACCGAACTGGCCGCCTTAAAGGATGAAAAATTCGCCCGCATTACGGATCGCGCCAAGGCCGAACTAAAAAAAATGAATGCCCTTGGGAACCCTGTACCCATCAAATTCACCTCCGTGAACGGACGCAAGGTCGATGTTTCCAAAATGAAGGGCAAAGTAGTGCTCATCGATTTTTGGGCAACTTGGTGCGGGCCGTGTGTTGCGGAAATCCCCAATGTCAAAAAAACTTACGCCAAGCTCCATAAAAAGGGTTTCGAGATTGTCGGCATTTCTCTCGACAGCAAGGAAGACAAGCTCACAGAGTTCGTGGCCGAAAAGGACATGCCTTGGCCACAGCACTTTGACGGCAAAGGCTGGAGCAACGCCATCGCCAAAGAGTTTGGCATTCGCAGCATACCGGCCATGTGGCTAATCGACACCAAAGGAAATTTGGTGGACATGAACGCCCGCCACAACCTTGAAGAGAAAGTTGAGAAATTACTGACTGCCGGCAAAGATAGCCCGAGCGAGAAGTAATCTGGCCCACTCGAAAACAATTCAAAACCGACCATTGCGCGGTCGGTTTTTTTGTATACTTTGCGGGCGGGTTTGGCTTGCTTTCGATTGACCCACTAGGCATGGTGCGCGCTTTCTCGCATGGCGAAAGAAGAACCCATACAACTTGAAGGCGTTATTTCGAAGGTAATGCCCGGCACAATGTTCATGGTCAAACTACCCAATGGCCATGAAGTACTCTCACATATCTCCGGAAAAATGCGCAAGCATTGGATCCGCATCAGTGTAGGTGACAAAGTGACGGTGGAAATGTCGCCTTACGATTTAACCAAAGCCCGCATCATTTTCCGGCAACGCTAATAATCAGGCATACCCCACTTCCGGGTGATCCGGCACTACCATTTCAAAGGCCGGGATCGCCGCCAACACACGTCGGCCGTTTTCATCAAGCCCAATGTAGCTCCCACGTGCAATGGCTCTGCGGGCATGAATGACGTGAAAACTGTTGTAACTGAATGAACTACCCGGTTCGAGCGTGGGCATTTCACCCACTAGCCCATCTCCCTCCACAGCCGTCACTTCACCGCTTGCTTCTTCCACTACCCATTTACGTCCCTTAAGCATGATGGTGCAGTCGGTCTCGTTGGCGATCGTAATATAATAAGCAAAACAATGCGGCCGATCCGGCGCGGTGAGTACTTGGGATTGGTACACCAAGTCATCCACCGAAACCTTCAACCCATCCAAACTTTCGAAATCATTGCCGTCCACCTGCCCACTCAAGCCCTTGAGTCGAGTCTTGTCCATTCCATTCTCGACTCATACCTGACTTTTAGCTATCATCAGGATATGGAAGTACAGTTCTGCGGGGCAACCCGAACGACCACCGGATCCATGTTTGTGCTCAGCGTGAACGGGCAGAAAATCCTGCTTGAATGTGGCCTTTATCAGGGACGACGCGATGAGTCCAACGATCGCAATCGTAATTTCTCTCTCGACCCAGCCAGCATTGACGTAGCCGTGCTGAGTCATTCGCACATCGATCACTGCGGGAATTTTCCAAACCTTGTACGGCAGGGTTATCGCGGCAACATTTTCAGCACCCACGCCGCGCGTGATTTAGCATCCATCATGCTTGCCGATTCCGCACGCATTCAACAGCACGATGCCGAATACATATCGCGCAAACGCGCCAAGAAAAACCTGCCGCCCGTCGAAGCGCTTTACAGTGTAGAAGATGCTGAGCGCGCCGGACGCCAGTTTGTCTCCCTGAACTACGATCGCCCGATGCTAATCGCCGATGGCGTGACGCTTTCCTTTCAGGATGCCGGACATATTCTTGGCTCTGCGCAAGTGGTGCTCGATATCCGCGAGGACGGCAAAGAATACCGCTACCTGTTTACAGGAGACCTGGGCCGCGGCGGGCACGCCATTTTACGTGACCCCGTGCCCGTTGAGAATGTGGACGTGCTTCACATCGAAAGCACCTACGGCAACCGCCTCCACGGCGATCGCGATATGTCCGTCGTTGAAATTGCCAAAGCAATTCGTGAGACCGCCCACCGCGGAGGGAAAATTATCATCCCCGCCTTTTCTGTGGGCCGCACACAGTTGGTGGTCTACACACTGCATCAACTCGCCGAGAGCGGTGATTTGCCAAATATTCCCATCTTTGTCGACAGTCCGCTTAGCGTAAATGCCACCGAAGTGTTCCGGTTGCACCCCGAATGTTTCAATGAATCGATTTATCAATTCCTACGCGAAAAACAGAACCCATTCGGGATGGAAAACCTCCAATACATTCGACAGGTTTCGCGCTCCATTCAGCTCAACA
>JAOLZA010000104.1 GCA_028343615.1 Verrucomicrobiota bacterium
GAACACAAGTTTGTTGTGCACCACTTTGCCTGTGCCGGCATCGAGGCACACGGCCCACAGCTTGTGGCCGTCCGGCTCGGCGTTGGTGAACCAAATCTGATCGCCCCAAACCACCGGCGAACTCCACGCCTTGCCGGGCATCGGCGTTTTCCATTTCACGTTCTTCCCCTCACCCAGCGTGAGCGGCAGGTTGGCATCTGTTTTTCCTGCGCCTTTGGGCCCGCGGAACTGGTTCCATTGAGCAGCTGATATTGTCAGTGCACTACTTAACGTAAGAAAAAGGAAAATGCGTTTCATGTGCCGCTAGGGTAATTGGTCAGACGCCGGAGCGCAAATTGATTTGTAGCCTACAATTTTGACGGGTATTTTTATTCAATGAAATTGCCGTGCGTACTTTGTCTTTTTGTGTTTATAGCAGGCACCTTTGCCGATGAGCCGCGCCTGCCACGACCGGATGAAGTCGATAAGCCCGAGAATATCAAATTCATCGTGCTCGATAAATCGAAACTGCCAGGCATTGTGATGGACAACACCGAGGCCAAACTCGTCGGCGAATGGAAGCATAGCGTTCACACTCCACCTTTTGTCGGCACCAGCTACATTCACGACATGAAGGAAAAGAAAGGGCAAAAGAGTGCCACTTTCACTCCCAATCTCCCCCGCACCGGCCTCTATGAGGTGCGTGTGGCGCACAACAGCAACATCCGACGCGCCAGCGATGTGCCCATCACTGTGCTCCATGCCAAGGGTAAGAGCGTGGTGAAGATCAATGAGGGTGAAGCCGCACCTATCGCCAAGCTATTCCGTTCGATCGGAATTTTTGAATTCAAGAAAGGTCGCACCGGTTCTGTCACCATTAGCACCGAAGGCACTGATGGCAAATACGTCATTGTTGACGCAGTACAGTTTCTGATTGTGATGCGGTAACTTATTTAGCTTTGAGGCAGTAGAGGTTCTTAAAACCGCGGAGGAAAATGCGACGCCCATTGGGCCATACCCATTCAGTCAGCGTACTCACCTTGGTCAATGCTTCACTGAAAGTAACTACCGCAATTAATGCGATCCCACTTACATTACTGCCTAATCTACTCTTTCCAGATCTGCATCCCAAAAAAAGTGTAATGTTTTTTATCAACGTTAAAACCTTGAATGCAGTTAGAGGGTTTTCTCATGCCCAAAGCAAGGATGATTGAAAAAACGCATACTCCTCCCCACATGCCCAGAAACACTGAAACCCCGCCGTCGGGTGAATCTTTCCACGGAACAGGAAGTCCCGTCAAATGAGTCAAGCCCATCAGGACAGGAGTAAAAAAAACTGAAAAGATTATCAAAAATAATAGAAGCTTACCGGTAAAAGCTCTGACGGTCTTTGGTTTACCGTTCACATATTCAACATGAGTCACCGCATGGCCAACTCCGGAAATCTGGGTCACAGGAACCCAATCGGGCAGCCCTTCATGCCAAGCGTAATCTGCGGGAAGCAGAGAGCCTTGGGCGAGGTAATCGTTAATTTGATCAACGGTATAAGGCCCCATCTGCTGACCGTCTCGACTAATGGTTACCTGCACTTGAAAAAGTTTATATATGTCAGTATCTAACTCGATTAAAAAAGTAAGACGATAGAAGAAGGGGCTCAAACAAAAGCTTCATGATATTCTTGTAAATTAGTTATCCCCGCAAATCTCCGCTTGCGGGCTTGTCAGCATCTCCAAAGCGAAGATTGCCAATACCCACGTCATCAGCCTGTGGCCCAACCACTACAACTAACGGTAAGGTTAATATAATTTTGCGTGTATTTCTGCAGAAATGCGTGAGTTTCACGCCATCCAATCGCGCTTAAGCCTGATATTCCTGAGAAACATCAAATTATAAAATGGCACAAAACTTGCATATATCTCAGGCAATATGTAGTGTTCAGGGATCTGGCCAATAATATATGTCTGTGCTCCAACAGGGCACACAACTCAACTAAAAAAACACAAACTATGAAGAATCAAAATAAAAAGGGCTTTACCCTTATAGAATTACTGGTGGTCATCGCCATTATTGGCATCTTGGCTAGCATGCTCCTCCCTACTTTAGCTAAAGCCAAGAAAAAGGCCAACCGTATGAAATGCTCAAATAACGTCGGTCAACATGCCAAGGCTCACATCGGACTCGCTGGGGAAACTGGCTCATTTTTTTGGATGATGCAAGATCGTGAAGTTATCGATGCTTATGCATCTGACTATCGGAAGGACCCAATGGTCACCAGCCACTATAGGTACGTTGATGGAGATAGAACAATAGACGGCAGGGTTCGTGGCGAGGAAGGCGTTAAAGCTGGCTTTCGGTATCATAGGGGATGGCACAATTGCGAATTCCGCTTCGTCAACACCGCTCCTGGTATCCGAAGCTCGCTGGATGACGTCAAAATGACCTTATCGCCCTCCGATCCAAAGAACAAAAGATACAATCAATTGGAGAAAACCCAAGGCACCAAACTAAACGGGTGGGCTCGGCACAAATGGGGAAACAGAGGTCAATACTCCAATCACAAGAGTCACAGCTATGGCTTCCACCTAGGTGGCAATGACCAAAAACCGGAGACCGTGCTTAACTTCACCCGCAATGTCCGAGGCGACAATAGCGGTGGCTGGGCCAATTTGCCCAGTGGCAGAGTCAGAACCTATGATGGAAACATGGGTGCTACTTTAAGGGTGCATACCAGAAGTGGACACAACTTGAACAGCCACAGCTTCATTGGCGCGGACGGCCAGGGCCTCACCAACAAAGGAAAGTGGGGCAATTGGGTTCTCGGTAATAACAAGCAAAATGGTATCGGCCGATTCTCCATGTCCGGACTGGATGGCGGGCAGGGTAACTACTCGACTACTGACGGGTCTGTGAAGCAAGGCGACGATGCCCAGTGGACGTCTGCCCTTAAATCGGCG
>JAOLZA010000105.1 GCA_028343615.1 Verrucomicrobiota bacterium
CAGTTGGAGACAAAGTGGCTATTGCTCAGCGCGCGTATAAGCTCCTTACCGAGAAACTAAATTTTCTGCCAGAGGACATTATTTTTGACCTCAATATTTTGACCGTCGCCACCGGTATGGACGAGCATAACGATTATGCGGTGAATTTTATCGAAGGCGTGCGACGCGTGAAAGAGGTGTGCCCCGGCGCACGCACTAGCGGCGGCGTGAGCAACATTTCATTTTCGTTTCGAGGCAACAACACCGTGCGCGAGGCGATGCACTCAGCTTTTCTGTTTCACGCCGTTGAGGCTGGTTTGGATATGGGCATCGTGAATGCCGGCATGCTCGAAGTGTACGAGCAAATAGAACCGGAGCTGCTCGAGCACGTGGAAGACGTGCTGCTCAATCGTCGCGCGGATGCGACCGATCGACTCATTGATTACGCGGAGAAATTCAAGGGCGTCAAAAAAGAACGTGCCGCCATCGACCAAAAATGGCGCGAAGATCCCGTGGCCGCGCGCCTAAGCCATGCGTTAGTGAACGGCATTACAGAATTTATTGAGGAGGATACCGAAGAAGCGCGTGCCGCTACCGCCCGGCCGTTGGAGGTCATCGAAGGGCCGTTGATGGACGGAATGAAAGTGGTGGGCAAACTCTTTGGCGCGGGCAAAATGTTTCTGCCGCAAGTGGTCAAAAGTGCGCGTGTGATGAAAAAAGCAGTTGCTTATCTCACGCCTTTTATGGAAGCGGAAAAGCAAGAAGGCGAAGAAGGTTTGGCTAACACGATGGTGATCGCCACCGTGAAGGGCGATGTGCATGACATTGGCAAAAATATCGTGGGTGTCGTGCTTGGGTGCAATGGCTATAAAGTTGTGGATCTCGGCGTGATGGTCGACTGTGAAGCAATCTTGAAAGCTGCAGAAGAACACAAAGCAGACATCATTGGAATGAGCGGCCTCATCACGCCTTCGCTTGATGAAATGATTTTCAACGCAAAGGAAATGCAAAGGCGTGGCTTTAAAACGCCGCTGCTCATCGGTGGCGCGACTACCAGCAAAATGCACACAGCGGTTAAGATTGCCCCCGCGTACGAAGGGTCGATCTGCCACGTGCTCGACGCTTCGCTCGTGGTCGGCGTGTGTAACGACTTATTGAGCGAAAACCGGCTCGCAGGTTTTCAGCAGGAACTTGAAGCGGAACACGAACGGCTGCGTGAGAAATTTGCCGCTGGCGATGACGGTCGTAAAGACATCGTGCCGCTTACCCGTGCTCGTGCCGCAGCACCATCATTTGATTGGGCAAATGAAGCAATCCGCAAACCAGAAATCCTCGGCTTACAACATTTTGAGTCCATCCCGTTGGATATATTGGCCACGTATATCGATTGGTCGCCCTACTTTTGGGCGTGGCAATTACACGGAGTGTACCCGACAATTTTCAACAAACCTGAAATCGGAACCGAGGCAAAAAAACTTTTTGCCGACGGTAAAAAAATGCTCAAGGGCATCATCGCTAACAAGCGGTTTACTTCCCGCGCCGTGGCGGGGTTTTGGCCGGCCAATTCCGTGGGCGATGATGTGGAAATTTACGGCGACGAATCACGTGTGGAACAAATTGCCACCTTCCATTTCCTGCGCCAACAAAGACAGAAAAAGGAAGGCCAGATTTGCCGCAGCCTGTCCGACAACGTTGCTCCCAAGGACAGCGGCCGTGTTGATTACTTTGGCGGCTTCGCGGTGACGATAGGACAGGAGGTCGAGGATTACGCCGCCACGTTTCGTGATGCGGGCGATGATTACACCGCCATCATCGTGCAATCACTGGGCGATCGATTGGCCGAAGCTTCTGCCGAGTATCTTCACAAAACTTTACGCCACCAATGCGGCATCGGTCAGGATGAAGGGTTCGCAGCGGAAACAAAAATCGACGAAGAACAGGCCAAATTTTTGATCAAAGAAAAATATCGCGGCATCCGGCCCGCCGCCGGTTATCCTTCCTGCCCTGATCACAGCGAAAAAGCGATTCTTTGGAAGCTGCTCGAAGCGGAGGAACGCATCGGTGCCTCGTTGACCACCAGCTACGCAATGAAACCGCCGTCGAGCGTGAGTGGGTTTTATCTGAACCACTCCGGCGCAAAATATTTTAACCTCGGTCGCATTGGTGAAGATCAAGTGGTCGACTACGCAGAACGCAAAAATATATCGCAAGCTGAATCCGAAAAATGGCTTCGACCATATTTGGGGTACGATGAATTATGAGAATGAAACACACACACGCATTTACGTTGATTGAGTTACTGGTCGTAATTGCCATCATTGGTATTTTGGCAAGCCTGTTGCTCCCTACGTTGGCTAAGGCAAAACAACGGGGGATGACTGCACAAAGCCATAACAACCTGTTGCAAATCGGCCAAGCCTCAATGATGTACGAGGACGACAACGACGGCGAACTGACCGGCGTGGCGGATTCCACTGGCGTGCAGTTTTTTGGCCGCTACTTGGGGCCAGGTAAGGCGGTGGATTTTTCCGGAGGAAGGTTAAGCCCCTACGTGGACAATGCCGCGCGCGTTTGGAAAGACCCTGCCTTTCGATCTTACAGCCGCCGTGCCCAGGGGCACACCTGCAGCTATGGTTACAATCACCATTATTTGAATAATCTGGAACAATCCGGAAACTGGTGGGATCCAAATTACAGTTACAAATGGCGCGGGGTGGACGCAATGGAATTGCAGCGCCCAGTGGAGACGGTGCTCTTCGGCGATTCCGCACGCAACTGGATGGGACCGCTGGAGGAGAATTGGTTTTGGACGCCACCTTCTCAAGCGCGTGCCTGGCCCGGCTGGGAAACGGCTTATGCCCATTTCCGCCACCAAGGCAAATGCACCATTTTGTGGGGCGATGGCCACGTGGAAGCGTTGCTGCCGTAC
>JAOLZA010000106.1 GCA_028343615.1 Verrucomicrobiota bacterium
CCCGCGTCCTCGCGGAGAATGACCGCGTGGAAGTGGAGATCGAGGGTCTCGCTGAGGATGATATGATCGTAAAGCATCAAAAACGTAGCACGGAATTCCCGAATGGCACGCGTCTGCGTTTGAACCCCACGATTCACATTTCCAATGTGATGAAGCTAGACCGGTGGAATGCCCGCCGATCGACCGATGGAATACCCGCCGAGGTAGTTGAAGGCAATTAAAATGAAACCCAGGCTTTATAGTAAATATCACGAGGAAGTGAAACCGGCCCTGCGAAAGGATCGGAATTACTCCAATTTGCATCAAGTGCCGTGCATTGAGAAAATTATCGTGCACATGGGCCTCGATGCTACGCTGGAAAAATCTGCTCTAGAAGATGCGATGAACGATATGAAAAGCATTACCGGTCGGAAGCCGGTGGTGAATCTCGCCCGCAAGAGCGTATCGAATTTCAAGCTACGCGAGGGGATGCCCATCGGCTGCCACGTCACGCTGCGCCGCGAGGTGATGTACGAGTTTCTTGATCGCCTCACTGCAGTTGCGCTACCGCGCATCCGTGACTTCCGCGGAATTAACCCAAAATCCTTTGATGGACAGGGCAATTATTCGATGGGAATTACCGAGCAATCCATTTTTCCGGAAATCGAAATGGACAAAGTAAAACGCACGCAGGGGATGGACGTGACTATCGTGACCAGCGCCGGCACCAACGACGAGGCGCTGGATCTGCTGACCCGTATGGGAATGCCCTTCGCCGGCAAAAAAGCTGTGGGCGAACCTGAGAAAGAGGAACTTTCCAAGACCGACGAAGTCGCCGATCTTGTTTTCACCGCCTGCAAGGGTGCGGCCACCGACGAGGAAGGCATCCGCAACGCCCTGTTCCAGTTGGACAACCGCAAGGAGTGGGATGCTGTGGTGGCCGCGTTTGCGGAGCGTCACGCTGATTTTCACGAAGGCGACATTATGAAATGCCTAGACGGGGAATTGAACGGCAAAGAGATGTCGCGTTTCGTAGTGGATCCGTTGCGCGGCAAGGGCATTGAGATTCTGGAGATTTCTAAGGTGGAAGACGTGGCCGACCGTATCGCCGCTTCCTGTAAGGGTGTAGGCACCGAAGAGGGGCGCATCACGGATGCCGTCTATCAAATCCAAAGCCGCGAGGAATGGGATGCTGCTACAGCAGCGTTCTCGAAACGGCATCCGGAATTTTATGAAGGCGACCTCATGAAATGTCTGACTGAGGAATTGAGCGACGCAGATATGGAAACACACGTGCTCAAACCCCTCCGCGAACGAGATATTAAAATTTTAGATGCTGCGGAGGAAGATGCTCCGGCACCCAAAAGTGAAGACAGCGAATAGTTAGGGAAATTTAATATGGCCAAGAAATCATGGATTGAACGGAACCAGCGCAAAGAGCGGACGGTAGTGAAATACGCTGAGCGGCGTAAGGAGTTGAAGGAAGCAGGCGATTACGCCGGGCTGGCGCTCCTGCCGCGCAATGCCTCCCCCGTGCGAGTGGTGAATCGCTGTCACGTCACCGGACGCCGGCACGGCTTTATCCGCAAGTTTGGAATGAGCCGCATCGCCTTTCGTGAGGCGGCGCTGAGCGGGATGATCCCGGGCGTCACCAAGGCCAGCTGGTAACTAACTGTATAATACAATGGATCCCCTCGCAGACATGCTCACCAGTATCCGGAACGCCAATATGGCGATCAATCCGGATTGCTCCGTGCCCCATTCTAAGCTCAAGGAAAATGTGGCCCAAATCCTTAAAGAAGAAGGCTACATATCCAGCTATCAAGTTACGGGCTCGGGTGTCATCAAGCGCCTCGAGGTGGCTCTCAAATACGTCGGCCGGAAGGGCGTGATTGACGGCATCAAGAAAATTAGCAAACCGGGTCTGCGTAAGTACGTGGGTGCCGACGAAATGCCGAGAGTGCTTGGTGGCTTGGGCGTGGCGATTGTCTCAACATCGCAGGGAGTGATGAGCGGTGCCAGCGCGCGCGAAAAGAAAGTGGGCGGCGAAGTGCTGGCCCATGTTTGGTAACATTTTTTAAGAAACTTTTTAAGGAAAAGAAGATGTCAAGAATTGGTAAAATGCCTGTGTTAGTGCCGAGCACCGTGAAGGTGAATCTCAGTGGCCGTTCGGTTTCTGTGGAAGGCCCCAAGGGCAAACTGCAGTTGGACCTTCCTGAGCGCACCGAAGCCAAGCTGGAGGACGATCAAATTATCGTCACTCGTGAGAACGACGAGAAACGCTCCAAGGCCATGCACGGCCTTGCGCGCAGTCTTATTAACAACATGGTGGTGGGCGTGGACAAAGGGTTTGTCAAAAAACTTGAGATCCACGGCGTTGGTTTCAAGGCTGCTGTACAAGGCCAAAAGCTCAACCTGTTGCTGGGCTACTCGCACGACATCAACCACAAAATTCCGCAGGGCATCACCGTCACTGTGGAGAATAACACCAATGTCACCATCGAAGGTGCCGACAAAGCCGTTGTCGGCAAAATGGCCGCCGAGGTGCGCAGCTACTATCCTGTGGAACCGTACAAGGGTAAAGGCGTGCGTTACAGCGACGAGCACGTCATCCGCAAACAAGGTAAACAAGTTCAATAAAGAAAATTTCCGATGAGACCCGAACAGAAACGCAAAATCGCACAACGCCGTCGTTGGCGAATCCGAAAGAAACTCCACGGCACCGCGGCGCGTCCGCGCATGGCCGTTCGCTTTACCGAGCGCAACATTTACGTGCAATTTATCAACGACGACGAAGGCAGTACCCTCGCCTCCGCGTCCACGCGTCACAAGTCACAAACCGGCCGCGAAACCCTCACCGCCAACAAAGC
>JAOLZA010000107.1 GCA_028343615.1 Verrucomicrobiota bacterium
CGGCAAAATACATCCGCCGCGATTATCGTAAAGGCTGGTCGATTTAAGTAAGACTCAAGAAAGAATCAAAATGAAACGCATCATTCTTTTCATCACAATTATTGTGGCAACTACGCCTGTTACAAGGGCAGCTGAATTCAAGCCGATCTTTGACGGCAAGACACTCAAGGGTTGGACGCCCGCACCTGGAGGTAAATGGGAGGTGAAAGATGGAGCAATAGTTGGAACCAGCCCTAAGAGCGAGCGGCGGCATGGAATTCTACTAACAGATAAGCAGTACAGCAACTTTGTCGTGAAGGCGAAATTTCGTGTCCACTCGGGCGACAGTGGGTTTTATTTTCGCGCCGAGCGCGTGAAGAGTGCAGTGAGCGTGCATGGCTTCCAAGTCGAAGTGGATACCTCACAGGAAACCGGCGGCTTGTACGAGACTGGCGGACGGGCTTGGGTGCACCGACCCACGGCGGAGGTCATCAAGAAGCGCAAATACCAAAAGGGAGAGTGGACGGACCTTGAATTGAGTGCCATTGATCGGAATATCGTTGTGAAAATAAACGGCGTTGTTTCCACCGAGTTAAAAAATGACAAAAGCCGCACGAAGGGCCACATCGGTCTCCAACTACACGGCGGGCAGGTGATGCACGTAGAGTATAAGGATATAGTGATTTCGGAGAAGTGATCGATTGTATAACAAAAAGGCCCGCTGATTGGCGGGCCTTTCTATTATAGATGGTGGAGAATTTTACTTTGTATCCACACCCAAAGCCTCGAGTGCTTTGGCAGCATTGGCACCGTCGTTACCTGCACGAACCTTTTTATCTATCTTCAGGATCTTGCCGTCCTTGCCGATGTAGAACGTCCATCGATGCGGGAACGGGCGCGTAAGCGTTACTACGCCGTAAGCTTTGGCTGTCTTCTTGGAAGGATCACTCAAGATGGGGTAATCCAGATCGAGAGACTTTGCGAAACTGATGTTTCCGCGCACACCGTCTGCGGGATCGCAACTAGCGGTGAAATAGGCGGCGTTAAATTTCTTCAGCTCTTTGCCGTTCACACGGAACGACTTGCATTGGGCCGTTCAGCCCCCGGTAAACGCCTTGGGGAACCACGCGACCACCACCGCCTGTTTTCCTTTGTAATCAGAGAGCTTGTAAGTTTTGCCGTCGCTGCCTTTGAGTGCAAAATCCGGAGCCGCATCGCCGACCTTGAGGTCCGCCGCGCCAAGAAGGGTAGAAATAAATCCTGCCATTATGATAAATAATTTTTTCATTTGAAATGCCCTTTGCGCTTTTTCGCAACAACCAGTACGCGCACTCAATTTACCCACTTTAGGGTTTGGATGTTCAAATAACAAGCGTGGTTTTTTAGAAAATTGGCGTGGTGGCAGGGTGGTTGCTCATAGTCTCCCCACAGCTACAGCGCCACCATCGGCACGGCTAACAAATCCTCCACCCTCGCCGTGGCCACGCCTGCGTAGTGGTCGCCTTCGCCGTAACTGACCACTGCACGATCGCTCAGGATGAGTAATGAATACGCCGTGAGATAGCCCCGCCAAAAGCCTTCGCAGTCGCCGCCGGCGATTACGGGATTTTGACTGATGGCTTCGGGTTCGAGAGTAGCGGAATTCAATTGCACTAAAAAATCGCGGTAAATCATTTTTTCATCTTTTTGGTGTACTAATAAATATAGGGCGTCGCCGATACGTTGGGGCACGGTGCTGAGCGAAATCATTTTATCCTCAAGGCCGTTGGTGGGCGGTTGGAGTTTTGTGGTTTTTTTGAGGCGGAAGCGGGCAGTTTCCAAGTCCGTCAAGTCGGTCAGCGTATATTCTGGATAAAAACTATAGAGGCAATGGAGCTTGTCGACATCGGAAAACATTACCCAATTCTTTTCGATACCTTGGATTTGGAGTCCGTCAATCATGATGGGCCGAATGAGTGTTACGGTGCGTGCGGCCTGGTCCACTCGCGAGAGAGCCATTCCAATATTGTACCCTTGCACCCAAAGGACGTGCGTGCAGAACAATTGTTCTTGAAAAGTGAATAGACGGTAATCCTCCGCACGCCATGGTAGGCTAGGAAAATTTTCAAAGTGCACATCATAATGCGCTTCGGCAACCGCAAGTGAATCGTCCAATCGAAACAGCACGGCTTGCATCGGGGTGAAATTGAGTAACTTGTCGGCATTGCGCGCAGCTTGATCGTGCAGTTCGCAGCGGGCCATGCCCCACACAGCACCGGCGTGTTGTGTGAGTGACGGATTGAATATGCCTCCTGGAAAACGAGCGTAATCCAAAGCTAACTGGTTGCGATTGGCAAACACCATCCTGCGCACATCATCAACACAGAGAGTGGTTGTGGCAAGCAAGGCTTGTGTCTCCCGTCGCACGCGGCATAATCGGTGGATGCAATCCCTCCGCACCCTCGCCGGGCTGATACTCGCCGGCTTCATTTCTATTCCCACAACGCTCGCCGCGTCGGACATCCCCGAGTCGCTCAACCTTAAAGGCGGCTTCGTTGTTCACCTCGGCTGTGGTGATGGAAACTTGACTTTGTCACTGCGGCCCAACTCACGTTTTCAAGTGCACGGGCTCGATGCCAATCCAGCCAATGTTGCCAAGGCGCGAGCGACGGTGAAGGCGGCAGGTGTTTATGGACCGGTTTCCATTGACCAATTGCGCGGTGCGCGGCTGCCGTATATTGACGGAATGGTCAATTTGCTGGT
>JAOLZA010000108.1 GCA_028343615.1 Verrucomicrobiota bacterium
CTTGAGGCGGGGTGCCCAAAAAACCCACCGTTCTTCACGTGGTTTAATTTGCATGCACCAATCCACGCCCCCTGGTTATCAGTCACGAAAACATCCTTATCCGGCCCAAATGTGCCGATGCCGTTCGGCTCACGAAACCCACTGGCAAACGCCTCGGCCTTGGCGGAACCTGGCTTGATGCGCAAAGCCCAGCCCATGTGTCGCGCGCTCCAGCGGCCCGCATGCCCCGCATTGGCCACCACTAAATTGCCATTTCGGTCTAGAACCGGTCCGTAGGAAAATGCATTGTAACTGCCGGTGTAATCCCAGTCGCGACTTACGCACTCGAACAAATCTGCCTCTCCGTCCTTATCCATGTCGCTCAAGCGTGTAATTTCTGCTTTGTTGCCGAGATGAATTTTACCACCCTTCACCAGCACGCCCATCGGCTCATTCATTCCCCGTGCGAACCTGCGGAATTTCATGTCCTTCACTGGCCCCGTGGCATCCTCTACTACCCAAACTTCGCCAGCATAGGTAGAAACGGCCAACTGGTCCTTTGACAGCCAATCCATTCCTGTGACCAGCAGATTCATTTTCTCCGGTAACGCAAATGCTTCTGTTTGATAATAAGGACTTAAGGCATTGCTTCGCCGTGCGCGGGGATTGGCCTTAAGGATCAGTGATTGACGTGGCGCCACGCGCTGATTGAGTTCCGCGTCTTTTAATTCATGTTGGAGCTTGAATTGCTTATCCTGCTTCATGGTGGATGAAAAATGAAAAGTGAACGGGGTTTTGCTCTTAGGAAACTTGAGTTGCAGCTCAAGATATCCGTTCTCCTCGAGACTCTTGGGGTTACCCTTTAGCGTCCCTTCCTCCGTGAATGTTTCCACTGTGAAATTCCCGTAGTGCGGAGAAAATCCCAAAACGCCTTCTGGGGAATCCGCGCGCACGAAGTCGGTGGCGATCGTTTTGTTATTGAGCAGCTCAAAGTGGGCCGTATTTCCATTCCCGCCCTCAGGCATCTTCCCTTTTTCAACGTGGGCCAGATACATCAAAGCATGTGGGCAAGGCCCAACATCTATGCGCCGCACCACAGTGTCCTTAACGGCAAAGACACATTCCCGGATTTGTACCGGCGAGGTTTCAGGGATCAGTAATTCGTAAATGAACGTTACCCTATCGGTGTCCGTGCTAATGCCACTGAATTTGATCTTGCAGGGTTTGTGCAACAGCCCTGGTTTCCCTTCCTTCAAGAATCGCCAAGAAACAATCGGCGGGTTGCCCCAAAGGTTCTGTCCGTTTGGTTGGCAGATAAACGGCCGTTTGCCACCATGATAACCTGGGCCGAACAGCTTCAATGGTCCGCCTTTCCAGACGCTGTGAATACGGCAAAGTTCGGTATCGTAAGCCAAAAAAAGATCCCGGGACAAAGGAATCGCCACGCTTCGGCTACTTTGTGGCATGGGGGCCATGCGGAAAAGCTGGTCCGGCGGATCAAAGGCGGGCGGCAGCGGCACCTTCTTTGGTGCACTCCAAGAAAAAGGCGCTAGGAGTAAAAATAAAATCCAATTTTTCATTTCAGTGTTTCTTTGCCTAATGCTTCCCATCTGATTTGGTTAGTTCCCAACGCTCACCAAAAAAACCAGCATGGACAACACCTTTCGGGATTCGTTCCTTACTGAGCACGCGCATATCCAGCACGGCGTAATCAGGGAGCTTGGCGTTTTGCATTGAATTGCTCAAGTGTCCGTATTCGGAAAAAGTAAATCCACTGTTCAACACAACGTAGTGGCGAAGATTGAATGGGTTAGGATAAATCAGTGCTGGCACGAATTTATCGGAGGGCCACGATTTGTCTTTGAGCTGAATTCCTTTTTTGGTCCAGATGATGGGCAAATGGACAGCAATTTTCGCTATCATTGAATTGCTAGATGGGTCACCCCACAGAATCAGGTTTTGCGAAAAATCTTTTCGCGTGAGATGTTTATCTTGGATCACCCGAGCGTTGCCGCGGAATTGTCGATGCCATTGAGTGATGGCTTCGTTCATTTCTTCTTCGACCCACATGCCTATAGCTGCGTTCATTGGCTTGCCGGTAGGCTTCACCATTAGAAAACGTTCGAGAAACGCATCGTCAATGGGGCCCTGCAAGCCGGGGGTTTTCATGAGTAAGTTTCGCGGTGGTTTGGGTGTGGTTTCCCAGCGTTTGTTAAGTTTCCGCAACAGGATAGTTTCGTTAGCCTTCAGTTTTGTTTTCAATATTTGGCCATCAATCTTTACGACATAATTGGTCGCGCTCTGCTCGGGGGTCGCCAATTGCTCAAGCATCAATGCTGTAATGTTTTGAGTTTTGACATGATACCCCCAGCCATCCACATACTCAGCTTCCACGCGGGCCTCTTTCCAATGCCGCTCAAGACCCCATATCGAAATCCATTTCATTCGGTTCTGGCGTAGCGTAAACGTAGTGAACCGAACCTTGCGCGCATACGTGCTTGCCCCTTTGTCGGCAGCTGTGTTGACATGGCGGGCAACTTCCAGTTTAGTATTTGGTTCATATTTATGGCCAACCTTAGGCCCGATGAGATGCGTCAATTTCATTCCCTCGCGTTCAAACGCCGCCGCCATCAAATCTGCTGCCTGTTTTTGTTTATCGAGTTCACCGCTGTACGCGACAGCTGTGGTGTTTGCGAAATTAGCGGCAATCGGTGGCACGTCGTAAAGATTC
>JAOLZA010000109.1 GCA_028343615.1 Verrucomicrobiota bacterium
GATGCCATAGGTCGCTGGCGCGAAAAGGAAAAAGGTCGGCCGATCAATGCCGCTAGCGATTACACGACCGCCGCCAACACGCCTCTAAAAATCACTGGCGCACGCACGATCGCGAATTACGCGGCGGACAGCCCGCACGGGCAGCGGCATTTTGTGGAGCAGATGTTCAATCACCTAGCCAAACAGGCGCCGGGCGCTTTTGGGCGTGAAACCTTGGAAAAGTTGTGGCAGGATTTTGTGAAGACTGATTGCAACGTGCCCCGTCTCATGACCGAGATCACCGTGCGCGTGGCTGTCGGGGGTCGGTTACAATCAGGAGAGAAGAAATAAGATGAACGTTTCAACACGACGCGAATTTCTGCAGCGTCTGGGAGTCTCCAGTGCTGCCCTGCCTTTCCTTATGAGCCTCCCGAGCCTCGGCGAGGCTGCCACGCCCCAGCCCCCGCGCCAACGGTTGATCGTGATGTTCAGCCCCAACGGCACCATCCAGAAAAATTATTGGCCGGACCAAGCCGGTAAAGAATTTGCGTTGAAGCCTATCCTTAAGCCTCTGGAGCCGTTCCGCGACAAAATGCTGGTGCTCAAGGGCGTTCACAATCGTGTGCGCGGCGATGGCGACAGCCACATGCGCGGCATGAGCTGCCTGCTCACCGGCATCGAGCTTTTCCCCGGCAACATTCAGGGCGGAAGCCACACCCCCGCCGGTTGGGCAAAGGGCATCTCCATCGATCAGGAAATAAAAAACTTTTTGCAGTCCCAAGCCGCCACGCGTACGCGTTTTGGTTCTTTGGAGTTTGGTGTGGGCGTGAGCGATCGCGCCGATCCGTGGACGCGCATGTCCTACGCCGGTCCGAACCAGCCTGTGGCACCGACCGATGATCCGTATCGCATGTACCAAAAGCTATACGGCAACTTGCGGGACAAGGCCGCACTGCAAAGCGTGCTGGGTGCCTTGCAGGAGGATTTCAAGAAACTCGGCGATCGCCTCAGCTCGACCGACCGCGCGTTGCTTGAGCAGAACGCGAAGTTCGTCGCTGAGCTGGACCGCGAGCTGGCCGCCGATCAGGGCAAAAAGTTTCGCGCCCAACCACCTGCGCTTGAGTCGGGAGTGGCCAACCAAAACGATAACCTGCCCGAACTGAGCCGCATGCAAATGGAGCTGCTGATCAATAGCTTCGTTAACGACTTCGCGCGCGTAGCCACCCTGCAATTTACCAAGTCCGTCGGCGGTGCCCGTATGAACTGGCTGGACATCAAGGACAACCACCACTCCCTTTCGCATGAGCCGGACAAGAACGCTTCAGCCGTCGATAAGCTCACACGCATCAACACATGGTTTGCCGGCGAACTCGCCCACCTCGCCAAGCGACTGGCCGAGACGCCCGAGCCCGGTGGTATCGGCAGCATGCTGGACCACACCACCATCGTGTGGACCAACGAGCTCGGCAAAGGCAACAGCCATACGCTCAACGATATCCCCTTCGTGCTGCTCGGCGGCGGTCTCGGCTTCCAAATCGGTCGCTCGCTGCAGTTCAAGAGCGTGACGCACAACCGCCTGTTGCTCAGCCTCGCTCACGCCTTCGGCCACAAGCTCGCGACCTTCGGCAACCCTCACCTCTCCAAAGGCGGCCCGCTGGAACTGGCCTAGTCCGGAGCCGGTCATCTTCTATTGCCCGAATAGCACTCCGGTGCTAGCGTCCAAGTCACGTGCACCGTTGGCTAGCCATTATGTTGCTGAACACCGTCCTGCTGCAGGGCGCGCCGGTGAAAGAATTGCCGTGGTCATTTCTGCCGCTCAAAGAACAGTCATTACCGCAAGTGCAGCAGAAGGGCTGGCCGGAACAGCGGCTGGATCATTTCACCTTGGCCCGAATGGAAGCCAAGAAACTTCAGCCGGCTGCTCAGGCGGATGAACGAGTGCTGTTGCGGCGCTTGTATTTTGACCTCATAGGCTTGCCGCCGCTGCCAGAGCAATTGGCCGATTTCCGTACGCGCGCCAAGAAGGATCGCGCTGAGGCCATCGCTAAGGAAATCGATACCCTGCTTGCCTCCCCGCATTATGGCGAGCGTTGGGCGCGGCATTGGCTCGATCTGGCGCGGTACACGGACAAGACTGCCAGTTGGCTCAACTCCACTGCATCGGCCTGGCGTTATCGCGACTGGGTGGTCGGCGCGCTAAACCGCGACCTGCCGTACAATCAATTTGTTAAACAACAACTCGCGAACGATCTCATCAAGGGCAGCAATCCAAAGGACAACGCCGCACTCGGCTTCCTCGGCCTGAGCCCGACGTACTGGAAGGAACTCCAGCTTCCACCTGAGATCATCAAGACCACCGTGGCTGATGAATGGGAGGAGCGCATGGATGCGGTGGGACGTACGTTTCTCGGTCTTACGCTGGGCTGCGCGCGCTGCCATGATCACAAATTTGAGCCGGTTACTCAGGCCGACTATTACGCCATAGCCGGCGTCTTCGCTAGCGTGCGAATCGCCGACCGACCGATGGTGAGCGAACAGCTTTGGGAGCCAGTCACCAAGGCACGCTCGGAAGTGAGCGAGTTAGAAAAGAAAGTTGCAGCGTTGAAAAAGAAAAAGCCCGCTGCCCATAAGGCCGATACAGCAGTGAAGACCCCAACCTTTGCCAAGAACTATTCCGCAGCC
>JAOLZA010000011.1 GCA_028343615.1 Verrucomicrobiota bacterium
CCACGGCGTGCTGCCATCAGCGATCCAATCATGACAAGTCAAAGTCACCGGGTTGGCCAACGGCGCATCAGCTCCCAAATAAATGGCAGTTGGCTTACCAAAGGTGGGCACGATCTCCTCCCACCAGGCATCATAAAACTTGGTAAGACGTTTCACCACTTTTGAATTTGCACTGGCAATATTCTTCTTTTGGCCCGGATCCTCATTAATATCATAAAGCTCTTTGCCATTCACCAACCGCCATTGATCGGTCATTACCGAGCTCTTGCGCCACTTAATGGGATCACGCACGCGCTGGCTGTCGGTTACCAGAATACGATCCGGCCAGTTCTTCGCCTTGCCTTCTATAAGTGGGCGGATGTTCACGCCATCAAACTTCACCCCTTTCGGGGAAGGTACATCACAGTAATCAATCAAGGTCGGCACGACATCCACGTAAGAAGTGATCATATCCACGTCGCGTCCCTTGTTAAGTCCACCCTTGGGCCAGTGCATGAAGAAAGGAACCCGGTGTCCCCCGTCATACTCGCTACCCTTGCGGCCCCGCATGCCGTTATTATGGATATTGGCTCCACTGGAAGTGCCGTTATCCGTCGTAAAAATAAAAATGGTGTTCTCCGCGAGCCCTTCTTTCTTCAGGAAAGCACGCATGGCACCCACATTGTCATCAATATTGGCAATCATGCCGAGGAAGTTGGCCACGTTCACTCCCTGCTTGGTATAGGGCGCACTGAATTTTTCCGGCGCATGCATCGGCCCATGCGGCGCATTGGTGCAAAGGTATACGAAGAAGGGTTTGTCATCATCTTTCACCTTATCTATGAAACGCTTGGCGTAATCAAAGAAGACATCGGTACAAAAACCCTTAGCCGGCACCGCCTTACCATTGTGGAAATAGGAGCCATCAAAGTAAGCGTTATCCCAGAAGTCAGGCGTTTGGCCGACCCCGCCACCGCCATGGCGCAGTACTTCCTGAAAACCGCGATCCTCCGGGCGGTACGGATAGTTATCTCCCAAGTGCCATTTACCAAACATACCCGTGTGATACCCGCCATCACTCAGTATCTTACCAATGGTCACTTCATTGGCACGGATCATGGAGCGGCCCATGATGGTGTGCCACACGCCAGTGCGGTTGGTCCAGTGACCGGTAATCAAGGCCGCCCGTGTCGGCGAACAGGTCGGGGCCACATGGTAATCGGTGAGCCGCACGCTTTCTGAATGGAGCTTATCCAGATGCGGTGTCTTGAGCACGGGATTGCCATGACAGGAAAGATCGCCATAGCCTTGATCATCGGTGATGACCAAAACCACGTTGGGCCGTTTCGCCGCCTGCGCGGTGGCTGCAGCAATCAGGATAGTGCAAAGAAAGAACAATTTTTTCATATGATTTAGTTTCAATTAATTTTTCTTTTTAGAGTTTTTTCTAGCGGGGCGACGAGGCTCCCCTTCCAAATAACTGGTGCGACGCACCACTTCTCCGCCCTTGAACTTGAGGTTCAGCTTCGAGTTATCAAACTTGTAGCCCTTATAATCACGCAGATACACCACCGCATTAAAGGCAAGCATGAGTTCCTGCTCGGTAGTGGCATTATTGAGAACACTTAAGAGTGCCGGCATGGGATCCATCGCTTTGATGCTGCCCAAGAATTCAGCCGCACGCATACGCACCATCAAGTTCTCATCCTTAAGTAATTTCTTGGCGTTGGTTACCAGCGCCCTTGCTTCTTCCCCATGGACTGCTGCAGTAACACAACCCCAATAGCGTTCCCAATGATTATTAGAGGCCATTGCCTTTGCTAAAGGCTTGTGGGCCTTGTTAAAGGGTTGGAGAGCCAAGTCGGCAATATCAGCCAGCCGGCTAATTTCTTTACTATGCTTTTTGCCATAAGCCTGACCATTACCCAAGGCCGCCTTCACCATATGATTTTCAGGATAGAAACTTAGGTCATTAACCTCCCGCAGTTTCCTCTGCATGCGCTGGCGTAAATCCTTCAACACCGATGCATGCTTCGGGTCGTTGGCAAGATTGTTTACCTCATGCGGGTCGGCTTCCACATCAAAGAGCTGCTCAGCTGGTCGGCGCTGGTGAAACTGACTTTGAACCGCATTGAGCTTGCCCGACTTGAAGAGCTCCCTCCACTCGGTATAGGCGAGCATTTTGTAACGGTAATTATTCTGCAAAGCATCCGGATAAAATCCATGCAGGTTACGAATGTAGGTGTACTTGCCTTTGCGCATGAAGCGCACCAAATCATATTTCTCATCAAACCGGTCGGCATAACCGAAGGTCTCATCACGCCCTGCCAAATCCTTGGCGCTGATGCCCTCACCCAGAAACGGTTTCCCATCGGAGAGCGGGTCTGCCTTTAACCCTGCCAAGTGCAACACGGTGGGCCCAAAATCAATGAAGCTCACAAAACCATCCGTGCGCGTGCCTCGTTCATGATCCACCAAGTGTTTAAAATTGGCCGGAATACGCACAACCAGAGGCACGTGTAATCCGCTTTCATAGGCGTAGCCCTTGCCACGCGGTAGAACGCCTCCATGATCTCCAAAATAAAAGATAAACGTATCCTCCAAGAGTCCATCCTCCTCCAACTTCTTCACTACGCTTCCTACTTGCTGGTCAATCACCTGTATACGATCGAGATACCGCGCGTGGGTGTAGCGAAAGGTTGGGGTATCCGGAAAATAGGGAGCCAACTTGACCTTGGCCGGATCATGCTGGGTCTTCTGATTATCCATCACACTCTGCGAAAAATGAAGCTGACCTTCATGGGATTGGGCAAAGGATTGCATGTGGAAAAATGGTGTATCCTTACTGGGACGACCACGCCACGCGGCGTTGGCCGGCCCTTTGTCCCACAACTCTTTCATATCATGCACAAAGTTGTAGTCCGTTTTGCGTTGATTGGTGGCAAAATATCCACTGGCCCGCAACATAGCACTCCATGGCTTATAACCCGGAGGTAGCTTTGCCATCGCTGACTTGCGGTGATACTGGAACCCACCGCGTGGCGCCAACATGGCCGTAGCCAGCGTGGAGCGGGCCACTGAACAAACCGGGCTATTGGAGAACGCGTGGTTAAAGGTCAGCCCGTCCTTCGCCAAAGCCTCGATATTGGGAGTGCTGGCACCATAACCATAAAGCTTAAGGTAATGGATAGAGTTATCCTCTGAAACCAAGAATACAACATTGGGCCGCTTGGCTGCCTCTGCACTACTGGCCAGAGCCAGAAGTGCGCACAAAGAAAAAATCAATTTACGCATGAGAATGGATTCGGGAGCGATTGAACCTCTAAACGAGCGATCGGTCAATCGTACACAGAGATCCGTTTTTCATTGTGTCGAATGAGAATCTCTACTCAGGCCGAAATCACTATTTCTTTTCCCGGACTCCTTTGCCAGTTGCCGTTTTAATGAACTCGTTTTCCTTGGCAAGCCATAGCTTCTCCAATTTTTTCACCTTGAGCGGGAACTGCATAGAAAGGTCCCGAGTTTCGGCCCGATCCTTAGCGAGATCGAAGAGTTCCCACGGCTTATCCTTAGCAGCCACCAATTTCCAATCCTGCACGCGAACAGCTCGATTGCCATCGTGTGACCACCAAAGATATTCACGCTCGATTGTATTATTCTCAGCAAATACAGGAACCAAACTTTTTCCAGGAGCAGTGGGCACGAGCTGGCCCTTTTTAGATGCCTCGGCTCCAGCTAATTCAAGGATGGTGGGAACCACGTCAATAACGTGGCCCGGGGTGCGGCGCAATTCACCGTGGCCTTCAATTCCCTTGGGCCAGTGTGCAACCAATGGAGTGCAGGCTCCTCCCTCATGCACCCACGTCTTGTGCATGCGAAAGGGTGTATTGCATGTAGTCGACCAACCCGCACCAAGACACAGGTAGGTATAGGCTGAACCCAACGGGGCCTTGAGATCATGTCCGTCACCTCGAACCATGACTTCAGCACTTGCACCGTTGTCCGACAGGAAAAGAATGAGGGTGTCCTCAAAGACCTTCATCCTTCGCAGTTGATCCAGCACCCTTCCGATCGCCCGATCCATGGAATCAATCATGGCCGCATGCACCGCCATCTTGTCCGCTTGAAAGGCCTGCTGCTCCTTGGTCAGGGTATCCCAGGGCACAGGATAGCGCACCTCGCCCGGGCCAAGAATCTTGTAAGCATCAGGAAAGTGACGATGGGGACCGACTTCACGTTCAACCTTGGAAAGCTCTCCATCCACGAGCCCCAGTTTCTTCTGCTTTTGCCAGCGTGCCTCCCTGATTTTATCCCAACCTTGAAGGTATCGCGCGCGGTAACGCTTAATGTCCTTGGGCAAGGCATGCAAAGGGAAGTGCGGGGCAGTGAAAGCGAGGTAATGAAAGAAAGGTTTACCGGCATGTTCCTTGGCATGTTCCTTCAAGGTATCAACGGCATGATCGGCGATGGCATCAGTTACGTAAAACTTGGGACTGATGGGAGTAGCCGGTTGCCTCTTGTCATCCAGATAATGGAATTTCAGGCGGAAGAAACCATGGTTATTGATGTAGTAGGAACGGTCAAAGCCAGCAGCCAAAGGCAAGCCGTCAATATGCCATTTACCCGAGTGGTAAGAGCGGTAACCGGCAGGCTTAAGCATCACTGGCAAGAGATGTGCCCAAGAGGGACGATTGCCTCTTTTGATCCCGGGCAAAGTATCCCGGCGCACTTGTTGAGCGTAGTATCCTGTGAGCAAGGCGGCCCGAGACGGCCAGCAGCGAGCGGTGTTGTAGAACTGGGTGAATCGCAGACCGTTCTTGGCCAGACCATCGAGATGGGGTGTCTCGATTTCCCCACCGTAACAACCAAGGTCGGAATACCCCATGTCATCAGCCATGATCAGTAAAACATTGGGCGGCTTGGCCTGAGTCCAAGTGGTAAGGAGAATTGCTACAAGGCAAATGAGGATTCGCATGGTTGAGAGTAGTTTAAAATCAAGCCTCTCATGCGTCGAGGCTTTGCTTGCACAGAATCTTGAGCCGTGTATTTTCCCCTCCACACCATGAAGCGTATCCTTTCCTTACTCATCTGTCTTTTCAGTTTTTCCGTTCAAGCAGCCGACCGGCCCAACATACTCTGGATTTATCTAGAGGATGTGAGTGGCTGGTTTAGTTGTTACGGTGATAAAGTCATTAAGACACCCAACTTCGATAAGCTCGCAGCCAGTGGTATTCGTTTTGACCGTTTCTACACACCTGCCGGTGTTTGTTCTGCAACTCGTTCCTCCATCATTGTGGGCGTAATGCAAACCAGTTTCGGAATTCATAACCACCGCAGTGGACGCCCTGATTTTCGTGGCAAGAGTATGGGTAAGGACTTCGATGACATCCGTTTACCCAAAGGGGTAAAAACCCTGCCCGAAATTTTCCGCGCCAGTGGTTACTGGACCTTCAATGAAGGCGGCAAGGACGACTACAATTTCAAGCATGACCGGGATGACATGTATAACGATCCCAAAATCACACGTAGCCGTGGCTTACCACCGGCAGCACTGGTCGCCGGGGATTGCTGGAAGGGACGCAAACCCGGTCAACCCTTCTTTGGCCAGGTACAGTTAAGAGGAGGTAAGCTGGGCAGGCGCGCTCCCACTGTGATTGATCGCGCGAAGGTTTCGGTGCCACCCTACTATCCGGATATCCCGGAAGTTCGAGAAGAAATTGCCCATCACTATGATTGTCTGCTCAAGACCGATGAACAAGTGGGCGAAATCATTGCCGCCCTCAAGCGTGATGGGTTGTATGAGAATACACTGATCATATGCTTCAGTGATCATGGCTATAAACTGCACCGCCATAAACAGTTCCTTTATGAAGGGGGTATCCAAATGCCCATGATGGTGGCTGGACCCGGAATCAAACCCAAACAAGTGCGTAAGGACTTAATTAGCGGGATTGATATTGCCCCGGCCTGCTTGACTGCTGCTGGGATCAAGATTCCCAAGTACATGGAGGGCGCGAATTTCCTCAGCCCAGATTACCAACCACGCAAGTTTGTCGTGGCCGCCCGTGACCGGTGCGACTACACCATTGAGCGCATCCGCACAGTGGTTACCCCGCGCTACAAGTATTTGCGCAATTACCTGACTGACCGGCCCTTCATGCAGCCCAGTTACAAAGACAACTGGCCGGTCTCCAAAAAATTCCGCGAGATGATGGCCAAGGGAGAGATGAATCAAACCCAGCTTATTTTCTTTGGGCCCAAGAAGAGCCCGGAAGAACTTTATGACCTGTCCAATGATCCGCACGAAATTCACAACCTAGCCAACGATCCCAAGCACAAGAAGGTACTCGCCCAGCACCGCAAGCTATTAGCTGGCTGGATCAAGGAAACTGGTGACAAAGGTCAAACGACTGAGAGCGATGCTGGCCTACTAGCCACTCTTAAGCGCTGGGGCGACAAATGCGTAAACCCTGAGTACGACCGGGTACGGGCGAAGCTAAAGCAATGAGGCCCTTAGTTCTTTAGCTTAATTTTATTCCGATTACACCTTCCACTCACCGCGGTAATCGCGCGTGAGCCACTTGGGATCGCCGCCCTTGGCGAACGTGTTCTTCTGAGGATTCCACGCAATGGCCTCCTGATTATAGTAGGTCTGATTCAAGAGATGACAGGCAATCGAAGTGCGCGCACCAACAATCTCATTGGTGATCGGCCGTTTACGGGTGTTCATTGCGTACAGGAAGTTGGGCACGTGGCTTTTGCTATTATAAAGCTTCACCTTGGCGTCCTTGAGAATCTCGGACTCAATTCGGTCCAGTTCTTTGTTCAAATCCACACTCTTATCATTGCGGCTGGATTTACCGGCAATCAACTTGTCGCCTTTCCACAGGCCTAGTAACCCGCGGTGACATTCCACTCGGCCATCAGTGCCATAGAAACTCGCGCCCAAGCCTTCGCCGTGCATCATGTGAATGTCACCCGCATACACCAGCTGCGCACCCTTCATCGCCTTGGGGTCCTTGGCCGGAATGGTGGCCACCGGTCCACTGCTATCCTTATTAAGGCCCCACTGGATAATATCAATCATGTGCGCGCCCCAGTCGCACACCATGCCTCCGCCATATTCCTTATAATTGCGCCAATTGGGGAAATGCCCGTGTACACCGCGTGGGCTCAAGACTGAGCTATAGCCGCGCATGGGTCCCGGGCCAATCCACATGTCCCAGTCCAGACCCGGCTCATCCTTTTCAGTCTTCAAGTCACAGGGCTTACCGGGTCCACCGATATTGACCGCGGTGCGCTTCACTTCTCCAATCACCCCATTACGTACGAGCTCACAAGCGATGCGAAACTCGCGTGAGGAACGCTGCATAGAACCGGTTTGTAAAACGCGTTTATTGCGTTTCACCGCTTTCATCACCTCAACTGATTCATGCACGTTGTGGGTCAGGGGTTTCTCGCAATAGACATCCTTGCCTGAATCCAAAGCGGCAATTGTCTGAATGGCATGCCAGTGATCGGGAGTAGCAATGCACACGGCATCAATATCCTTGCGGGCAATCAACTCACGGAAATCCTCGTAGGCTTTACAGTCCTTATTCTTCTGGCGGGCATTGGCCTTATCCCGTGCAGACTCACGCCGAGTGGTATCGCAATCAGAAACCGCCACGCAGATCGCCTCCTTGGCCCCCATGAACCGGTTCATTAAACCCCCATTCTGTTTACCCATCCCGATGAAGCCAACGGAAATCTTGTCATTGGGTTTTACCTCAGCCGACCGGATGCCCGAGGGTAGAATAAAGGGCACACTGGCAACGGCGGTAGACTTAAGAAAATGGCGGCGCGAAATATGGGGATTCTGCATGCCCCTAAGCATAGCAATCGCCGCCCCGGGGGAAAGTATTTTTTACGGTGAAACTCTCTAAAATTATTTAACAACCATCACGCCCTTCATGATGGTCCAATGACCCGGGAAGCTGCAAATGTAAGGGTATTCACCGGGCTCAGAAGGCGCCATAAAGCGCAGGGTTTCACCGGCAATGGGCGGCACCATCTTGGTGTGGAAAAGCACCTTGTCACTCTTGGGGATATACTGGCCACTCTTGGCCAACACCGGATCGGCCGCCATACGGGTGGCCGCCAAGCCCACCTCATCGCCTGAGCCGGGCTTCACAATCACCAGGTTATGTGGCGTGGCATCGGGGTTGATGAATTCAAGCTTCACCGGTTGGCCTGCCTTGACCTCAAAGCGGGTGATATCATAGAGCATGCGTTCCTTGACCGCTGTGATGCGCACCACTTTCAGGTTTTTCTGCTGATCAAACTGCGCGTCTCTCGCTGAGTGATTCACATCGGTTTCGATTTTAGCTCCCTTGGCAAAACCGCTAATGAACTTTCGCAGGGGCGCATTGTGCATGGTTAGGTGATGATTGAACTGCCAGTGCGGTAACATGGTAGCGGCTCCTAGTGCCGAACGCATGCCGTAAGCCAAGTGCCCACCATGTGGATGCTTGGTGGTGTCGGCCAAGGCATCCATGGCCTTGGGGGTGCCAATGTAACTGGTGGCAATAGCGGCCTCCATGCGGACAATCGGATCCTTGTCATTAGCCGCCTTGCGTAAACGCGCATCGCCATCCTTGAAACTAGCGTGCCAGTAACGCAGCTGGTGCGTGGCCGCTGCGCGCGCCTCAGGTTTTTCACAATCGAGTAATTTAGCCAGCAGCTTGGTGTTCTCTGCCTCGATATTGCGGTACATCCACACCGCCTCCATCTGGTGATGCCGATGACGGGTATCCTTTGAATTTAATCCACCAACCCATTTATCAAGAGCAACTTTAACCTCCTGAGGGTCGCGTTCACGTAATTCACGTTTGGCCCAGTAGCGATAGCGATATTCAGGACGCTTGAGGATATTGAGCAACTTTGCAGTCGGTTCACCTACCATCTTGGGCGGAGTCGCCAACTTTGCGCCCTTTGGCAAGATCCGCCAAATACGGCCGCTCTTGCGGTCACGGCGCTCATCACGCAGCGAATACTGGGCATGCCCCTTGATGGGGTTGTACCAGTCGCAAACATACATTGCACCGCGCGGGCCATAGCGCAGATCCACTGGGATAAAACTCAGGTTGGAAGAAAAAATAATGTCACTTACATATTCCTCATCATAACCAAACTCGGTCTTTTTCCATTTGTGAAACTCCACGCGGTTGGTCGGCTTGTAGCGAACCTTCACGTAGCCACCCTGCATTTCCTTGGGCCAGGAGGCGAAATCCACAAACTCCTGTCCACAGGTGCCTGAGTAGGCTCGCAACCCGGCCGGTCGCGAGTGTTGCTTGGGATACACCGGATCCAATGCGTGAAAAGCCTGCGCGTAGATAGGGTGACTGGCGACGTGCTGGCCCCAGTCATCAAAGGTAACCCCCCAGGGATTGGTACTGTGGTAGGTGCCGAAGCTAGTGAGGCGATGCAGCCGCGGTTCAAAACGGAACCAGCCGCTATTCTGCTGCCGCACTGGCCCATAAGGCGTCTCAATCTGGCTGTGGTGAAAGATGGATTCGCGGAAAACCAGATCGCCATCCGGGCTCCACACAAAATCATGCAATGCGTGGTGCGAATCCTCGCAGCCAAAACCAGTGAGCACTTTCTCACGATAATCCGCCTTGCCATCGCCATCGGTGTCCTTAATGAAACTCATGTGCGGCTCTTCGCTCACGTACACGCCGCCATCGCCGAATTCAAAGGACAATGGAATCTGCAGGTCATCAGCAAACACTGTCGATTTGTCCGCTTTGCCATCACCATCAGTGTCCTCGAGAATCACAATTTTGTCGTCCGGTTCGTTGCCCGGGTACACGTGCGGATAAGTTGTCGAGCAGCTCACCCACATGCGCCCACGTGAATCCCAACGCATCTGGATGGGGCAGGCAATTTCCGGGAACTCCACCTCACTGGCAAAGAGGTTCACCTCAAAGCGCGGATCGACCTTGAAAGCCTTGAGTTCATCGGCCGGGCTCATCCATTTATTGGCACCACGACTCGCGGTGGTTGTCGGCAAAGGTGGCACATTGGAATCGTCAATCTTCGCCGGCACTTTTTTGCCCTGCGCGAGATCCCAAATGCGTCGGTCGCGGTTCTGCACCATGATATCGAAGTTCCGCATGGCGGGCAAAAAGTCGAGGTAGCCGTAACTCCGATTGCGACCGCCGGTGTAGTAGAAGGTGTTGACGGGACGGTAACGGCGAAAGAACTGCTTGTTCTTTTCCTGCACCACCGCACGAACAGCCTCATTTACCGCCGGTGCCGACTTGCCAAAAGTCTGCTTGAATAGCTCACTGCCAAGCAGGCGATAGCCTTCATCATTCAAGTGACACCCGTTGATGGTAAGATCGCTTCCTCCTGAGGCCATCGCCTTTTCCGTCGGTGCAAAGGCATCCACAAATCCTACATTTTGAGCCTTGGCCACCTCACGCATCACCTTGGTGTAGGCGGCGATATTCTTATTGTTGCGATCTGCCGCCGCCACGCCTTTCACGTTCTCATTGGCGATGGGGGAAACCAGAACAATGCGAGGACCGGTTTTACCGTTGAACGCCTTGGCCTTCAGGCCCGCCACATAGGTCATGAGTTTCTGGCGAAACTCCGGCAAGCCTGACTCACCCGCGAATGATTCATTGAAGCCGTACGCTGCAAAGATCACATCGGCCTTGGCGATGGTGAGGTGCTGTTCCACATCAGCAAAGTTGGCCGGACGCGGTTCGGTGCCTAGTGCATCGGCCGCCCATGTGAGGTTGCGCACGGTGAGCTTGTGTTTTGGAAAGGCCTGCTGCATGGCCGACTCGAAGTAGCCAAAGTCCTGCGCGCGATCCAAAAGTGTATTACCGATGAAGGCAATGCGTGTGCCTTGGGCCAGTGCCAGCGGCAACTGCGTCTTGAGCGGCTCGGTCGATCCGGGTCGTGGCGCGCTCTTTTCGAAGATGGCGTACTTGGCCAGCTCCGGATCCTTGGGCTCAGCCTTTTTACCGGTCTGTTTATTTCGGCCATCCTTGGAATTACCCCGGGGCTTTTTAGGTTTCTTTTGGGCATCCACCCAAAACACCGGTTGGATCAGCAACGACAACACAAAGCAAAAACGCAATAGGGAATGCATCAGCCGACCCTAGTGGACGGACGGCCCAATGGCAATGAGTTGCTGCACTAGGGAGCAATCTCCCACTTGAGCTTTTTCAATTCCTCTCTTGTAACCGCGCGGGCGAATCCATCACCGCTAGACACGGCGATTTTCTCCAGCTTGAATTTGTCCATATATTTGAGCGCATCAGCAAGCCCGCCGGCCCCGTTCCAACCAAGGTCACACTCGAAAACCAACACAGGCTCACCATTATTAACGCCCCAAGCCTGCCCAGCCATCGCCTTGTTAAAAGCGTAATGGCTGTGCCGTGCCTTTTTTTGTAACGGCTTGCGCTTAGCAGCTTCCTTGGGAGCAGGCGCAGCACCATCATCATTCTTTGGAGGCGAAATCGCATCATCATTGGGCCGAGGTTCTTTCAGGGCACCTCCGTTTGGCAGCGCGGCCTTCAATTTGGCGGTGTCCGGATGCTGCGGGGACAAGAAAACCGCAAGGGTACCCACTTCCTGCAAAATAGCATCACACCATTTGTCGGCGACCGGAAGTTTGCCTTCATCTGAATCTGAATAACTGGTTATACTCTGGAACAATCGTTTGGCATTGTAGACGGCAAGTGTAGCATCTCTCCTCTTTTGTGCCTTGGGCAACTCTCCCATAAACGCCTCTGTCAGTGCCTCGATGGTTATTGCATCGACCTTCAATCCTCTATGATCAATTTTTCCATCGGAAATATTTTTGTTGAGCTTGTCGGTCAGTCCCTGAATCGCCTCGGACTCCATCATTCGGACGCGTTCCTCCTTTGTCGTTCTCAAGTTGGGCAATTTCGACAAAGCCGCTTCAGTCGCCGCCTTCACCATCTCCGGCGTAAACTTCTCTGCCGTTTTCTTTGTTGCCTTGGGTGATTCCGGCACCTTGGCAGCTTGGCCGCCATCCGAATTATCCGGCTTTTGCGTGGAGGATTGATTTTGGTCTGAGCCGCCGCCTTCGCCACCCCCGCAACCAGCAAGGACCGCCACTAGAGCCAAAACAGTGAGTTTCGTCAGTATAAAGGAAATATCATTCCGCATGAGGCAATTATACCCCCCCCTCTTACATTTTACCCACTACAACTTTTGATTTTTTTTATAATCCCCCCGTCCACCCAAGCCATGGTAGGGCGGTTTCGCCGAAACCGCCAAATTCTTTGGATCGCTCGGAGAGAACGCCCTACCCATGAAAAGTCACGGTGTTTTGGGAGGCGCCGGAATTGCCGGATCGATGGCGTGCAGGATGCGGCGCATCATTTTAATTTTGGCGGCGAGGTGAGTATCCTTGGCGGCCATGGCATTGATCTTTTTGCGCTCACCGGGGATGAAGAGGGCAGCGTAAATCTCGGCCTTGTCCTCCTCGAGGGCGGACGTAGAATAGCGATTAATGAATCCGGATTGTGGGTGCACCAAGGCGAAGTTATCATTACCGCGCTGTTTCTTGCCCCCCTTGCCATATCGGAAATTCTTTGGGTTTAGTTTTGCCCATTCGGGATCCTTGAAATAGGCGGAGCCATTGAGTTCCTGTTCGAGCAGATGGAAAAACTCGTGATGGATGACGTGGGCCTGATAGGCAGGATTGTGGGCGCCGCGTTGGAAATCCAAATATAAAATCTCATTTTCATAATCCGGCATCGCCGCGCGGCGCTGGCCCGCGACGGAAAGGTTTTTTACTATGGCGATGCCTTTGAGTTTGGATTTTTGCAGCAGAGGCATGGGATATTTTCCAAGCTCGGCAGCGAGGATTTTGCGGTAAAGATCGAGTTGTTTTTTGTCCGCCCGTACGGGGGCATCGCAACGCACTTTCCAACTCGCGGGCGGGTTTAAGCCGTGAAGGAAAACAGGGACACCGTTGATTTGCTCTTTTGGGGTTGGCAGCGCAGCGGGAAGGACAATTACAAACGCCAGCAAAACCAGCGCGGTGAGATGAATTTTAGTTTTCATCACGATATGTTTGCAATGCCTCCATTAGCGCGGTGACGTCGTGGTAGCGGTCTTTGACGTCTTTCTCGAGGGCACGGAGGCAGATTGTTTCGAGGGCAGGGGGAATGTTTTTTTCGGGGACTACTTCGCTGGGCTTGGGGAGGGGGTGATTGAGAAGGCGATCGGTTACATCACTGACAGTTTCGCCGGAAAGCATTTGCTGGTGCGTCAGAATTTCGAAGAGGACGTTGCCGAGGCTGAAGACATCTACGCGGCCATCAATGTGGGCATCGCCACGGGCGAGTTCAGGTGCCATATAAAGCGGTGTGCCGTAGCGGCGGCCGACGGGGGTTAGGGCGGGGTCTTCGTCGGCACCCATTTCCGCGGTGGCCAGCTCGGGTTCGCCCCACACCTTGGCAAGGCCCCAGTCGATGACCAATGCTTCACCAAAACCGCCGACTAATATATTCGCCGGTTTAAGGTCGCGATGGATGACGCCGTGTCGGTGCGCGTAGGCAACGGTTTGGCAAACGGAAATCAAAATGTCCACCTGCGCGGAAAGCGGGAAAGCGATGGCGGTGCGTTCGTCGTCGGCTTTGAGCGCTTCGATGATACTGCGCAGGTCGCGGCCGTTCACGCGCTTCATCGTGAAGAAAAGCGAGCCGTTACGGTCGCGGCCGAGCTCGTAAATAGGGACGGTTCCTGGGTGGGCTATGTTGGCGGTCACACGAGCTTCGCGCAGGAAACGTTGCGTCTCGATTTTGTCTTCGCGAAGGTGGTCGTGGAGGGTTTTATAAACGACGGTGCGGCGGAGGTTTTCATCGAAGCACGAAAACAACTTCGCCGTGCCACCTTCGATCATCGGTTTGAAGTTCGTATATTTCAGCGAACCGCTTTTCCAATGCAGCGCGAATTCCTGGTCCGTATCCGCAAGGCGAAAAAAACCCTCGCCCGGCGTGGCGAACAATGCCTCGTTGTCGTCAGCCAAAATAGCCTCGACGCACCCTCGCCCCAAACCGGCTAAAAGACAAACCCAATACCAAACTTGAAGGTGTCGCCATTGCCGTGGTCGAGCGTACCTTGGCGATCATAGAAATCGTGCTTCCATTCGAGGCGCAGGTGAGCTGTGTCGTTGATGTTCCAGTAAAATGCCGGCCCGGCGGAGAGGGTGCGGGACTCATCATCCTCCCAGTGGAAATCGGTTTCCCACATCAAGGCGCAATTGCTTTCGCCAAGGTAAAAGTTGTACCCGAGATCCAGACTCGAGAAACTTTCGAACGGATCGTTTCCATGGTACACCCAGCCACTGGTGCTGATATGGAAATGAAAATTGGCCGTTTCGTGCTCATACCCAACCCCCAGACCGTTGCCCCATTGGTTGTCGTAAACCTCGTATTCATCTGATCCGGAAAATGGCACGCGTAGCATAGGCTTGAGAGTCCACGAGCCACTTTCGCCATCAAGGTTGAAATATTTTTTTAGGGGCAACGCCAGCGTGAGATCGCCAATGCCGTTGTCGTACTCGACTTTTTTGCCGCCCGATCCATCTGGCATTTCGCGGCGCGCATCTAAAACATACGGCAGCTTGGCGGTAAGGCGGATGGACTTGTCCCACGTATAAACACCCTGCAAATGCAGCAGATGGACATCCTCCGTGAAGCCCGAATGCTTTTTGGCGCGGCCCAAAAGCAAATCGCTCTCGTGACGGTGCTCGTGAAAGAATTGATACCCCCAACCACCACTCCAACGGGGCATCATATTCATAATCGGCTCATCCGCCGCCAAGCGCGGCCCCATGGCCATCGCCAGAAACAGCAAACAACCCTGCGCAATTCGCCCCATCATTGGCCCACCATTCCTCCGCCTTAATCCTGCTTCTTTTTTTTGAAGGGATGTGATTTCAATTTACCGATGTCCAGTGAGTATGCCTCAACTGCCACATAGCCCGCTCTGTCCACGGCCTTCCCCATGCTCGGCAGGTCGGGTTCTTTCCCTTCCTTAATCGCCACAGTCAACAGTTGCGTCTTCACACTCATGCTCACCCCGCGCTTGAACCGGCTGCGGTCCACGAAATCCAACTTGCCCAGCATCACCCGGATGCCGATCGCGCAGGATTCTCACGTCATGCCCTTGACGTACAGGAGCGAAATCGAATTTTCAGACTTCAACACCTTCACCGCCGCCACGTCGCGCACTTCCTGCTTCACATCCGGCGCGCCATCCTGCGCACGTACAGGCGAAGCCATCAACGCCACTGCCATTAACCCCAATCCAAAAAGTTTTTTGATTTTCATTTCCTCAATTCGTAATGACAAATTCTTACCCCTTGACTTGGGAAATGTCACTCTTTTTTTTGGTTTGGAGTTCTTGTTCCTCTGCGGCCGCTTGAATTCAGCCACAAAGGGTGGCTTATCAAAGGTGCTACCATCACCGGTCACACGTGGATCATTGGTTCGTTTCAGTTCAGCCATGAGCTGCGCGTTGAGCTTCTTTTTAATAGCCGCATATTTAGCCTCGCTGGCCACGTTCTTCAACTGATCCGGGTCATCCTTCAAAATGAACAATTCCTCGCGCGGGCGTTTGCCGAAGGCGTATTCATAGTGCCACTTCCACTTCACATCATTCCGGTGCTCAATAAGGAACGCCTTGGTGGGGCTGGCATCCAGATCGCCATAGGTTACAAAGGTATTATTGGCCAGCGTGTTGTAATCCGGCGCCTTGTCATCAGTAAGATTGTACGGGTTACCCATCGGCCAGCGGTTCGGCTTGAAGTTGATGATGTAAAGATGATCGGGGGTACGCAGTGCGCGTTGCGGATAAGGCAGGAGCCCTTCACGCGCTTGGGCCACATGGCGTTCGCGACCGGTGATGACCCAGTTACGTTTTTTATCCACCAAACCTGTGCCCTTGGATTCCAAAACGGAAACCAAACTACGGCCAGTCATCACCTTGGGTGGCTTGATTCCGCCCAATTCGAGAAAGGTTGGCGCGAGATCCATGAGGTTCACGTAATCCTCAACCACACGCCCCCCCGGTTTGCCTGGCCACCAAACCGCAAGTGGCACGCCCACACCGAAATCGTACAGGTTGCACTTGCCGCCCGGAAACCCCGGCGCGCCGTGATCGCCGCTGACGACGACGACTGTGTTGTCCAGCTCACCGATGGCTTTGAGTTTTTCCAAAATCAAACCGAGCGCCGCGTCGAACGCCTGCACTTCGCCCAGATAATCCGCGAAATCCTCACGTACGATCGGCACGTCTGGCAGCATCCCCGGCAGCTTACCTTTCAGCGAATCGGGATCGATACCCCATAATTTTTTACCCGATCCCTTGGTCCATTTGCGATGTACCAGCGTGGGGCCAAACCAATAACAGAAGGGCTGCCCATCCGGGCGCGCCTTCAGGAATGCGCCAAAGTTACCCATCACCTCGTCATACAAAACCTGCTTGGCTGCCGCCTCACTCTTGCCGTCGTCGATCATGCGAGTGACGTTTTGTGAAAATTGATTAAACCGTCGTCCACTCCCCTCGAAACGAAACTTGCCGGCGCCATACGGCGCATCATTCGGCGTACCGGGGCTCCACACCTTGTACGTCTCGCCGATGTGATAGCCCGCGTTTGCCAGTAACAGCGGGTAGCTCGGAATCTTCGCATCCCAAAACGCACCCTGCAAAATTGCCGCACGACCCGTGCGATAAAAATACTGCCCGCTCAAAAGCGAACTGCGACAGGGCGTGCACGAGGGCGCTGTCACAAATGCATTCTTAAAGAGCACTCCCTCCCGCGCCACGCGGTCAAAGTGCGGCGTCTTAATCACGTCATTCGGTGAGGGCCACTCATCCACCTTCGCATACGCGCTCGCGTACCGCCCCCAGTCATCAGCAAACGCAAAAAGAATATTCGGTCGCGACTGTTTGCCAGCTGCTTGCACACTCAGTGCCACGAGAAGCCATGATAAAAAAAGAATGCGTTTCATGCGTGCCTGAAGTTTCACGTGAAATTGCCCAAAGACAAGTAAAACCCCTAAAGCCTTGAGACCAACTGTCGAATATGCTATGAGAGGGGCAGTGAAATTATTCCGGATAACTGTGGTGTTGACGGTGCTGGCGGCTTGGCTGCCAGCCACCTCGCATTGCTTATGGTCCGGTGCGGGACTCCTGCCCGGCAGTTGTGAGACTCATCATCACCACGGCGATTCCCCCGCCCACAGCCACGACAAATGCGGCCAATGCGCCCTCGAATCTGGAGGTTTTAAACTCAAAGACCCGGGCGCTTTGCAACTTGCATTCACCCCCGTTCTCACTTGGCAGCTACGTCTACACCTGCCACCTCCCGAAATTACGATTTTGATTTCAATCGATTCAGGCCGAGCTCCGCCAGGTCAATCTCGTTGGCAATTCGAAACCCGCGCCGCCCTTCCCGGTCGGGCACCTGCAATTCTTTAAGGGACCTTTTCCGGTTCCGTTCCCTCCGCATGACCACCTACGGTTATGTTGTGTTTTGACCCCCTATTTGAATATGAAACAGACAATAAAATTTTTAGTTCTCACCGCCTTCATTGGCTGCGCTACTGCGCCGCCGGTGTTTAACACGGCGGCACAGATTCAATCTGCGGCTAATCTTGCCAATGCCATTGAATTTCATTCCGAGGCTTTGCCGGCGGAATCTATGGGGGCGACGAATTCGCTTCAGCTTCCGGCTGCGGTGGAACGTGCGTTGCGGCAATCGACTGAGGTGCAGATTGCATTGGCAGAAGTGCGTCGCGCACAGGCGGCAGCGCATCAGTCGCGATTGCTTCCAAATCCGATTCTGGACATCGTGTTTCGATTTTCTGAAGGCGGTGGACGCACGGTGATTGAAACGGGGCTCACCGCTGACCTCACACGGCTTCTCCAACGCCCGCGCCGCATTAGTGCGGCCGATGGCCGTTTGCGCGCCGCGAGTGCCAAAGCGGTCGTGACGGTTTTGGATGTGATGCACGCGTCGCAGAAAATTTATTTTGATGCCGTCGGGCTACGCCGCGAAGCAGCGATTCTCACGGAGCAAAACAACCGTATTGGCGAACTGCTCAAAGTCGCCGAGGTGCGGCTTGCCGCGGGCGAAGGCACGCAACTGGACGTCACCACTCTCAAAGCCGAGCAAACCACGGGCACAATTAATTTGCGCGAGGCCACTCTCAAATCAACCCAAGCCAACCTCGGCCTCGCTCATCGGCTCGGCCAACCGCGCAGGCGCACGGACTGGAAGCTCACCACCCCTCTTTACACACAAGTCGTCTTGCGCGATGAGCCAGACTCTATCGCGCATGGCCTGCGCGTGCGACCGGAAATCCAGGCTGACCGCTGGCAACTCGCCGCACTTGAAGACCAAACCGCCCTCGCGCGACTTGCATGGATGGAAAAAAACGCCGCAGGATTGGCCGCCGAACGCAATAGTGATTGGTCGCTCGGGCCTTCGGCGATGCTGCCGTTGCCACTTTTTGATTGGGGCCAAGCGCGCCGAAACGAAGCACGCGCCCAAGCCATTGCCGCGCGTCATCGTCTTACGCAAACCACGCGGCAAGTCACCCGCGAAATCCGCCAGGCCCACAACGCCGTGGCCTCGCTGATGTCCACCGCCCGCCGCGCGCGCTCAGAGTTGCTGCCATTGCACGAAGAACGTGTGGGACTTGCGCGCGTGGTGTACGAGGCGGGACAATCGGATGTGACGGTGCTACGGCTAGCGGAATTGGATTTGTTAAAGACGCAGTTGAAAGTAGTGCGGCTGGAGCATCGGACGACACGGGCGATCATCGCGCTGGATCGGGCGACGGGAGGAAGTGGGGAAATGTCCAATGATCAATAACCAATTTTCAATTAATAAGAATAAAATGGAATATTTTATTAATATTTTTACTATGATTGCGATCGGCTCGTTACCGGTTTGGCTGACCGGTTGTGGCGACGGCGATGGACATGCGGGACATGACCACGGCGCGCATGGCGATGATGCCGCGCCTTCGGAGTTGAAGCTTTCGCCGAAGACGATGAAGCTACTTGAAATAACGACCGGCGTCGTAAAAGCGCAAATGCTGCGGCCCACGTTTGACGCACCGGCGCGCGTGGCGTTTAATCACGAATCGATGGCGCACGTGGGCACGCTGGTGGAAGGCCGCGTCAGCGAAATGAACGTGCACCTAGGCGACACGGTGAAAAAAGGTAACGTGCTGTTCACCATCGAGAGCCCCGAACTCGGCGCGGCGCAGAATGCGTTTCTGAAGGCCCTCGATTCTGAGGCGGCTACCTTGCCGGCGGTGGTGTTGGCACAAAACAATGCCGGCGAAGCACAAGCAGAAGCGGAAGGCAAAGTCGCCGAGGCGATGCTGGCTTTGGCAAAAAATTCTGCCGCCATCGCGCTGGCGCAAGGCAAGCTCGATGCCGCCAAGCCGGTGTTGCAACGGGTCACTGAACTTTTGGCAAGCGGCAAAAAGCTCGCCGCCGCAGGCGCGTTGGCCGGTGCGGAACTCAACCGCCGTGAAGTCGCTGTGCAAACGGCTTCCGCCGATCTGCAATCCGCCGAAGCCGCGCTGGCACAGGCGAAAGCTCAACAGTCGCGCGACATTGCCGCCGCCACGGCCAAAGCGGCCGCCGCTGCTGCCGACCTCAAGGCCGCGCAAGCGCAACAAGCCAAAGCGCTCGGCGAAGCGCTAAGTGCGCTCAAAACTGCGCAAGCCAACGTGGCTACCGAACGCAATCGGTTAGCGCTTTTTGGCATGGACGCCGACGCCATCACCGCACTGGCGAAGGTTCGTATGTTGACACCGCATTATATTGTGCGCGCTCCGCGCGCGGGGACGGTGGTGGAACGCGAGGTGACGCTCGGTGAAATCGCCAATCCAAACCAGCCGCATTTGCTAGTGCTGGCCGATCTCGCGCGCGTTTGGGTGTTGATGGAAGTGCCGCCCGCGCGCGCGGAAGGATTGAAGCCCGGCCAAACCGTCACGCTCGTGAACAAGGAAACCGACTATCGCACCGACGCGCAGCTAGCGTACGTCAGCCCCTTGGTGAACCCCGAAACGCGCACGGTGCAGGCGCGTGTGGAGTTGGATAATGCCAGTGGCAAATGGCGGCCAGGCCAATTTCTCACCGTGCAAATTACCACTGGCGGGGCATCCAAAAAATTCCTAGTAGTGCCCGAGAGTGCCGTGCAAATCGTCGACGGCCAGCCAACGGTTTACAAGGTGAAGAAAAACATTTTCACCGCGCATCCTATCGAAGTCGGCGAACGCATCAACGGAATGATTCGTGTGCACAAAGGCTTGAAGGAAAATGAAAGCGTGGTGATTAACGGAACGTTTGAACTCAAAGCCGAGTTCGGTAAAGCGGGCGCGGGGCATGATCACAGTCACTAACACCTCATGCTCCAACGCATCTTAAAACTCGCTATTGACCATCGCCATCTTGTGGTGGTCGTCACTATTGTGATCGCCATCGTTGGCGCGCGGTCGCTTTGGCGACTACCCATCGATGCGGTGCCGGATATCACCAATAATCAGGTGCAAATAAATGTCATCGAGCCGGCATTTTCGGTGGAGGACATGGAACGGCTCGTCACTTTTCCTATCGAGACGGCGCTCACGGGAATTCCCGGCCTTGAGCATACGCGATCCATTTCACGCAATGGGTTTTGCCAAATCACGGCAGTGTTTAAGGATAAACTCGACATCAATCTCGCCCGGCAACTGGGGGGCGAACGCTTGGACCGTGCGCGCGAAGATTTGCCTGAAGGCATTAAACCCACGATGGGACCCATCACCACCGGACTCGGTGAAGTACTGATGTGGTCGGTGGAATATGGCACAGCCAGCACCAATGCAGTGACGGGCAAACCCGGTTTGCAACCCGATGGCGCGTACCTCACGCCCAATGGCGAGCGCCTCACCAATCGCGTGCAACGACTCACTTGGCTGCGCACGGTGCAGGATTGGATCATCCGCCCGCAATTGCGCACAGTACCAGACGTGGCCGATGTGGGTGCCATAGGCGGGTTTGTAAAACAATATCACGTGCTGCCAAACCCCGCCGCGTTGCAGAGTTTCGGGCTCACGCTACAGGATCTCATCTCCGCGTTGGAGCGCAATAACCGCAGTCTCGGCGCGGGCTTTGTGGAACGCAACGGCGAAGCGGCGCTCGTGCGTGCGGATGGTCGGCTGCGCAACGTGGCCGACATCGCACGCGTGGTGCTCAAAGAACACAACGGCACGCCGGTTACGATTAGCCAAGTAGCGGAGGTCACTCTCGGCGGCGAGCTACGCCAAGGCAGCGCCAGCGCGGACGGACGGGAAACAGTCATCGGCACCGCCATGATGCTCAGCGGTGCCAACAGCCGCGCCGTCGCCGTGGCGGTGCGCGAGCGGTTCGATGACGTGAAGCAAAGCCTGCCACCGGATGTCATCGCGCGCCCCGTGCTCGATCGCTCGCGCCTCGTGAATGACACCATCCGCACCGTGACGCACAATCTTTTTTACGGCGCGCTGCTTGTGGTGGTGGTGCTCTTCGCGCTGCTCGGCAATTTCCGCGCGGCATTTCTCACTGCGCTGGCGATTCCACTTTCGATGTTGCTCGCCGCGTTGGGTATGACGCATTTCGGCATCAGCGGAAATCTCATGAGCCTCGGCGCAATTGATTTTGGAATCATTATCGATGGCTCGGTCATCATTGTGGAAAATTGCCTGCGCCGACTGAGCGACAAGCAACGCGAACTGGGTCGCACACTCAACTACGACGAACGCCTCGAGGTCACCCGTGCCGCTAGCCATGAAGTGCGCCGCGCCACTGCATTTGGCGAAACCATCATCATCATAGTCTACGTGCCCATCCTCGCGCTGGCGGGTATCGAGGGGAAATTATTTCACCCGATGGCTCTGACCGTGATTTTTGCGCTCACCGCTGCTTTTGTGCTGTCACTCACCTTTGTACCCGCGATGGTGGCATTGCTCGTGCGCGGCAAAGTGGCCGAACAGGAAAACACCTTGATGCTCGCCGCGCGCGGCGTATACGCCCCCGTGCTGGATTTCGCACTGCGTCAACGCGCCGTGGTGCTCATCGCGGCTGTGGCTTTGTTGGGTGCGGCGGGGCTGCAGTTTGCACGACTTGGACAGGTGTTTATCCCACGGCTCGATGAAGGCGATGTAGCTATGCATGCCATGCGCATCCCCAGCACCGGTATTGAACAAAGCACGCGGATGCAACTGGATGTCGAAACCGCGTTGAAAAATTCTGTGAAAGAAATTGAAGTCGTATTTTCAAAAACTGGCACCGCCGACATCGCCACCGACCCCATGCCGCCAAGTGTTTCGGACACGTTCATCATTTTCAAACCGCGCGATCAATGGGCCGATCCCAAACTCAGCAAACACGCGCTCGAAGATAAATTGCGCGACGCGCTGAAAGACCTCGTGGGCAATCGTTACGAATATCTACAGCCCATCGAAATGCGCTTTCACGAGATGATCGCCGGCGTACGCGGCGAAGTGGCGGTGAAAGTCTTTGGGGATGACCCCGGGGCGTTGCGGCGTGCCGCCGAGCGCGTGGCCGGTGCCCTCGGCCAGGTGCGCGGCGCGGAAGGCGTGAAGGTGGAGCAAACCACAGGCATGCCAATTATAACCGTGCGCCCCAAACATGATGCACTCGCACGGCACGGGCTGGACAGCGATAGGGTGGTAGATACCGTGAACATCGCTACCGGTGGCCGCGTGGCAGGGCAGGTGTTTCAAGGCGACCGGCGCTTCGACATCGTTGTGCGCCTGCCCGAAGATTTGCGCGAAGATTCCGCCGCACTGGCCGCGCTGCCTATTCCATTGAACAAAATGGAACCGGCCACTTCGTTGACTAAAATTCCAATCACCCATTCAACGGGTCTTGCCCCAACTCGACCACTGCGGGATTTGGCCGACATCCATCGCGCCGACGGCGCCAATCAAGTCAGCCGCGAAAACGGCAAGCGCCGCGTGGTTGTTCAATGCAATGTGCGCGGCCGCGACCTCGCCGGTTTCGTCGAGGAAGCCCGCGCCGCCATCGCGCAAGATGTCAAACTCCCTGCCGGCGCGTGGCTCGCGTGGGGCGGTCAATACGAGCACCTTCTCGCTGCTCGCGCGCGCCTAGCCGTGGTAGTGCCGCTGTGCTTCGTGCTTATCTTTCTGCTGCTATACACCACCTTCCGCGCCGCTCGCCCGGCGTTGCTCGTCTTCACCGGCGTGCCTCTCGCCCTCACCGGGGGCGTCGCCGCGCTCGCCCTGCGCGGATTGCCCTTTTCCATCTCCGCCGCCGTTGGCTTTATCGCCCTTTCAGGTATCGCGGTATTAAATGGATTGGTCTTAGTTACTTTCATTAACCAGTTGCGAGAAGAAGGCAGAAAGCTTGAGGACGCCATCCGCGAAGGCTCCCTGACTCGGCTGCGCCCAGTGTTGATGACCGCGCTTGTCGCCTCACTCGGCTTTCTCCCCATGGCGCTGGCCACCGGAACCGGTGCTGAAGTCCAACGCCCACTAGCGACGGTAGTCATCGGGGGCATACTTACCGCTACCGCGTTGACTTTAGTTGTACTGCCAGCACTTTGCCGGATGGCATTTAAGGAAAAGTTGGAAGACTAACGTTCATTCGGATCACAACCGCAATCCTGATTGCAATCGGACGATTTCTTTTTCCGAGTGAATCGCCAGATCATAATCAACGTGGTCAAGATTACAGCAGTAGGAGCTGCCCATGTTTGCCAATCACTCATGCAATAAAGAAACCGGAGATTTGGTAAGTTGCAAAGGCGGCGAGATAAGCGAAACCGGTCAGGTAAACGACCTGAAAAATGGCCCAACGCCAGCTATTTGTTTCACGGCGTGTAACAGCCACTGTGCTCAGGCACTGCATGGCAAATACATAGAAGACTAATAAACTCAGACAAGTGCGTAGGTTATAGGCCGGCTGACCATCAGCACGTTTTTCTGCAGCCATCTTCTTGGACACCGTACCTCCTTCTTCAGTTTTGTCTTCACCAAGGTAAATAATCGACATGGTGCTCACAAATACTTCCCGAGCGGCAAAAGAAGCAACCAGACCCACTCCCATTTTCCAATCATAGCCTAATGGTTCGATCCCCGGCTCGATAGCTTTCCCAAGCCTCCCTGCTGCACTATGGGCAAGTTTCTTTGTGGTCAGATCTCGAATCTCTTCAGACTTAGATTCAATAATCCGATTTGCAACCGACAATTGGGTTTGTTTTTCTTCAAGAATGCTCCTTAAAACTAATTTGACATTCTGTTCAGCTACTTCCTTCTCAATTGAAATCAGCACCTCGATTTGAGGCGTTAGATTTTCTGATAATTCAATTTGTGTTTCCAAAATTGACTCTGCAGCAGTAACCCGCTTTTCATATTCGTGATTCTTTGGGTAAGTGACCATTGCCCAGAGCAAGATGGATAATGCCAGTATCACAGTGCCTGCTCGCCGAACAAAAATCTTACCACGATCAAGCATCTGCAACCCGATCTCACGCCAACTTGGCCGCTGATAAGTAGGCAATTCTAAAATGGTTAATGTAGTTTCGGTTTTCTTCAGTGTACGGTTGAAGATCCACGCGAAAAAATACACTCCGAGAATACTCAGAATATACAGACCCCACATTACAAATGCTTTTTGAGTTGCAGTACCTAAAGGTAGCATTAAAGCAATCAGCATCAGGTAAACAGGCAAACGAGCTGAGCAGCTGGTAATAGGTGCCACCAAGATAGTAATGAGCCGATCTCTTGGACTTTCCATGGTACGTGTAGCCATGATGCCGGGGATCGCACAAGCATATGAACTGAGCACCGGAATAAAAGCCTTACCATTAAGCCCTACACCCGACATTAAACGATCCATCATGAAGGAAACGCGCGCAAGGTAACCAGTATTTTCCATGAGGCTGATGAAGAAAAAAAGCATCAGAATCTGTGGTAAAAATATAACCACACCACCTACTCCCCCAATAATGCCTTCAGTAATGAGAGAGCGAAAATCACCTTCCTGCATCCGGTTCCCTACACACTCCCCTAGCCACGCGAAGCCAGCATCGATCCAGTCCATTGGATAACCTGATAAACTGAATATAGCGTAAAACAACCCAGCGAGGATACTTAGCAGAACGACCCAACCCCAAACCGGATGGACTAGCACCTGATCCCATTTGTCTGCTGGAGTTAATCGTTCCTCTTCGCTACGTGCTACTGTCCCCGAAAGTAATTGATCAATAGCTTCATAACGAGCGGCTGCATTTCCCTCTACGGGTCGCCATTGGGGCTTTGCCAATTCCTTACTGCTCAGAGCCACCTGCAAGGCTTCCATTCCCACTCGTTCATTGGCCTGCATAGGCACAACCGGCACCCCAAGGCGTTCCTCCAATTTCTTAGCCGCAACCGTGATCCCCAATTCCTTCGCCTCATCGGTTTTATTGAGGACTACAATGGTCGGCAAACCCAATTCCATCACCTGTGTAGCCAGATAAAAATGGCGCTCCAAATTACTGGCGTCCACAAGGCACACCACCACATCAGGCTGAGGCGTATCGGCACGTTCCCCGCGAAGTACCGCTCGTGTCACCTCTTCATCAGGCGACTTTGCCTCGAGACTGTAGGCGCCGGGCAGATCCAGGACTTTATATTGGTTCCCATGACGATCCCGTGCGGTTCCTTCTTTTTTCTCAACAGTAACCCCGGGATAATTCGCTACTTTTTGGCGGAGACCCGTCAAGGCATTGAACAGGGTGGTTTTACCGATATTCGGATTTCCAACAAGCGCAAAAAAACGTTCAGAATCCATGGTGCTTTTATCCAACAAGGATGTTGGCTGCATCAACCTCCCTAATGGCTAGTCGAGTGCCGGCAACTTCAAATTCAATCGGACAACCCAAAGGTGCCCGTCGCACCAGACGTATGGCTGCCCCGGGCAGAAAACCCATCTCCTCTAGGCGCGCCGAAGCTTCCCCGGGCAATTTCATCTCTCCCAAGATTGCCGATTCACCCACATCCAGTTGAGCAATATGCCTCGTGTCGTTCACTTTTCCGGAACTTATTGCAACTCAGTCTCAGTTACAACCTATTTTCCCTTAACGATGAATAAGAATCTATTTTTTCCACCGGCCAAAGCGCCGCTGTAGCTGGCCCATGGTGCTGACGATATTTTTCAATGAACCAACCATGACATAACATTTAAATACATGAGCACCCGTGCGAATTGGCTTGAGTTGCCTGATCCGAAAGACGCAATTCCATTTCACGACCTTTTCAAGCTTAAAACGAAACCGTCCGTAGCCCGCTTGCTCGAATCCTTTGGAAGGTTGCTGCGCCGACCACACACCCATTGCGTGCTTGGTATCCGGCGTAGAGAAAATAATCGGGTGAGGTTGCTCACCTGGACCATCAGACAAAGGTGATAGTTTATTCATTATCGGGTCATAAGTCCAAAACTTTGAAAATTCTGGGGGCATATAGCCCGTTACCACCTCGAACTGTGCAAAACGATGTTGTTCTTCCTTTGGAATGGTGAATGTTACATCGTAGCCAATTGCATGTGGCAATCCATGCGAACCGATGGTCACAGTCTTTTTCAGGTAATGACTGGATAGGGTCCTGGTGTTCTTGGCCAGATGTCCAGAAGACTTCTCTCCTGGACGCAACCAGAAAGCCATTTGATTGTCGGTGGTCAGGACATTTCCCTTCATGATCAATGCATGTAATACACTCGTGCTCTTAGTTCCTGCACCATCAAAACGGGACCCAGCTTCAGTAGGATTGAATGTTTCAGGGATAAACCTTGAGCCCGCATCAAAATTCGAGGCCGACTGCAACTGCCGTCCGTGATCGGCGCTATCAATGAATTCACGTCCATTCCAAGTCAGTGAATGAATCGCACCCGCCAGGCGGCTGGTCGTAGTAATGACAATTTCAGAAGGCCCTGCTTTAGCTCGAATCTGTGAGTTGCCGGATACCGCTGCATCCAGAGAACCCGCCACCAAAAAAAACAGCCAACTAAAACGGTGCATTATTTCTCACGTGCATAAGCCTTGTAAGCCTCAGCAATCTTGGCAGTTTCATGGTCTCCTTTATGAAAGATAACCCGATGTCGAAGCACAATACTTTCACCTTTTTTAAGGGTGAAACTACCATCCTTACCTTGACCAAGACTCCGCAAACCAAATGGGTTAGCAGTAAACAAGCCATAAGTTCGCACATGCCAGGGCGTAGGATGTCGATAGCTTTTCGGGTGATTCAGGATTGCAACGCCAACAGTCTCGCCATCAACCGGCCCATGATAATCTACCCACTCCGCTCGCTTGCCCCAGGCTGCCTTATCGGTAATGCCATTTGAGTTGATAATGCTTCCCCCTTTTTTACTGTCCACATCCATACTTGTCGCTATTCGTACGCTGAAGCCCGCATCCTTTTTGTCACCCAATACACAGTCACCATGTTCAGCGATAAAGATAATATCTACATCAATTATACGTTGACCGTTCTCTACCTTGAAGGTGTGAGTTCGCTCATCGGCTAAAAGCTTCTTGCCGTCACCGACATAATCATTGCGTGTCACGATCACCGCCTTGTCTCCCCCCTGCGCTTTCACAAACTCACGATGCACCGTTGACCCTAGATTGGTCTTGCGACCGCTAGCGGGCTCATGCCAGGTGTCAAATCCTCCAATCCCCTGGTGGCCGAACCACAAGGAGCGGTGATGTGGGTGATCATGACGCTCACCCTCTCGCTTTTTCATGGGGAAGGCGCGGGTCACTTCATTGCCGTTGGGTCCAATGATGGGCCACATGAATGGCTTATTAGACTGACCTACCACATATCGGGTGAAGAGTTTCCCCTTATATTTAACCGTTACTCCACCTTTGGTTTTCTCTACCGTAAACTCGGCAGACATGGAATGGAATGCGAAGCTAAAGAGCGCAGTAAGAATAGAAAATCGAATCAGTGTTTTCATGCTTGAGCAAGAGCGTGAGCTCCACCAGCTAAGTTCTCAAGCAAGAAACCGCATCAAGGATTATTTCTGCCCTCAATAATCTGCCCGGTTTTCTTGTGCTTCCATGTGTATGTGTGTGGATTGAATTGAAATGCTTTTTTGTTTAGAGCCGGTTTAGCCCATTTTCGAGGCACAAACATAGAAAGCCGCTGTTTTGCTTCTTTGAGTTTTGGATCAGCCGCTCGATTATTCCATTCATCCGGGTCCAGCTTCCGATCATAAAGCTCCTCAGATCCATCACGGTAACGAATAAACCGATAACGACCATCGACCACAGAAGCATGTTGCTCTTCACTCACGGTAACGACAGGTTCTTTACGTAACGCCTGAGGGTTTTTGAGAAGCGGCACCAAACTCACACCATCAAGACCGGGCTGTTGCGGCAAATCGCATAGCTCAATCAGGGTCGGATAAATATCTAAAAGCGAAACCGGTCTGTTCGAGCGTTGCTGTGACTTACCAACCCCAGGGGCAGCCACGATGAAAGGCACCCGGGTACAGACATGCCAAAGTGTGCGCTTGTGCCAGTGTTCTTTTTCACCAAAGTGCCATCCATGATCGGACCACAAGACGATGATAGTGTTTTCTGCATAATCACTTTGATCCAGTCCTTTAAGCAACTGGCCAACCCTGACATCGGCATAGGTGACACTCGCCAAATAATGAGCAACCGCTGACTTCCACTTTTTTGCCGCCATAATCCTTTTCAGGTCCGGATTTTTTCGTAGAGCCAGCTTTTGACCAGTCTCGGGAATATCATTTAGATCCCCACTAAGCACTTCAGGCAACTGGACCTGATCTACTGGATAGAGATCGAGATATTTCTTGGGCACATACCAAGGCAAGTGCGGATGAAAAATACCACAGGCCAAAAAGAATGGCTTGGTGTGTTTGCGCGCTAAAAAGTCAGTGCAATACTTAACGGTTTGATAATCATCCATCAATTTCTCCTGCTTGGGCAATGCCCCCCAGTCTACTTCCGGCGAATAAAGTTTGATACCACTATAGGGAAACTCTTTTGGAACCGGTTGAGGCTTGGTGTAAGGATAAAGAGTCAGGTAACGACCGGAGCTGCGTGAAAAGGCATCGTCGTTAAAGACAAGGCGATGGTATTTGTCCCAGACGGCCGGCGGATTGTTTCCGGCAGTGTGATGAAATATTTTTCCCGCTCCGACTGCAAGATAACCGTTATTGCGAAAATGCTCTGGCAAGGTAACCAGCTCTGGCAGATTGGGCTTCCACCAATGACTGTTATTGTAGATGCCGGAAGTTGAGGGGAGTAATCCACTCAACACTGCGGCCCGACTTGGGCAACAAACTGGTGCGGCAGTGTGGGCATTGAGAAAAGCGGTGCCACGCGAGGCCAATTCATCCATGTGCGGTGTATGCACCTTCCCCTTATAACCTCCCATGAACCCCACCCAGTCACGCAGATCATCAACGGAAATAAAAAGGATATTGGGTTTCTTCGGTGCAGTAACCCCTGCAAACAAAGAGAAGCCAAAAACAATAATGCCCAAATATCTAACCATGATATGAAGCCAGGCCGCCTTCAGAATATTTTTTCCCATGTAGCGAAAGAGATTTTTAACTTATGATTGGGCATCATCTTTCATCTCTTTATCAACCCTATCGCTCTTGGCAACGCAACGATTTATTTTCTTCTGCAGTCACAGTCTGGCCATTGACCGGTTCGCTTAAGTATGAAGGTGAGTGCGTCACTGTGCGGCTAAGACCTTGCCGGCATCACTTCAATTCCGTATGGCTTAATGGGTAGACTTCATAGCTGCAACTTTGTCAAAGAGATGACTATTTGCACTTGATAGTGCTATCAACGGTCATTCTCCGGCTTCCATTTGATTCGGCTTCGTTGGAGCATATTGGGGTTGGTTTGCATCACAGCACCGTCGATGGTGCCGATGTTCCATTGGTCGGGCGGGACGTGTTTGCGCAGTTCCGTTAAGCCACCGGTGCCGTTCCAGCCGAGATTGCATTCGAAGACCATCACCAAGCGACCATCGAAAACTTCATCAATGTTCTTGCCTGCCAAGGCGGTGTTAAAGGCGTATGAGGAGACTTTTTCGCCTCGCTCAAATTTGGCCATTGCTTCGGGATCGCTGGGCGAGACAAAGATGATGGGTGAACCCACTTCGCGCATAATGGCATCGCACCATTTGTCTGCGGGGGGGAGTTTACCACCGTGGTCATGTGCATAGGCCTGGAGCGCGTTGTTGATTTGCCTCATGTTGTTGACGCTCTTCATGCGGTTGGCCTTGGCTTTGGCTTTGGCTAGGGCAGGCAACGCGGCGGGCGCAGCGGCGGCGGCGGCGACTGCTACGGGCACGGCACTAATGGCAACAGCGATGTTCATATCCATGGGAATGTGGCCGGTGGTTTGGTTTTGTATGAGATAGCCTTCGTTGGTGACAGAAAGGAGTGACACTTGGCTTTTCAGGAAAAAAGCGTTCAATTCCGTTAGCGTGTCGGTCAAAGCCTTGGGCGCACCACGGAATTCTTCCTGCATGCCAATGGCGGCAACCTCACGAAAGGTCTCGCTGATTTGGCTGCTCATGTAGGTAATCATGTTGGCTTTTAAGTCGAGGCCATTGGTGAGTTTCTTGAATTCCTCAGTGCCAGCCAATCCGGCATCTTTGCCGCCATGTATGGCGATGACTTGTTTGGCCAAGTCAGCGGTGGTGGAAAACACGAGGTAATCACCCACGTGCATCAGCGTGGGGCTCAGATCGATGGGCAAATCTTCGACTGGCACGGGAATGGTGTGCATGGTCACGCCGTCCACCTGTTGCGTGGCGGCTCCAGCTTGCTCAAGCAACGGGGCAAGGAGATCGGTAATAGTGTTGTCCTTCACCTTCAAAACCAGCACCAGCCCGGGCTCGGGGACTTTAATCTTGGGCATCTCCGGGCCGCCATGGCCGAATCCGCCTTGGCCACCGTGGAATCCGGGCGGTGGCGCAGCTTCAGCAACCTTGATGTGCCTCTCTTCCAAGCTCGTCAACTCGCGCAATGACTCCACAATCTTTCTATTCTTGTCGATGTACACTGCTCTTTCTCCCTTCGTCGGCGGAAGCTTATCGTCACATGAATCATCAAAACCACCCGGAGCAGGAGGTCCATCGCTCGGCTCTGATTCAAATGCTTCGAGCAGTTCTTCTATTTCCGGATCAATCCCCCCTTCAGCTTCCCCTGCATCCTCCGGCATCGGTGCTGCCTCCATCTCCGCCGGGTCTGGGAAATTCGGGCCACCGCCGATGTCCAGCATCTCCAGCATCCGAGGATCGATCTCAATCATCTTTTTCGGGTTCAGCGTAACGTACATGCCCAATTCGCCACCGGTGGCGTTGATGATTTTCTCGATGGGCACCTCGGCGTTAGCTTCCTCCAACATTTCAGCGAGCATAGCCCCCTGCTTGGCGGGGAGATTGCTGGCGATAAATCCTTTCATCCACTTGAACGTGCCGGCCACGTCCAGATCGGCGTGGACCGCATAGGCGGTGGTGGCGGGCATGAGTTTAAGGCCGCCCAGCTCGTGCGGCGCGGAACCAAGAGCCTTCCACATAAGGCCATCGCTCTTGGCGGGGTTGCGATGAATCATCACCTTGTGCCGGCGCAAACCCGTGCCGGAACGGAAGGACGATGCGCCAAAACCGTCGATACTATTGAGTCCACTCTCAATATAAGCAGCCTCGGCAAGCTTCATGTATGTGTCTGCCTCGCCACGCATATCGGGCGGCATCTCAGTTTTCAAAATCTCCTCCAGTTTTTCCAAACCATCCTGCGCGAAGGCCTGCAACTGGTTAGCATTCCAGTAGAGATAAAAATCGCCACCCGCATCGAGATGCTTGGTGACCGCCGCGAAGGAGGTGGTCGACGGCACGCTCGGCTTAGGCGCAGGCAAAGGTTGAGCCGGCGGCTCAAGCGGGGCGGCGGCGTTATTATTGCCTTGAGCCGGATTGTTGTTGTCTTGCGCCGGATTGTTGTTGTCTTGCGCCGGGTTGGTGTTGTCTTGCGCCGGGTTGGTGTTGTCTTGCGCCGGGTTGGTGTTGTTGGTCGGCGTGGTCGGGTTCTTACCGCAGCTTATGGTCAGCACGAGCGCGCACAAGGAGGGGATGAGGATTTTTTTCATGGTCGTAATTCTCTGGTTAGGGTTAGAAAAGTTAATTCAAAATAATTTCACACTCCGGTAGGGCGGCGCGCAGTTTAGCCAAACCCGGCCCATTCGCCGCCGGCGTTTCGCGAAGCGAGAGCACTTTCAGTTTTTTGCAACCCGCCAAAGCCGACACATCGCCCACCGGATTGCGGTCGAGATACAATTCCTCCAAGTTTGCCAACTGCGCCAACGGGCGAACATTGCGAATTTCATTATCCACGAGGTAAAGCGACTTCACCGCCTTCAAACGCATCAAGCCGGAAACATCGCCCAAGCCACGATCCCATATGGTTAACTCAGTCAGCTGAGCCACCGGGTCCACCGGCCGCCCAATGGGCCCACTCTTTTCCGCTCCTTTTACATTTGAATCCGTATCTGCAGCTTCTGCTTCAGCCCAATCGCCGTCATGCCCATGTCCAAACCTGTGTCTGCTAAACATATCTCCTTCCCCCATGGCTTCGCGAATTGAAAAATCGATAATCATTTCGTCCGGCAACTGCTCCTCCGACATTTCGGGTCCCTGTGCGCTACACCCCAAAAATAACCCAACAACCAAGCCCAAAGAATAAAGATGAATTTTCATGCGGGAATTATGACCCCATTGTTTATATTTGCATACTGTAAATTTTGCTTATTTTTATAGTAGGGTCGGACCTATGTTAAAATCGCTCGGGCGCGATCTTGGACAGTTCGATGTCTAACGTAGGCTTTCGACCGGTGATTTCGTCGACAACCAACTGCCCCGTAATAGGCCCGAGGCTGAGGCCGAGCATAGCGTGACCGGTGGCGACGGTGGCGTTAGCGAGGCCGGGGACGGAGCCGATGCAGGGGAGACCATCGGGAGTGCAGGGGCGCAGGCCGGACCACGGCTCAATGCCGGAGAAATCATCAGGGGCGAAGGCGGGGAAGAATTGGCAGAAGCCTTCAATGATACCTTGAAGGCGCTTGGGGTTTACTGACAAATCGGTGCCGCAAATTTCCATGGTACCGCCGACGCGGAGTTTGCCGCCCATGGGGGTGACGGCGACGCGGGCTTCCATGAGCAATGAGCACAGACGAGGCAGTTCGGCGGGATTACGCAGCGTGAGCGAGTAGCCTTTGCCACCTTGCATGGGGATGCTCAGGCCGAGTTGGCGGCTGAGGTCGGGCGTCCAAGCACCGCCGGCGAGGATGACGTGCTCGGCGTTGAGGCATTCGTCAGTGGAGGTTTCGATGGTAGTGATTCGATCGCCTTTACGAATGAAGTTTTTGCATTCGGCATCCAAGAAAACCCCGCCGCGTTCGCGAATGCCTCGGCGGAGTTCCTCCATAAAAATTTGCGGGTCGAGATGGCAATCCTGCGCGAACCACACGCCGCCGACCACGTCCATCGCGATGTCGGGATCAAGTTCGCGCACGCGGGCAGCATCACACACTTCTGCCTCCACGCCCACGGCGGCGGCTTGGGCTGCGACTTTAGCTTCGTCTTCCAGGCCGGCTTCCGTGCGGCAGAGCATCATCAGCCCACGCTTGGCGAGGTCGAAGTTCAGTTCATCGGCTAATTCCAAAAACAACCGGCGGCTTCCGAGACTGAGGGTGCTGAGAATGGGTTTGCTGTTTTTCACATGGCGTGCGTTGGCATGGCGGAAAAATTTCCAGCACCAACTCCAAAGCGCAGGATCAAATCTCGGCCGCATATAAAAGGGGCTCTTGGGGTTAAGCATCCACTTGAGGCCCTGACTGATGACGCCCGGGGCAGCGAGTGGGATGAAATGACTGGGCACCACCATCCCAGCGTTTCCGTCAGAACACGACGAGCCCCGCGTAGGGTCGCGGTCGATAATCGTCACCATACGACCAGCCTTGGAAAGGTACCATCCGCAGCAAAGCCCAATAACGCCGCCGCCGATAATAAGAATGTCGTGAGATTTATCGGACACGTTAACGGGAATAAACGATACCGTGGCGGAAGGGATCGGCGGGGTGGATGATGAGTTCGGATTCAGCGGTGACAAAGGCATGCCCTTTCACGGTCGGAACCACGCCCCCTTCAGGTGATTCCTGCACAGTACCTTCGAAGATGGTGTCGAGAATGCCTGCTTGTCGCCACGTTTGGCCGGGATGCAGTTTGCCATCAGCGTGCAGACACGCGAGCTTGGCACTGGTGCCAGTACCACACGGCGAACGGTCGAATTCGCGACCGGGGCAGAGCACAAAATTTTTGCTGTCGGCCTCGTCATTGACCGCCGGACCGAAGACTTCGATGTGGTCAATCTCGCCACCATCTTCGCCTGTGATCCCATTCACCTCCAAGGCTTTACGCACGGCACAGGTAAAATCTGTGAGTCGATCGAGATTACTAAAGTCCACCGCAATCATGTCACCAGCCTCGATGAGAAAAAACCAATTGCCGCCCCACGCCACATCGCCGTGCACTGTTCCCCAGCCGGGCACCTCCACCGGCACGGCGGCGGCGTGGCGATAACTACGCACATTTTGTACTGTCACCCAACCCTCCACCGGCGGCTGCACGGTGACGATGCCAGTAGGTGTCTCGATTTTGTTGTCGCCTGCAGCCAATCGGCCAAGATGGGCGAGCGTGACTGTGACTCCGATCGTCCCGTGAATGCAACCGTGCAGGTAGCCGATGTTATTAAAGAACACCACGCCCGCCACGGCATCGGGCTGTGTGGGTTCCACGAGGAACGCGCCCACCATCGCCTCGTGCCCTCGCGGTTCGCAGGCCACGGCGGTGCGCAGCCAATCGTGTTTGCTTCGCAAAAAGTCGCGCCATTCAGCCGCGGTGGCACCGGGGTTGTCCGGCGCGCCGGAAACTACCACGCGTGTGGGTTCTCCTGCCGTATGGGAATCGATAACCCTGATTGTCTTTGCACCCTCACTCATGGGAATGGAACGGAGGGAGAGCGTACGAATGTACTTGCCGAATGGACAGTACGAAATGACTTGGCCACAAACAGTGCAATGCGCAACTCTGAGTGCTGCTGTGATACCCGCCCTGGAAAACTCCCCGCGCCTGCGACTGATGACGCTCTGTTTGATGTACTTGGCACAGGGCATGCCATTTGGGTTTGTAACGGGAACCTTAGTCACCTTTCTTGCCACCAAAGGCTACGGAGTCAAAGAGATAGCGGGAATTACATTTATGGCTCAATTACCGTGGACATTTAAATTCATCTGGGGACCGATTATTGACCGATTCGATTTCCATTTTTTAGCCATGGGGCGGCGGCGGTTATGGATCCTCTTTGCTCAATCAATGATGACCATAACGCTTCTTTCGATTTTGCTCCTGCCTGACCCTGCCAAGGTCATGACCATTCTTCTCTGGATAATTGCCATCCACAACGTATTCGCCTCTCTTCAGGATGTCTCGGTGGATGCATTGGCAGTGGATCTGTTGCCAGAAAATGAAAGAGGCAAAGCTAATGGATTCATGCGTGCAGCCGCTTATCTAGGTACTATTATTGGGGGAGCCGTGATGGGTGTGATTACGGCGAGACATGGACTGCATCTCGCCATTTCATTACAGGCTATCATAATGATCATTGTAATGATGGCCCCTTTGTTCCTACGTGAACGCGAAGGAGAAAGACTTTTTCCTTGGAACCCACTGGAAAAACTCAAGCAGACTACGGCTCCCGCCGCCGAAGCAGCCACTGCATCAGCCGGCGCATTATTCAAATCCTTCCGTAAGGCCTTTTCTCTGCCTTCGACCCTGTTAGCTGCTGCACTGGCACTTATCATTATGGTCGGCCAGCATACGATTTCAATTATATCCAAACCCCTTTTCATTCAGGAACTTGGCTGGTCAATGGAGGTTTACTCCAAGTGGATTACGGGCGGAGGACACTTTTTCGCCTTGGGCGGTTCCTTATTGGGTGGTTTGTTGGCCGATAGATTCACGGCCATACGAACTGCCGGCACGGCAACCGTTGTGCTCGGAATTATTTGGATCGCCTTCTCGATGATGGAGCAACACTGGGACAATCGAACCCTTGCCGTGGGTTTCATCTTCGCCGAACAGTTTTCGATCGGGATAATGACAGTTTCACTTTTTTCTATTTTCATGAGTGTCAGTTGGCCGGTAATAGCAGGAACCCAGTTTACAACTTACACGGCTTTGTTGAATGTCTCCGGTATAGCAGGTACCAAATTAGCCGGTGAGATGGGTGATTCTCCGGATTACACCACGATTTATCTTGGAGCCGGGTTTGCTCAAATCGCAGTACTCTTGATTTTAAAGAAGATCGATGTTGGAGAAACGCGCCGTGAACTCGGTGAATTAGGGTGAGTCGGCGCTACTTCCACCATTGTCTAATCAAGCCCAATAGCCTAACCTTGAGCTCTCCACGATATGCGTATTGTTGCAGGTATAGTTCTTTTACTAGGCCAATTGGCGTTGTGTAACGAACGCCCCAATGTGCTCTTTATCGCGGTTGACGATCTCAATGACTGGGTCAATTGCATGGGTGGGCGCAAGGGAGTACATACGCCAAATTTTGATCGGCTGGCCAAGCGTGGGATGCTTTTTACCAACGCGCACTGTGCCGCGCCTGCTTGCAATCCTTCGCGTGTGGCAATCATGACCGGGGTGGCGCCGTCTTCCTCAGGAGTCTATAACAATGGGCAGGATTGGCGCCGTAGTCCGCGGCTGGAAAAGGCGGTGACTTTGCCGGAACATTTCCGAACCGGCGGTTATGAGGCTTATGGTGGCGGGAAAATTTTCCATGCGCTTTCGTGGATCACCGGTGGCTACGGCAAGCAACAGAATGAAGCAAAGCTGTGGGATCAGTACTGGCCCTCGGCCGATTCACCCATGCCCGACCCCCAATGGCCTAAGGCCGCCCAATCCAAGCTTGGTAGCAATGGATATCTTTATTCCAAACCAATCGCTGTAGGCAAAAGCACCGAGGGTCGACCGCCCCATTTTTTTGACTGGGCTCCTGATTCGCAATCTGAAAGCGGCACGGCCGATCACAAGGTGGTTGATTGGGCAGCAGACGAGTTACGTAAGCCACACAATAAACCTTTCTTCCATGCGGTCGGCATTTTCCGGCCACACATTCCGTGGTATGCGCCCAAAAAGTATTTTGCGCTCTATCCAAAGAAGGAGGTTTTCCTGCCTAAGATCAAAAAGAACGATCTGGAGGATGTGCCCAAGCCCGGCCAATTCGGCATCCGCAAAAAGTGGCATGAATGGATTTTAAAAAACGACGAGTGGCGGGGCGCAGTACGCGGCTATCTCGCCTCCATCAGTTTTGCCGATGCGCAAGTGGGGCGACTGCTGGATGCGTTGGATGCTGGCCCGCATGCAAAGAACACTATCATTGTGCTGTGGTCCGACCACGGAATGCACATCGGCGAAAAGCAGCAATGGGAAAAATTTACGCTCTTCGAGGAAGCCACGCGCGTTCCACTGATGATTATTGCACCCGGCATCACCAAGGCCGGAACAGTATGCGACCAGCCGGTGAACCTTCTCGATGTGTATCCCACTCTCAATGAACTCTGCGGCTTGCCCAAGCGCAACGATCTCGATGGCGTGAGCCTCGTGCCGCTACTAAAAGATCCGAAAACTAAATGGGATCGGCCCTCCATCACCACTTGGGGCAAGGGCAACCACGCCGCGCGTGGCCAGCGTTATCGCTACATCCGCCACCCCAACGGTGAGGAGCAACTCTACGATCACCAAACCGACCCCGACGAATTCACCAACCTCGCCGGCAAGCCTGAGCTGGCCGGCGTGAAAGAGCAACTTGCCAAGTGGCTCCCAAAAATAAATGCCAATCCCGTTCGAAACAAGAAGTGACTTAAATCAAACAAAACCATGCCTTTCAGATTCTTTTCCGTTCTATTGCTCGTACTCACGCTTTCGCCCACGCAGGCCGCCGACCGCGTTTCCCTGAAGCAAACCAAGAAGGCACTCACGCTGATGCGAGGGAAGACCCCCATCCTCACCTACCACGTGGCTACCGTGCCACCACCCAAAGGTGTGGATCGCGTGTTCGATCGCAGCGGATTTATCCACCCCATGCACGCACCGGCAGGTGGTGTGGTGACTGGTATCCACCCTAATGATCACTATCATCATCTCGGCCTATGGCACGCATGGGTGAAGACTGAATACAACGGCCAAAAAGGCCCGGATTTTTGGAACCTAAAAGCACGCACGGGCCGCGTGCGACACGCGGGAATCAAGGCCGTCCGCGCGGCAGGCTTTACCGTTGCACAGGAGCAGGTGGCATATCTCGATGGGACGGATATCGAGCCGACGGTGATCCTTGCTGAAACGCTGGCGGTGGATGCGGCCTTTGTGAAGAGCGCGAACGTGATCGACTACGTGCTCGCGCAAAAGAATGTTTCCACCAAGCCACTTATTTTTCCTGCCTACCGCTACGGCGGCGGCATTGCCTATCGTGGACCGCTTTCGTGGAACAAAACCAACAGCGATTATCTTACTTCCAAAGGGCTCAACCGAACTAATAGCCACACCTCGCGTGCGCGCTGGGTGGCCATGTTCGGGCCTACTGAAAAAGACGGGGGCAAAGCGGCTACCGTAGCGATTCTTTGCCACCCGAAAAACCACGACGCACCCCAGCGTATCCGTACTTGGGACAATGGCAAAGTGTTTTTTAATTACGTGCCGGTTCAAGAAACTGGCTGGTCCATTAAACCAGGAGAAACCGTGACCTTGCGCTACCGCCTGGTGATCCTCGATGGACAAGTCAACGCCAAAACCCTTGAGGCGCGATGGAAAACGTACGCAAAGCAGAATTGATAATGCTCGACCGACCCCCCTTTTTACATATTGTCGCACCCAACATTCTACCTAAGATTTTTGCACCCAAAATGAAAACCCGACTCTTTATTCCTGTCCTGTTTCTGCTGAGCTTAATATTCGCGCATGCAAATGATGGCCCCATTCGCGTGCTGTTTCTCGGTCACAACTCGAAACATCATCCTTCCAACGAGTACTACCCGTTGATCGCCAAGGCGCTGGGACGGGATGCGATTTATTTTGATTACACCACAAGCGTAGAAGAGGCACTGGGGGACGCAAAGTATCTCGGCAAGTTTGATGTGCTGCTGCTCTACGCCAATCACGGCACCATTAATCCTAACCAGTGGAAGAATCTGAAGAGCTTTGTGGAGAACGGCGGCGGGTTTGTGCCGGTGCACTGCGCCAGCTGGTGTTTCGGCAATGAACCGGAGTTCGACCAATTGGTGGGTGGAAGATTCAAAAGTCATCAGGGAGCCATTTTCAGCGCGCGGGTGACCGATACCAAACATCCGGCCATGAAGGACGTTAAAGCATTTGAGGCGTGGGATGAGACGTACTTTCATACCAACCATAATCCGAAGAACCGTACGGTCCTCATGGTGCGCGATGCGATGAAAGGCGACCCGCACACCAAGCCCGAGCCGTGGACGTGGGTGCGCACACAAGGTAAGGGTCGCGTTTTTTACACTGCTTCCGGCCACGACGCGCGAGTATGGAACCACGCCGGGTTTCACCAACTACTTAAAAGCGGAATCCTGTGGGCGGCTGGCGAATCAGTCCAAACCCGATACCATGCGTTTCTGAAAAGTCGTGCACCCCTCAAATACGTGAAGCGCGATAACATTCCTAATTATGAAAAACGACCTGAGCCCCTGCCATACCAGTTACCGTTATCAGCCGCCGAAAGCATGAAGTACACCCAAGCGCCTGTGGGTTTCCGCTTGGAACTCTTTGCGGCTGAGCCACAGATCGTGAATCCTATTTACATGCAGTGGGATGAGCGCGGGCGCTTGTGGGTGGCCGAGAGCGTGGATTACCCCAACGAGATCAAGGAAGGCCGCAAGGGTAACGACAGCATCAAGATTCTGGAGGACACTGATGGCGACGGCAAATGTGATAAAGTAAAAATCTTTGCAGACGGATTGAACATCCCCACCTCATTCACCTTTGCGCGCGGCGGCATCATTGTGGCGCATGCGCCGGAATTCATCTTCTTCAAGGATACCAATGGAGACGATAAGGCGGATGTACGCGAGGTGCTCTTCAAGGGGTTCGGCGTGGGGGATACACACGCAGGCCCCAGTAACCTGCGTTACGGCTTTGACAACTGGATCTATGGCACCGTGGGCTATTCACGTTTCAACGGCGAGGTTAACGGGGAAAAACACAACTTCGGCATGGGCGTGTTTCGTTTCAAAACTGATGGATCAGATATCGAGTTTCTCCATCAGTTTAATAACAACACCTGGGGAGTCGGCTTCAATGAAGCGGGTGATGTCTTCGGTTCTACCGCCAATAACAACCCCACTTTCTTTGGCGGCATCCCTGCCACCGTATATGGTGCCAATCGTGCCATGAGCGCCAAGATGATTGCCAGTACCCCGCGCTTTTATCCCATCACTCCCAATATCCGGCAGGTCGATGCCTTTAATGCCTACACTGCCGGCTGCGGCCACGCCTTTGCCACTTCATCCGGTTTTCCTAAAAGCTGGCGTGATCGGCGCGCATTTATCTGTGGCCCCACCGGGAACCTCTTGGGCATGTATGACATACAGCAAAAGGACGCCGGCTATGAAGCCATCAATGCTTTCAGCTTTGTTGCCAGTGCCGATGAATGGTTCAGCCCTATCGTCGCCGAAGTAGGCCCCGATGGAAATATGTGGGTGGCTGACTGGTATAATTTCATTATCCAGCACAACCCCACACCCAACAAAGGCCGGGCCGGTTATGATGCAAAGAACGGACGCGGCAACGCGCATATCAACCCCAACCGCGACCGTCAACACGGTCGTATCTACCGCGTGGTGTATGAGGGACATGATTCCAAGGCACTCAAGCTGGATACCACCCAGCATCTTCATGCCAAAGATCTGGTTAAGGCTTTGAGCCACGATAACCTTTTCTGGCGTCAAACCGCTCAACGCTTGTTGGTGGACAGCAAACGAACCGATGCCGTCCCGGCACTCAAAACACTCACAACCAAGGGCGGACATGGAGCCATTCATGCATTGTGGACTCTGTCGGGCATGGGCGCATTGGATACCAAGACGCATACCGCTGCACTCATCAGCCCAGAACCCGCCCTGCGTCGCAATGCCATTCGCGCGCTGGGGGCGGACAAGCTCAGCGCGCAGATGCTCTATGACAGCGCTACCTTAGCGGACAAGAATTTACAGGTGCGACTGGTTGCCTTCACCAAGCTCGCCGCTTTGCCCAAGAGTGATGCCAACAAGAAAACTGCTTCGCTACTAATGAAGCTGCCCGAGAACGCCAAGGACGAATGGCTACGATTGGCGCTGCAAGCTACTGGCGCTGCTGAGATGAATATCGTGGGCTACAAACGCGGGCCGAATCTACTGCCCAACGCTTCCTTTGAAGAGGTCGGTGGAAACAAACTACCCACCAACTGGAGCGAACGCACCTACAGCCGGCGCAATCCGGACCTGAAGCACACCATTGAAACGCGTAAGGAATTTGTTAAGAGCGGCAAAAACTCCCTACGCATCAGTGCCGATACCCGGCATGACTCCAGCCTGTTTGCCCGCGTTCGCCTCAAAGCCGGCCGCAAATATGTGATGAGTGCTTGGGTGCGAACAGACAACCTGGAAGGCACCGGTAACGGCGCTCTTCTGGGCGTCCATGAATTGCAGCACGCCGCAAAAACAAAGGGAGTCAAGAAGACCACTGACTGGGTGAAAGTGGAAACTGAGTTCAAGAATGAACAGGACCGTGAAGTGACTGTAAACTGTCTCTACGGCGGTTGGGGCCAATCTAGTGGCACGGCATGGTGGGATGATGTTTCACTGGTGGAGATCGAGCCGATCTATAAGGAGAAGAGTAAAGATGCCATTAAGGCCACTGCAGCTGCCGGCAAAAAAATCTTTGATACACATCTGGTCGCCGGCTGCATCCGCTGCCACAAGGTGGATGGCAAAGGCGGCATTGTAGGACCGGCATTGGATGGTATTGCCAGCCGAAAGGATGCGGACTACATCAAGCGCGCCCTTGTGAATCCAACGGCTGAACTGGCCGAAGGCTTTGATAAACTGGGCGCAAGCCCGATGCCCCCTATGAATATATTACTTAACGATCAGGAACTGGCCGATGTGATGGCTTACTTGATGACTTTGAAGGAGAAGGGAAAATAAGGGGAGTGCCGATGGGTGCATTCTATGCGTATGTCACTAAACTAGAGTAGACACCTGCACAAGTAGCACCCAACGGATTTCACCGTCCGTATGGGAACACATAATAATAATTCTATCGTAGATGTTGTCGTCATTCGGGTTTGCGGGCGATAGGGTTGGGGCATGAGCAAGAAGGAGTATGATAACGGCCAAGGAGTGGGGCAGGATTTCAAGGAAGCGGTTAAGTGGTACCAGAAAGCTGCCGATCAGGGAGATGCAATAGCGCAATCCAACCTTGCAGGGATGTATGCCAATGGCCGAGGAGTGGAGCAGGATTTCAAGGAAGCGTTTAAGTGGTACCAGAAAGCTGCCGATCAGGGACTTGCAAATGGACAAAATAGCCTTGGGGTGATGTATGCTAATGGCGAAGGAGTGAAGCAGGATTTCAAGGAAGCGGTTTACTGGTACCAGGAAGCTGCCGATCAGGGACTTGCAATTGCGCAACAAAACCTTGGGCATAAGTATTTAATGGGCGACGGAGTGAAGCAGGATGATGTAAGCGCTTATGTGTGGTGGAATATTGCTGAGACTAATGGCGGTCAGGACGCCAAAACCAATAAGGCAATAGTTGCCGAGAGAATGACCCCCGCCCAAATCGTCACGGCCGAGGAATTGGTTAAGGAGATGGTCAAAAAGAATCCGAAGTTGCTGAATAAGAAGTAACCCTCTGTTCTTTCATAAAAGATAATGTGCGCTGAAGTGCGCAAAAGTGCGCTGAAATAAACGTTGGAAAAGTCCCCATAATTTAGGGGGTACCTCCACACCCCCAGTGTGTAGCTGAGACAATCCTTCGCTACCCTACCTCACACTTTTCTATTGGTTTTTGTATTTCGTGAATCCATTGCCGCCCATTGTTACCCTACGCTACACGTCATTCGTGGTAACGAATGTGGTAACGGTTTCAGGTTTCCCCCCCTCCTCAGCCGCAATTTTGGCCCGGTGTTTTGCCCATCTGGCCTGAACTGCTTTGCGCCAGATTTCACTTCGTCCCTACACTTTGGGAGAGGTTCCTGCAAGGTATCGGTTTATTCACCAACCCAAAACCCCTACGGCAAACAGGTCAGTGCAATTCATAATTCACGGTTTTCTGATGAGCTCGATTCCGCTGATCAATGATAGACCGACAGTAGCTTTGAAATTCAGTTTTAGCGTTCCGTCGTCAATCTCCGTTTCAAATTCACACACCAGTCCGGTCATGGATCCATTGGCTGCGGAGTGAATATCGAAATCGCTGAGTACCGACTTGCCTTGAAGCTGAATCGTTTGGATGCGCTCTCCCTTCTTGGCGTCGCCGGTTTCTGCAAGATGGAGCCGAACGGAATAACGGCCGGGATTGAGGTCATGCAATTTCAGCTCCTGCAATCCCTCGACGGTAGAGGCCCCGATCCACGGCTGGCTCTGTCCCTTGTTCATCCAAAGGCTGTGCCGGTAGCGGAAGGTGGGGGTCGTCGGGCTGGTCTCCACCCGGATCTGGGGAGAAGGCCCGCCGACTGACGGGTAATCGAGCCAGAGAGTGCCGTCGCGAGTCTTGCGGTCACCGGGAGCTCCGAAATTGAGACCGATTCGTAGGATGGAATTCGGCTTTACGGGATCGTTGCCCCACGAGGTCCATTGCTCGTGCGTTTCCGGCATGGCGACCATGGATAATCCGATCGGTAGCGGGTAGCTGCAGGTGCAGCCCTCATAGAAATACGGTACGTTCAATACCCCGCCTGAGGGAATGATGCTGTTCGAGCAACCGCTTCGGGGGCCGCTGATGAAGACCGTCCCACTCTCGAGGGACTTGTCGTAGAATGCCGCCGTTCCACTGCGCAAGGTGTAAAGCAATCCGTAATCAACCCCGCCATCGCAACCATAGGTCTTGGGAAACACTCGCATTTCTTTCAGGCCGGTGATGGGATTGATGCGGGTTCCCACTACCGGGGGGGGGGGTTGAGCATGGTCTTCTGATGCGGTGCGTGGTAATAGCTCTGCTGCGGTTCGTCGCGCCCGATGTCCGGCAGCTTGTTGCGCAATGAACTCTGTTCGGTTGGCAGCAGGACACGCCCGGTGTAGATGTCGGACAAGACCGGCCGTCGCAGCGGGTAATCGATTGACCAGTTGCCTTGGACGCGCTCGGCCTGCCAATCCTTGGGCCGGGACACCATGATGCCATCCACAAATTCCGGTTGCGGCGAACGTTTGAAATGGGACAGCGTGTCGTCAAACCAAAGTACTCCGAGTGGAAAGCGCACGAGGGTATCCTCACAGCGGGCATAATTGCCCTCGTATTGCGCGGAACCGGGCAAGGCGCCCACTCGCCGGATGAGCGGCAGGCCGCTGAGTTCCGACTGTTCGAAGCCGGCGGGTTTGACCGCCATGGTTCCGGGCGCAGCAATCCCGCCGAAGGGACGCAGAGCCTGTGCGATTTCGTTCCACGCGCCTTTAACCCGGTCGGGTGTTTCCGTCGTGATGAGCGTCGCAAGATAAGGAGGCAGTGAACAATCGACCGGAGACTTCTGAAGGACCGAACATCGCGTTCCGTAGAGTCCGGCCCCTTGCAGTTCGCTCCGCAGTTTCCGGACTCGCGCCGGGTCATCGTCGATGGCGATGACGTGGTATCGCGACTGCAGCAACAGTGCCTTCGTGAGCGATCCATCACCCAAACCCAGGACAACCGCGTATCCGTGTGGTCCGGTCGAAGCAGAGATCAGGGACTTCGCCAGAGTCATGGACTTCGGGGCAGCTGAAAGTTTGGTGTTTTTCTGTTCCCAATGCTTCGCCTTCTGACCGTTCCGCGAACCAAAACAAAGAATATCGCCCGCCCGGGTCGAAACATAAAGGCACCCATTCGCAACGATCATCGAATGAATCGTTCCGTCAACACCCTCCAGCCTGTCATCAAATTTCAAAGGCTGGCCTCCCGCTCGAATTATCCGGCTGACGCCCGGGGATCCCTTACCTTGACGCACCTTGTCCTCGTGCAACTCACTGTTGATGACATTATCAAACGTCAGCTTTCCGCGACGAAGGCCGCGTAACGTCTCCTCATCAAGTGTCGCATACCAGCCACCGGGCAGGCGACCGGGTGCCGGCAATTCAAACTCGATCAACTTACCCGTCTCCCGGTTTAGACGGGCGGGATAGGCGGTCGAACAGGGAACAATGAGTTCGTTGTCATCGACGATCAGGTAACCCTGCGGTGCAAGCCCCCCGAGAGCCTTGGTCTCATGCGGCTGCTGACCAAACAGATAGCCCAAACGCTCGTTGCGCCAGATCAGCCCCCCTGTGTCGATGTCCAAGGCGCAGATAAAAACTCCTTCAAAGGGCCAAACTCCGGCCGCGAAATAGACCTTTCCATCCGCCACTACGGGTCCCCCCCGAACCGGCCAGACTGAGATTAACCGGCGATTACCCAGCAATCGTCGCTCGCTCGGCACGACCTTGTGTCTCCATCGCAACTGTCCCGTTTTCAGGTTAACACAATAGAAGTACCCGTCGTCCGACCCGAAGCACACCGAATCGCCCATGACTGCGGGGGCAAAACGGACTGGACCGTCGGTTTGATAGACCCATAATTGACGCCCCGTCGCGGCATTGAACGCGGTTACGCTGTCGTGAAGCGAAGAACCGATCAACAGCAGTCCCTTTGCCACAACCGGTTCATATCCGGCGTCAAACTGTAATCGCGTGTTGCGATAAGCGGGCGTTGTACGCGGTAACTCTCTACGCCATCTGAGCGTCAATTTCTCCGGCAGCGTCTCTGACGTCACCGCAGTTCGTCCCGCGTTTTTCCGCCACATCGGCCAGTCATCGGCAACGGCGATCATGTTCCCCAGAAGGAGGATAACACACCCGGAGGTCCATGCACGGTTCAGCCGACATTTATTGATAGAAAATTGCTTTTTCAACCCTGATCTTCCTTAGGTACCATTTCCTGCGTTTATCTCACGCAAACCAAATCCAAAATAAACCCCTCGAATCAATAAGGCAAGGCAAGGTCGGATTTATCCCTCGCCCTGAGGTGGGCCAATCGTTAGCCTTAGAGCCATGAAGCAGATCGCAATTATGGCGAAGGAGTTCGACAGAATTCCTGAAGAAAACGGAACCATGTTCGACAACACCATGATCGCCTACATGTCCTTTTCATCGGGGGTCTCTCATTGTTTATAGGCCTCGCACCTCTACTTCAATACGTTAACCGTGCAATTGATCTCAGATCGAACTGATGCTCATTTGTGACCTTTCTTTTTCGTGCCTCCGCACGGGTTGTTTATTGTGTTACACGCATCAATGATCTTTTGTTGGAAAGTTTGCACCACGATATGCACATTTTAACACATAGCGTAACACATGGAGTAGAAGCTAAAACGGCGGAATGCGTTTGAGCCTTGAAAAACCAAAGTGAAAATGGTCGGACCGGCGAGGTTCGAACTCGTGGCACACACATCTAGTGCTTTGGCTTATACCCCTCTAAACCCCTGTTTTCTGGGGCATTGTTAAAAAATAGTTTTTGACCAAATGGCTCATCCGGGTGTGATCCACCCTAATTGCGCTACAAAACTCAGCACACTCCAGCACAAAGAAGCTGTTAATAACGATGAACATTACACTCGATCCTCTACTTCACGCCCGCAACTATACCGTCACCACCGGACGGGGCAAGCGTTGGGGGGAGGAATGAGGGCGGTTACTTCGTGGGGTTGCTCTGGATGTTGCACTTCGGCAACGCCTTTTGAAGTTCAGCAATCTGAGCTCTGGTGAGGTCGTGGTTGTCTGCGAGAGACAGCTGCTTTAACTGCGTAAGCTTTTCCAGTTCCTTCGGCACTTCGGTCAGTTGATTGCGGGCGAGATACAGCGCCTTTAACTGCGTAAGCTTCTCCAGCCCTTTTACATCGGTCAGTTGATTGCCACTGAGAGCCAGCACCGTTAACTGCGTAAGATTCTCTAGACCCGTCACATCGGTCAGCTGATTGTACAAGAGCCACAGCCGCTCTAACCCCGTAAGCTTTTCTAGACCCTTCGGCACATCGGTCAGTTGATTGGCGGAGAGATACAGACCCTCTAACTGCGTGAGCTTCTCCAAACCCGTCACATCGGTCAGTTTATTGCTACTGAGCCACAGCGTCTTCAACTGCGTGAGCTTCTCCAAACCCTTCACATCGGTCAGCTTATTGCCTGCGAGTTCCAGCACCGTTAACTGCGTAAGATTCTCCAGCTCCTTCGGCACCTCGGTCAGTTGATTTTTATTGAGACTCAGCCGCGTTAACTGCGTGAGGTTCTCCAGCCCTTTCACGGAGGTCAGTTTGTTGTCACGGAGATTCAGCTCCGTTAACTGCGTGAGCTTCTCCAGTCCTTTCACGGAGGTCAGTTTGTTGTCACGGAGATTCAGCTCCGTTAACTGCGTGAGCTTCTCCAGTCCCTTCGGTACTTCGGTCAGGCCTTTGAATTGGAGAACCAGCCTCGTCACCTTCTCCAAGTCCGCCTTGGTGAGTTCGCCTGTCGGTTTCTTGAGTTGCTCACGAATCGCCTTCTCAACAATGGGGTCGGCAATGGGCTTTTCGGGAACGGCTTTAGGCGGCTCTGGCTTCGGCGTGGACCGCTGCACCCTCACCCTGTTTTCCTCCTTCGGTGCTTCCTTCTTCCCACACCCCACCATCACCACCACCGCCATCATCACCAGAATCTGCTTCATGCCCATCAGCCTACGCCACCGCCTTCAACCGTCCAGCCCTTTTGGCGGCTCGCCAACGCGCTTAAGGAGTTTCAGGGGAGGATTAGGGGCCGAGGATATTGCAATTAGGAAACGCCTTCTTTAATTCAGCCACGCCCGCTTTGGTGACTTTGGTGTCTTCCAGGTTAAGCTCTTTGAGCTGCTGCAATTTGGCCAACTCCTTGAGTCCCGTTTCGGTGATTTGGGTGCCGCGCAAGGTAAGCGCCCTAAGTTCCTGCAACTTAGCCACCTCCTTGAAGCTCGCATCGGTGATTTGGGTATCGTCTAAGATAAGCCCTTCGAGTTGCTGTAACTTGGCCACCTCCTTGAGGCCCACGTCGGTGGTTTTGGTATCGTCTAAGACAAGTACTTTGAGCTTCTGCAACTTGGCCAATTCCACGAGGCCCGCATCGGTGATTTTGGTTTCGCTCAAGTTAAGCACTTCGAGCTGCTGCAACTTGGCCAACTCCTTGAGGCCCACGTCGGTGATTTTGGTTCCGCTCAAGTTAAGCACTTCGAGCTGCTGCAACATGACCAACCCCTTGAGGCCAGCGTCGGTGATTTTAGGGGCCGACAAGTTAAGCGCTTCGAGCTGCTGCAACTTGGCCGCTTCCTTGAGGCCCACGTCGTTAATTTGGGTGTCCTTCAAGTAGAGGCCAGTGACTTCCCCCAAATCCGCCTCGTTGAGTTCGCCTTCGGGCTTTCCGAGAGATTTGCGAACCGCCTTCTCGACAATGGGGTCGGCAATGAGCTTTTCAGATTTGGCTTTGGTCTGTTGAGGAGGCTTGGATGCTTCTGCTGCCTTCTTCTCCGCAGCAGCTCTGGCCTCTGCGGCCTTCTTCTGACGGTCAACACCCTTCTTGAATCCTTCTCTGAATTCCCCACACCCCACCAACGCCACCACCGCAATCATCAATAGAATCTGTTTCATGCCCGCCACCCTACGCCTCACCGGCTCTGGTGTAAATGCTGTTGGGGGACCTGATTGAGACGGCTGTGAAGGAGGCTTACGCGGAAGAGAGGGAAGATTAGGGGCCAGAGATTCTGCAATTCGGCAACGCCTTCTTTAATTCAGCCACGCCCGCGTCGGTGATTTTGGTCTCGGTCAAGAAAAGGTTTTTGAGATTCTGCAACTTGGCAACTTCCTCAAGGCTCGCATCGGTGATTTTGGTGTCGTTCAAGAAAAGTATTTCGAGATTCTGCAACTTGGCCACGTCCTTGAGGCCCGCGTCGGTGATTTGGGTGAAGCCCAAGACAAGGGCTTTGAGCTTCCGTAACTTAGCCACTTCCTTGAGGCCCGCGTCGGTTATTTGTGTGTTCATCAAATCGAGCCATGTGAGCTGCTGCAACTTGGCCACCTCCTTGAGGCCCACGTCTGTGATTTTGGAGTGGTCTAATGAAAGCTCATTGAGATTCTGCAACTTGGCCAAATCCGTGAGACCTGCGTCTGTGATTTTGGCGTTTAATGTAAGCTTTTTGAGCTTCTCCAACTTGACCACCTCCTTGACGCCCACGTCGCTGATTTTGGTGTAGGCCAATTCGAGCCATGTGAGATTCTGGAACTTGGCCACCTCCTTGAGGCCCGCGTCTGTGATGTTGGAGCCGTCTAATAAAAGCTTATTGAGATTTTGCAACTTGGCCACCTCCTTGAGATCTGCGTCTGTGATTTGAGTGCCGGTCAAGCCAAGGCTAGTGACTTTTTCCAAATCCGCCTCGGTGAGTTCGCCTTCGGGCTTTCTGAGAAATTTGCGAACCGCCTTCTCAACAATGAGCTTCTCTTCCGCTGGAAGAACCGGCTCAGTCTCGAAAGTCACTTGAGCCTCGGCTTCTGCGGCTTGGGAGGTTTCTGGCGTGTCTTTAGAACACCCCACCAACGCCACCACCGCAATCATCAAGAGAACCTGTTTCATGCCCGCCACCCTATGCCTCACCGGCTCTGGTGTAAATGCTGTTGGGGGAGGCGGAGTAACTTATTCACAGCACTCATTTGGGGTGCAAAATGCTTCAGCACATTACAGCACACAAAATTCCGAAAGTCGTTTCAGCACTGTTATACCGTGCTTAAAGTGAAGTCTCTGTCGAGTTCGAACCTCGCCGGTCCGACCATTTTCTAGCCCTGTATTCGTGGGCCATTCTGATTTTTCGCCAAATTCGGCGCCAGCCTTTGGCCGACCTTTTGGCCGAGTTTGCGTCACAATGTTGGCAACCTATGGCTTTCCCTGGGCATTACGTGCACGCAATTTTTCACCGGCAGCCGGCCTGCCGGTGCTACAACGCAAACAACAAAGGAACAAAACAGAATGAAAAATGGCGACTCATACAAATACAAAATCCACCTGAACAAAGCCTTGAGAGTCGGGATGGCTTCCGTTGGGTTCAATTATAAAATTAGCTCAAAATTATAACTCGCTATTATTAAATCATCTATGTTAGATTTATAAATCTGGTCGATATAAGGACTGAAATATTTATGGAAAATCAAGACCAAACCCAATCGGAAAATAATGTCATTAAATTGTGGAGCCCAAATGCGGCTGCTAATCTGGCGCTTTTATTCAGCCCAATTTTCAGTGCTTGGCTTATGGCAAAAAACTGGCAGGAGCTGGGCAAACCAGATGAGGCAAAGAAATCCATGACGTGGGTAAAAATCTGGATTGGATTTCTGCCTGTTTCTCTTCTTGTTGTTGTGATGGCTCCCGGCATTCCCATGACATTGGTATACTTAATTCTGTTGGTTGCCTGGTACTACAAGCTCGGGAAAAAGCAAATAACATATGTCAGAGAAGTAGGTGTTCAGTACGAAAAGAAGGAATGGGGAAAACCAGTGTTGATCGCGCTTGCTGCTACGGTGGTTTGGTTTATGTTTGCTGGAGCAGTCGGCGGCGCTGCGGCATTGGCAAATCCTCCTAAGGAGATGCTTGAGGCTGCTGCTCTACCCCTTGTCAATCAAATGGCAATGCAGTCAGGAGTGAATGTGACTTGCTCATCGGTTGCCATTACGGGCGAATCTTCCAAGGGGGTATACGATGCGGTAGCCACTTTGAGTGATGGAAACACATTGAAGCTTAAACTTGTGCTCAAGGGCGGGCAGCTAATGGTGAATATCATTCCTTAGTGAAGCTATCATTATGGCCATGGTAGATACGGGGATTGAACCCTCTGGAGCGTCGAAGGTCTGTAAGGTGGGTGTGGCTTCCTGCGTTTTGGGGGCGATTAGCGGGCTAGGTACATTTGTAACTCTTCTGGTGTCTATAGTTGTTGGGTTAACCAATAACGTGAGTAACATTGTTGTGCTAAGCTTTGTCGGTATGGCATGGATTGTCTGTGTTGGCGTTGCTCTTATTGGGATTATTGCAGGAATTTATTCATTTCTGGAGAAGGATAAATCCCACGCGCCCTCCGCAATTGGAATTGGAATCAACACATTAGTTCTGTTATTTATAATAGCATTTTTTACTTTCGAAAATGTAATTGAAAAATAAAACTAGAATACAGTTCTAAAACATGAAAGCAACACATGATGGCATTGTGGGGGCATCAGTTTGATTCTGTTCGGCTCCACCATGAATTTAAACATCCGTTATTTAGGGCAGCGCCCTGGGGGTGTAATTCGGTTTGCCCCGCGAACTGGCTGCGGGGCTGATGCTGCAAGCGGCCGTCCGCTTTACCTTTCACGTTGCCGAAGACGAAGCCAACGGTCGCCAAGTGGTGGACGCTATGGTGGAAGAAATCGTTTGCGAAATGAACGACAAGGCAGCAAGGAATTAACCTCATGAACGCCCAACCTTTGGCCGACTTAACGCCCTACTTTGTGGCCACTTGTGGTGCGTCCTCAACACAAAACCCCAGTAAAGTGAACACAAGTAACCACAAGGGCCGCCGCCCTTCAAACTGGGGGTGTGGAGGTCGAGAGTTCAAATCTCTCCGGTCCGACCATCTTTTGGCCCTGTATTCGTGGGCCATTCTGAATTCGCGCCAATTTCGGCGCCAGCCTTTGCCCGACCTTTTGCCCGACTTAACGCCCGATTCTGCACCCGATTGTGGGCAACCTATGGCAAAGCGTGGGCGTATCCAATTACAATCTCACCGGTTTATTGTAGTAGGAGGGATTGAAGAATTTCCTGTAGGGTGGCGGCGCATGAAACAGGTTCTCTTGATGATTGTGATGGTGGCGTTGGTGGGGTGTGGGAAGAAAGAACCCGTTCAACCCACCGCAACCAATACCGAAGCCACCAAGCCAGAGCCGACCAAGGTCAAGGCAACCGCAGGGGTCAAGCTATGGGAATTTGAAACGGGAAGTTCTGTATACTCCTCCCCCGCCATCGGACCAGATGGCACGGTTTATGTCGGGTCACCTGACAAAAAGCTCTATGCCATCAATGGCAAGAGTGGGGTCAAGTTATGGGAATTTGTAACGGGAAGTTGTGTGACCTCCTCCCCCGCCATAGATTCTGATGGCACGGTTTACGTCGGGTCGGGAGACAACAAGCTCTATGCCATCAATGGCAAGAGTGGGGTCAATCTATGGGAATTTAAAACGGGAGGTGGTGTGTTCTCCTCCCCCGCCATCGGTTCTGATGGCACGGTTTACGTCGCGTCATTTGACTACAAGCTCTATGCCATCAATGGCAAGAGTGGGGTCAAGTTATGGGAATTTGAAACGGGAGGTTGGGTGTCCTC
>JAOLZA010000110.1 GCA_028343615.1 Verrucomicrobiota bacterium
CCGTAGTGGGCGACAAGATCGAGGTGCTCATTGAGGTGCTCGAAAACCGAGACGGGATGGTGGAACTCAGCCATGAGCGGGCGGAGTTCAAAAAGAACTGGGATAAGATCAATTCCATTTGCGAAGAAGGCGGCGTGATCACCGGTCGCATCAAGGAAATTGTGAAAGGAGGCCTCATCGTCAACATCGGCGTGGAGGCGTTTCTGCCCAGCTCGCAAGTGGACATCGTGCCGCCGAAGGATCTCAAGGCGTTGGTCGGCCAAAAATATGAATTCAAAATCGTGAAGCTCAACATGGAGCGGCAGAACATCGTGCTCAGCCGCCGCGAGCTCATCGAAGAAGAACGCTCCGACAAACGCGCGGAAATGCTTGGTCATATGACCCCGGGCGACGTACGCAAGGGTGTGGTGAAAAACATCACCGACTTCGGTGCTTTCATCGACCTCGACGGTCTCGACGGTTTGCTGCACATCACTGATATGAGCTGGGGGCGCATCAATCATCCGAGCGATATGGTCAGCGTCGGCGAAGAGCTCGACGTCGTTGTGCTAGACATCAACAAAGAAAAGGAGCGAGTCTCACTTGGTCTCAAGCAAAAATCCCAAAACCCGTGGGAACTCATCGAGAGCAAGTATCCGGTCAACACCACCATCAAAGGCAAGGTCGTGAACCTCGTTTCTTATGGCGCATTTGTAGAGCTTGAGCCAGGTGTTGAAGGCCTCGTGCATGTCACCGAACTTTCGTGGACGAAAAAACATACCAAACCTTCCGAGGTGTTGGAGAAGGGACAGGAGATCGAAGCGATGGTTCTGGGAGTTAACAAGGACGAACAGAAAATCAGCCTCGGCATCCGTCAGCTCGATGACAATCCATGGGACGCCGCCGGCGATAAGTACGGGCCCGGAACTATGGTGAAGGGCAAAGTGCGCAACCTCACCAGCTATGGCGCCTTCGTTGAACTTGAGGAAGGTCTCGACGGAATGATCCACGTTAGCGATCTCTCCTGGACACGCAAAATCAATCACCCCTCCGAACTGCTCAAGAAGGGCGATGAAATCGAAGCTCGAGTGTTGGAGGTTGACCGCGAAAACCAACGCATCTCTATCGGCATTAAACAGCTCAGCGACGATCCGTGGGATCAGATCGATACCGTTTATAAAGTGGGAGATCTCGTCACCGGCAAGGTCACCAAGCTCGCCAGCTTCGGTGCCTTTGTGGGGCTGGAAAATGAAATGGACGGACTCGTCCATATTTCGCAAATCAGCGAAGAGCGTGTGGAAAAAATCAAAGACACACTCGAGATCGGCCAAGAAGTCACTGCGCGTGTCATCAAGATCGACAAGAGCGACCGGCGCATCGGACTCTCCATCAAGGCCGCCGAGTACGACGAGGATCAGCTCCGCCGCGAAGCAGAGCAACTCGACCAACTCAAGCCTGGCGAAGATCTCGTGGCACTCGAACACGCCTTTGACGCCGCTGAGTTCACTCCCGCAGACGAAGAATCTCCCGAAGCTGAGGCTGAGCCCGAAGAAAAGGCAACCGAGTAACTCACCCGTCATCAACCAAAAATGGCGGGCCGCGAAGCCCGCCTTTTTTGTTGCCGATAATCACCCACACCCAAAAAGAAAAACCAATGAAAACAAACCTGATATTAGGCATCGCCCTTTTAATCATCGCCGACAACCTGAACGCCGCCGACCTACGCGTGAAAGGTGGCTTCTTGCCCGGCGGCATCATTGATGATCGCAAGTTGCTCTCTGAAATAAACCTCAAAACAATCGAACTTCGCGATACAAAGGATGCCGCCGTCAAGTCCGCCGAATTACTCAAGCAACTCAAGAGGTTGGATCGCAAAAAATGTGGCATCCAGCTCGCTCCCGTCGGCAAGCAGCGCCTCACCGCCGCCGAGACCGTCACACGCGCCCGCAAAGGCGTGCTCGTCGTCTCCGGGCTCTACAAATGCAAACGCTGCCCCGACTGGCACAGCGGTGCCGCCAGCGGTTTTATGCTCACCACAAACGGCGTTTTTTGCACCAGCTATCACGTGGTTGATAATCCCGATAACGACATCCTTGTCATTATGACCGGCGATGGCCGCATGGCACCCGTGGTGGAAGTGCTCGCCGCCGACAAGACCGCCGACATCGCTATCCTTCGTGCCAAAGGCAATGATTTCACCGCCCTGCCCGTCTCCACTGAGGCTCCGCTCGGCAGCAAGGTGCGCGTACTCAGCCATCCTGACCGCCACTTTTATGTGCTCAGCGAAGGCATCATCTCACGAAAATATCTGGACACTCCCCGCAACGGTGGACGCCGCCAAATGTTTTCCATCACCGCCGACTTCGCCAAAGGCTCCAGCGGCGCACCCGTCTTCAACGAATACGGCGCCGTCATCGGCAGCGTGAACAACACCCAAAGCACATATTACAGCGTGAAAAACGGCGTAAAAGATAACCTGCAAATGGTTTTCAAAAACACCGTCTCCATGCAGCACCTCTTGAATTTGATACAACCGAAAAAAAATGAAAACCGTTAAAGAAATCGAAGAAGCCATTAAGAACCTCCCGCGCGAGGAATTCATGTCCCTCGCCAACATCATCGCCGCCCACCAAGCCACACTTTGGGAGGAAGACGATGACACCGATAACGCCGAC
>JAOLZA010000111.1 GCA_028343615.1 Verrucomicrobiota bacterium
GTGCCGCCCTTGATCTTCGCCACGCCAAACCCAAGAAAGCAAAGAGCGGCCCATGCAAGGAAGTTGTTCACCGTTTCGACGGCAAACCCTCCTCAACCCTCAACCCTCAACTCTCAACCCTGTTAAATTTCCCAATTCAGCAATGCTGGCCTCAAGACGCCGGCCGCTTTCTCACTCTTCCCTGCGTTGTCACTCACGACCCTGACACGGGCGACCGCAATCTAGGTTTGTATCGAATGCAAGTTTTCGACGAACAAACCACCGCGTTGCATTGGCAGTTACAAAAAGTTGCTGCCCGCCATGGCCGGCGCTACTACGAAAAAGGCGAGCGGATGCCTGTTAGCGTTTTCCTCGGAGGTGATCCTGTTTACGCCTTCTGCGCCTGCGCGCCTTTGCCTGACGGACTCGACGAACTCCTGCTCGCCGGATGGCTCCGTCAAAAATCGGTACCGCTCGTCAAATGCGAGACCAACGATATCGAAGTACCCGCCGATGCTGACATCGTCCTCGAAGGCTACGTCGACCCGACCGAACCCCTCCGCGAAGAAGGCCCCTTCGGTGACCATACCGGCTACTACACCCTGCCTGAGCCTTACCCTGCCTTTCACCTCACCGCCATTACCCATCGCAAGGACGCCATTTACCCAACCACCATCGTAGGCCAACCGCCAATGGAGGATTTTTATCTGGGCGGCGCGAGCGTTCGTCTCTTCTTGCCCATTTTGAAAATGAATTTTCCTGAGTTGGTCGACCTCGCTCTACCCGCCGAAGGAGCCTTTCATAATCTTGTTTTCGTCAGTATCAAAAAAACCTACCCCATGCAGGCCTATAAAATCATGCACGGCCTTTGGGGTGCGGGACAGATGATGTTCGCCAAGTACATCATCGTGGTTGATGAGGACGTCGACGTCCACAACACAAGCGAAGTCCTCTTCCGCCTCGGGGCCTGCACCGACCCCCAGCGGGATGCCCTCTTTAGCAAAGGCCCCGCAGATGTGCTTGACCACGCCACTACCGACATCGCTATTGGCACCAAGCTCGGCCTCGACGCCACCCACAAGCTCCCCGGCGAAAGCGGCTTCCACCGCGAATGGCCACCCATCATTGAGATGGACAATGCCGTTATAAATAAGGTAGACGATTTACTCACGGGCCTATAAATCCAGCCTGAAAAACGTCCTCATCCTTCTGCCCGTGATGGTCATAATAATATTTATCAGACACATTAACTGAGCACCTTTTACGAACAAACCAATCTCGCATGAAACTTTTAATCACTCTTGCGACAGTATTCCTGTTGCCGATCCTGGCTCAAGCCAAGCCGAACATTTTAATTATTCTTGCTGACGATCTTGGCTATGGCGATCTCTCGTGTTATGGCGCGAAAGATTTAAAATCCCCGCATCTGGACGCGCTCATGGCGTCGGGCATGCGATTTGATTCCTTTTACGCAAACTGCCCCGTATGCAGCCCCACGCGCGCGGCGTTGCTCAGTGGAACGTATCCCGACCTCGTCGGAGTGCCCGGCGTCATCCGCACTTCCCCTGAAAGCAACTGGGGCTGGCTATCGCCCAAAGCTGTTCTGCTCCCGGTGCCGCTCAAAGCCGCCGGATACCACACGGCTATTGTCGGTAAATGGCATCTTGGATTGGAATCTCCGAACACCCCTAATGAGCGTGGCTTTGATTTTTTCAAAGGCTTTCTTTGCGATATGATTGACGATTACTACAAACACCGTCGGCACGGCATTAATTACTTCCGCGAAAACCAAAAAGAAATTGATCCGCCCGGCCACGCAACAGATTTGTTTTCCAATTGGGCTGTAGACTATCTCAACGAGCGCAAAGACAAAAAGCAGCCCTTCTTTCTCTACCTTGCCTATAACGCCCCGCACACACCTATCCAGCCGCCATCGGATTGGTTAGTCAAAGTGAAGGCGCGGGAAAAGGGAATCGCGGAGCCTCGCGCCAAACTGGTGGCACTTATTGAGCACATGGATGATGGTATTGGGAAAGTCATCGCCACACTTAAAGCAAACGGCCAATACGAAAACACGCTCATTATTTTCAGCAGCGACAACGGCGGGCAACTCAACGTGGGGGCGCGCTGCGGCAATCATCGTGGTGGCAAACAGGATATGTACGAAGGCGGCCTCAAAGTACCTACATGCGCCGTGTGGCCCGGCCGTATCCAGCCCGGCACTCGGAGTCATCTAACCGGGCTTTCAATGGATTTTTACCCCACCGCCTGCGCAATAGCCGGAGCCAACGTGCCTTCCTATGCGGAGGGCGTGAGCCTGCTGCCCACTTTCCTCGGTAAACCTCAGAAGCTGGAACGCGACATGATATTTGTGCGGCGCGAAGGCGGGCATCTCTACAACGGCCAGGATTACCACGCGTTGCGTCGGGGTGATTGGAAGCTCGTTCACAATCGCCCGGACGAACCGCTGCAACTTTACCATCTTGGAGATGATCCGTTGGAGAAGAACGATTTGGCCGCCAAACAACCACGCAAATTAAAGGAACTGAAATCCGCACTCCGCAATCATTTTCAACGCGCCGGCCAAGTGCCTTGGCAACGACCGGCAAAGTAGCCTAGAGTTTCCTTCCGGCTGTTGCGGGAAACCAGCCGGCCACTTGACCCTGGATCAA
>JAOLZA010000115.1 GCA_028343615.1 Verrucomicrobiota bacterium
TTTCTCTTCAATGGCGGCAAGTTGCTTGTTCAAACCCGAGATACGTTTGGTGAGGTTGGCTTTCTTTGTTGTAATCTCAGGATTAACACCATAGGCACGGTCAGCTCGGTCCACTGCAGCAAAAACTGACTGGAGGCTGTAGTAATGCTTCTGCGTGAAGGGATCAAACTTGTGATCATGGCAGCGTGCGCACTGGATTGTGGTACTGGTAAATGTGTTGATAGTATTGGACACCATTTCATCACGATCAATATGTCGCGCCACGCGACCATCGATTTTGGACTCGGGCACCTCCACGTGTCCGATAAAATCCCACGGGCCAGCAGCAATGAAGCCTAGACCGAGGATGCCATCGGTCGTGCCGGGGAAAAGTGCATCACCGGCGATTTGTTCCTGCACAAAACGTGCGTAGGGTTTGCCTTCATTGAAGGACCGTATGATATAGTCGCGGTAGGGCCAGGCATTGGGTCGTAGCTTGTCCTTGTCGTACCCGCAGGTGTCAGCGTACTTCACCACATCCAACCAGTGCCGTCCCCAGCGTTCACCGTAGTGAGGCGAGGCCAGCAGTCGGTCGGCTAGTTGTTCAATGGCGGTGTTACGATCCTTTTGGGCAGCGGCTTTAAATAACTCAATCTCAGTCGGTGTTGGTGGAGGTCCGGTGAGGTCGAAAGTGAGGCGGCGAATCAGGGTGAGCGCGTCGGCCTCAGGGGAAGGTTGCAGACCGTGTTCGAGTTGTTTAACGCGGATGAAATGGTCGATGGGATTGCTTAACCATGTTTTTTCGGCGGAGGCAGGTTTGTTCAGAGGCGGGCGTTTCAGAGGTTTGAGCGACCAATGTTTCTCCCACTTCGCGCCTTGGGCGATCCATTGGTGGAGGGTGGTGATTTGCTCGGCGGAAAGTTTTTTGCCGCTCTCGGTCGGCGGCATTCGTTCTTCGGGGTTGATGTGGGAAATGCGTTTGAGTAAATCCTTCAAAATCGGCCGCGCGGTTTGTTCAGTGTCCAGCCGCAGTTTGGCTTTGCGAGTGCTGCCATCGGGCCCGTGGCAGGCAAAGCAGTTCGCCGCGAGGATGGGACGCACATCGTGATTATAGGACACCGCCGCCGGCAGCGTCATAGCCACGCAAGGCAGCATCAACATCCAGAATAGCCGCGCGAACTTCATCGCCGCGATAATAGCATCCTGTCAAAAACTGTCACTTTTTTTGAGAAACTTCTCATTCAATTGAGTTTGGAACGACTATATGGGGAATTTCCAACAAATCGGCCTTGTGCCTCGCCTGATTTGAGGGCAAGGTATAGAAAGCCGAAAGGTCAGATTATAAGGTGACGAAGAAACTGTATGTTTGTATTGCGACCGTCCTGCTTTGCGGGGCGGGTTTTGCCGTGTACACGCTCACCCAAAACGCGGAGGAATCCGGAGTTCTTGAGCTGATTGCCGAAGCTGATGTGCACACCGATCGCCCAGTACCCGACTTGGAGTTTGCCAAACGTCACAAGGTTGTGCGGCTGGAGCAGGCCACGCTTACCGGTATAGTCCAGAATGCGGATTCACTGACACTGCGTTTATTTCAGGGAGAGACATTGGAAATCCTAATTGATGAACGGCAGAAAATTGATGAAACATTTGCCATTGCATACGGCAAAGTAAAAGGTGAACTCGACAGTACCGTCATGTTGTCCGTGGCTGGCGATGCAATGACCGGTTCCATATCCATAGGCGATGGCCGTACCTTTCGCATCGATCCTATCGGTGGAGGCGTTCACAAGCTGGTGGAAGTGGATGACACAACCGGTGATGTTTGCGAACATCCTGAAGGCCCGGCCGGAGAATTTATTGCGCCCAATGGCGAGAAAATCAAAGTGATGTATCAACGGATCTCCACGTTTCGTAACGGTGGAAATGTCCGCCCGTTACAATCATTAACCCGCATATTGCCTAGCCAACGGAGTGCTAGTAGCAGTAGTAGCAACTCTGCACGCTCCGCGCGAGCCAACGCCCGCCTACCCTTTCGCACAATTAATATCCCGCGCAACTTTTACACCGGTCCGCGTTTTATTCAACCGGGAGTTGCCACCCATGCTCGCTTCGCCTTCCGCAATGGGATGAGTACAACTTACAGGGGTTGGGTACGCCCCGCTTCTAAGCGCGGACCCGGGACAGGAGGCAGTGGGCTTACTGGTGGTGGTGGCGGTTCCGGCGGAAACAGCGGTGGAAACAGCGGTGGAAACAGCGGTGGAAGCAGCGGTGGAAGCAGCGGTGGAAGCAGCGGTGAAAGTTCCAGTTCCTCCTCTACCTTGGATATTTTGGTGCTCTATACAGACGCAGCGGCACAGGAGAAAGGCGGCGTCAATGGAATTAAGTCACTTGCCGGTGCGGCGGTGGGTAATGTGAACGAGGCTCTCAAAAACAGTGGGGTGAGTGAGCGTGCCAAACTCGTGGCGACCGAGAAATTTACCCACACGTCCTCCGGAAATCTGGGTTC
>JAOLZA010000112.1 GCA_028343615.1 Verrucomicrobiota bacterium
CCTCTAGGTATCGAAGTTTACCAATTTTTTTCAGAAGCTTACGGAGCTGGTTTGGATAAACCGGAAACCATGAGCGAGACGTTCGAGGGGATCATAGGAGAAATGAAACAGCCCTTCTACATCGCCATCGGGGGGGTAGTAATCTTTCATGTGACGTTGATCTGGGCACAAGTGACCACGGCACAAGTGTTTAAGGCGGAGAAAGCGGCGGAAGCTCAGGAGAGCGCAGAGGAATCAGTCGAAGTGCCGCCGCCGCTGGATTCCTCGAATTGATGCTTCACTTGGGCGATAATGACACGTTGGGGGCGATGCTCAGTGTTGATGATGACATCAGCCTTTTTGTAATGCGGCTCGCGCTCAACCAATAGTGCACGTATGACTTCCAGCGGATTTTCCTGCTGCAATAAAGGTCGGTGGGTTTGATGTTTCGTGCGGTCATGTAATGCCTCGGCCCCGGCCCACAAGCAAACCACCAAGGCGTGCCGCTTGAGGCTGGCGAGATTTCCAGAAAAGGTCACCGCGCCGCCGCCGGTGGCGATGACAAACCCGCGCCGTGTTTCTAAGCTGGCGATGGCTTCGCTTTCTAGTTTGCGAAAGCCTTCCTCGCCGGCGCTGGCGAAAACTTCACTCACCGGCTTGCCCGCGGCTTCTTCCACCAACGTATCGGTATCCACAAACTCGAACCCCAACTCGCCCGCCACCGCGCGGCCCACGGTGGATTTTCCACAACCCATGAATCCCACGAGGGCAAGGTTGTGAATGGCGCGTGGGGCAGGCACAGGCTCACCCTGCCGGAAAAAACCCTAGTTATCACGCCTGTTTTTGCTTGTTCCCCTACCTTCCCGCAAACCATCATCCGCGCGTGGTAGACAGTTCTGATAATGGGGAACGCATCTTTCGGGGCATTGGCGTTTCGCCAGGCGTGGTGCGCGGGCGCATTGTCATTCTGGATGATGACCAAGGCGAACGCCCCGCACGACATCGTGTGGAGCCTAAGAATTTCCCTACCGAACTGGAACGCCTCCAAGAGGCTCTTGCTGCCACCCGCCGCGACATCGCCCGCATTCAAGATGAGGTTCGCGACCGAATGGGCTCGTCCGATGCGGAAATTTTCGATGCCCATCTGCTGGTGCTCGAGGATCAAACCCTGCTCGATGAGGTAAAAAAATTCATTGAGGCGGAAAACGTCAACGTGGAATTTGCGTTCCATGAAGTTTCAGAAAACTACGCCATCGCGCTGGGTAGTGTAGAAGATGAATACCTGCGCGAACGTGCCGCCGACATCCGTGACGTGACTGCCCGCGTGTTGGGCAACCTTACCGGACGCGACGCGCTGGACCTCAGTCATCTCACTGAGCCTTATATTTTGGTGCGGCACGATCTCACTCCCTCGGTCACCGCGCAGATCAATCCCGAGCACGTGCTCGGCTTCGCTACGGATGTCGGCGGCAAGACTTCGCACACCGCCATCATTGCCGGCTCGTTGCGCATCCCCGCCGTAGTAGGCCTTAAGTCCGCCTGCGAACGCATGGCTACCGGCGATTACGCGTTGCTCGATGGCTTCAACGGCGTGGTGGTCATCAATCCCAGCGACCAAACGCTTTTCGAATACGGCCAACTCGAAAAGGAACAGGAAGACATCCAGTCCAAGCTACTGGAAATCAAAGATAGCCCGGCCATCACGCTCGATGGGCATCAAATTATTCTTTCTGCAAACGTCGAACAAATCAGCGACACTGCTTCTGTACTCGATTGCGGTGCGCAAGGCGTCGGCCTGTTCCGCACCGAGTATATGTTTCTCGATCGCGAAGTATTGCCCGACGAGGACGAACAAGCCATCAGCTACGAACGTGTCGCTCAGGCGCTTGCGCCCGAGCCGGTGATTTTCCGCACGCTCGATATTGGCGCGGACAAAATCGGCCACGCCATCGGCGAATCCGACGAGGCCAATCCTTTCCTCGGTTGGCGCGCCATTCGCTTTTGCCTCGCACGCAAAGATATTTTCCGCGTGCAACTGCGCGCCCTCATCCGCGCCAGCGCCGTCGGCAATGTGAAGCTGATGTACCCAATGATTTCCGGCGTGGAAGAGCTTACTGAAGCCAACGCGCTGCTCGCCGTTTGTATGGACGAGCTCCGCACCGAAAGCGTCCCTTTCGATGAAAACTTGGAGGTCGGCATAATGGTTGAAATCCCCTCCGCAGTGCTCACCGCCAACACACTCGGCAAACACGCCAAATTTTTCAGCATCGGCACAAACGATCTCATCCAATACACCCTCGCCGTCGATCGCCTCAACGAAAAGGTGGCCGATTTATATGACCCCACACATCCGGCGATGTTGCGAATGCTGCAAATGACCATCGACGCCGGGCGCCGACACAGCATTTGGACAGGCGTGTGCGGCGAGATGGCCGGCGATTCCGCCGCCATCCCGCTACTGCTCGGCCTAGGCGTGGATGAACTCAGCGTAGCGCCGCAGATGTTGCTGCAAATCAAATACCTTATCCGCCACCTCAACCACAGTGAATGCGAGCAACTCGCCGTGCAGGCGCTAGAGTGCGAAAGCAGCGTGGATATTCTCGTGC
>JAOLZA010000113.1 GCA_028343615.1 Verrucomicrobiota bacterium
TGTTTTTGTGCGTGATGGACTGAAAAAGCAACCGGTGGCGAAGGCCGAGTTGGAGGTGAGTTTGGCTTCTGCTCAAGGGGACGAAGTATGGATGGTGAGTACCACGACTGATGAATCGGGTTTTGCCAATATTGAGAAACAAATTCCTGATGAACTCGCTGAGGGCGAGTACAAGGTGGTGGCTCAGCTCGCAGGAGATGACCAAAGTGTTATTACCCAGAATGTTCAGCTTACCCGCTCCTTTCGGGTGATGGTTACCACCGACAAGCCCCTGTATCAACCGAGTCAGACCATTCACATCAGGTCTCTTTCTCTGGCCAATGCGGATATGCGTCCAGTGGGAGGTCGCAAGACGGTGATCGAGGTGCAGGACGCCAAGGGCAACAAGGTTTTCAAGAAGGTGGGCATGACCTCGGATTTTGGCATCTTCTCTGCTGATTTTATTTTGGCTGATCAGGTCAATACCGGTTCCTATACCATCAGTGCCATTGTGGGTGGCACTACTTCCGAACGAATTGTTACGGTCGAGCGCTACAAGTTGCCCAAGTTCAAGATTGACTTAAGTATCGACAAGGGATTCTACCAGCCCGGTCAGATGGTTTCTGGCACAGCCTCGGCCCAATATACCTTTGGTAAGCCCGTGGCTGGCGGTAAAATTAAGATCACTGCCTCAGAATTCATTGAAAGGCTTCGCCCTTTTGAGATCATTGAGGGGGAATTGGATGAGGAAGGGAATTTCCCATTTGAATTCAGATTAGGCGACTTTGTAGGTAGTGAACTCAATAAGGGTGATGCTTCGGTTTCCCTGCAGGCTCAGGTGGTTGATTTGGCTGATCACAAACAGGAACGCAACCGTAACGTGATTGTGACCAATCAACCCATCCGCATTGATGTGTTCCCTGAAAGCGGAACACTGGTTCAGGGTGTGGAAAATATCCTCTATGTGGTCACTGCATATCCTGATGGGCGTCCGGCCAAGACCAAGTTGACCTTGGGCCGGGATCGGCAGCAGGTGGAGACTTCGGAGGTGGGAATTGCGAAGGTCAAGATTACACCTGATAAAGCCGAACTTGAGATGAGAATTTCGGCTGAGGATGAAAAAGGCGTGAAGGCTGCAGTCGTTCGCGACCTGCGTATTGATCGTCGCACAGATGCCTTTCTGTTACGCACCGATCAGGCTGTTTATAAGACCGGTGACACGGTGAAACTGGATGTCTTTGCGCCCGGTAACAAGGAACGCATTTTTGTGGACGTCATCAAGGACCGTCGGGCAGTTCTGATGAAGTCAGTGGATATCGAGCAAGGCAAGGGGGCTCTGGTTCTTGATTTGCCGGCTGATTTATTCGGCACCCTTGAATTACGTGGCTACCGTATCCAACGTGATGGCAATATTATTGGCGATACCAAGGTGATTCAGGTGAAGCGTGCTGATAGCCTGAAGATCGAGGCCAAGCTTAACAAGGAAACCTATCGACCGGGTGAAAAGGCGCTGCTGGATTTTGTTGTGAAGCGGGCTGATGGCAAGGCAGTGCCTGCTGCCCTTGGGCTTTCAGGGGTGGATGAAGCCGTGTTTGCTTTGCAGGAAATGCGTCCAGGTCTGGAGCGAATTTATTTCGCCATTCAGGAAGAGATCCTTAAACCCCGTTACCAGCTTCACACCCAGCCTCCAGTTCAAGTGCAGCAATTGATCGAGCCGGGTCCTGTACCCATGCCTGAGCCTGATTTGGAGGAGGCCGCGGTGGTTCTCTTTGCAGGAGCAGAAGGAACTGATATTCCAGAAGCCAATGTAGGTCCGGGATTTGAACAAAAACGTCAATTGGTTCGTGAACGCAAAAGGGAGCATAAACACTGGCTGCGAGAACTGGCGGTACTCAGTCCATTCGCTATATTTATCCTACTTACTTTGCCGATATTGGGTTATGGCACCCTTAAATTTATTCGTCGTCGGCCCATTGAGGGACCGGATGATGAGCAACTGGCCTTCAAGAAGGCGACTGATGGGCTGATGCTCTGGTGGGTTTTGGGAATCAATATCCCAATTGTGATTGGATTTTTGTCTGCGGTAATTGCTAACGCCACTCGTAATGAAGCGGTTGGCTTTACTTTTCTAGGGTTTGCTTTGTTTGCCTTTGTCGCGGTTTTTGTCCTGTTGATTCTTTCAGTCATCAAGCTGCGTAATTCAGAGACAACCCAGTCTTTGCCCCTTCTGCGCAAGGTGGTGTTGGTGGTGCCGGCAATCTATCTGGCTTGGGCGTTTTATCTGGTGGCGATCATTATTGGCGGTCAGGAAAATGTGATTGAGGGGAAGACTGCAGCGATGACCTTTGCAATTGTCTTTGGTTTACTGGCACTCACTGGCGGAGCCATCTCCATTGCCCGTAATTGTGCCATGCAAAAAGTCAGTGGTGGACGAATGGTCTGGTTGGGGGTAAGTCGAACCTGCCTGAGCGGGGCTTCTTGTGTGTTGTTATTTTTGGGACTCATGATTGCCTCTGGAGGAACTCTGGGTAAGAAGATGGAAATGGCTGTTGCTGATGGAGCGATCATGCCAGGTGATGATATGGATTTTGCTGTTGAGGAAA
>JAOLZA010000114.1 GCA_028343615.1 Verrucomicrobiota bacterium
GCACGAAGCTCTCGGAGAGCCGCAGCATCCGGTCCATTGACCATGCCGCGCAGGTCACGTTCGCCGGGATTGAACCCGGATAGTGTGGCAGCCATCGCATAGTAATCTTTTTGCGAGATGGGATCGAATTTGTGGTCGTGGCAGCGCGCACAATTGATAGTTAACCCGAGAAACGTCTGCCCTACCATACCCACCAGATCCTCTACCTCATCCTGTCGCATAGTTTTTCGCATGGTATCATTGGAGGGGCGTGTGGTGTTGTGCGGCCCGGTGACAAGACAGCCGAGGGCAATGATACCGTCTGCCGAGTTTGGCTCAATCACGTCACCAGCGATCTGCATTTTCACAAATCGGTCATAGGGTAGGTCAGCGTTTAGTGCGCGGATCACCCAGTTGCGGTACGGCCAGGAATTATTGCGTGGCTGGTTATATTCAAATCCGTGACTCTCACCAAAGTGCACTACATCCAGCCAATGCCGTGACCAGCGTTCACCGTAGTGAGGTGAGGCAAGCAACCGATCCACCAGATTTTTGTATGCATTGGGAGTCTTGTCGGTTACGAAATCCGAAACTTCGGATGGTGTCGGAGGAAGGCCGGTTAAGTCGTAGCTAAGCCGACGTATTAACGTGCGTCGATTGGCTTCTGGCGTAGGGGTCAATCCTTGCGCCTCCAGTTTCGAAAGAACGAATGCGTCGATGGGGTTGCGCACCCACTGGGCGTTTTTCACATTGGGCGTATCGGGGCGTTTCACCGGCTGCAGGGACCACCAATCGGCACTCGCTTTTTCACCACCGAGAGCCGGCGTGGCAAGGGGAAGGAGCAGCGCGAAAAGTGCGCTACGCCAGAATATCCTTGATGACTTCACCGTGTACATCGGTCAGGCGCATGTCGCGGCTGCTGAAGCGGAGAGTAAGTTTTGTGTGATCCATGCCCAGCAGGTGCAGCATGGTAGCGTGGAGATCGTGGATTTCCAGTTTCTTGTCGACGGCCTTGTAACCGTACTCATCAGTGGCACCGTAAGTCATACCACCTTTTACCCCGCCGCCGGCCATCCATAGGCTGAAGCCGAAGGGGTTGTGGTCGCGACCGTTGTTGCCTTGAGCAAAGGGGGTGCGACCGAATTCACCCATCCAAACAAGCAATGTGGAATCGAGTAACCCACGTGCCTCGAGATCCTCCAGCAGCGCGGCGATTCCTTGATCGACGGACTTGGCGTTTTTGGTGTGACCTTCCTTGAGTCCGCCATGCTGATCCCATCGATCACCGTTGCCGCCAGGACAAGTGAGTTCGATAAAACGAACGCCGCGCTCAACCAGTCGCCGAGCAATGAGGCAGTTGCGGCTGAAAGTGGCTGTGTTCTTGAAGCTCGCATCAAGGCCGTAGAGTTGTTTTGTAGCTTCAGTTTCGCCTTTGATATCCATCAGCTCCGGTACCGCACTTTGCATGCGGTAAGCTAACTCGTGGTTTGTGATGGCCGACTCGATTTGATCCAGCCGGCCCATACGCTCCACCACGCCTTGGTCCAGCATGCGTAGCAGTTTCAGCTTGTTTTGCTGCAGCTCCGGCGAGCGCTCGGTACGGGCGATGTTGGCGATTGGTTTGTCGCCGTACTTGAATACGCTAGCCTGATAGGCGGCAGGCAGGAAGCCATTGGAGAAGCAGCCCAATCCGCCGGGTGGTATGAGGCCTCCATTGAGCACGATAAAGCCGGGCAGGTTTTGGTTTGTGGTGCCCAGCCCATAGTTAATCCACGATCCCATGCTAGGCCGGCCTACCTGACCGAAGCCGGTGTGTAGAAAGTAATTGCCATTGGTGTGTTCAGAAAAATTTGAGGTCATTGAGCGGATGACGCACAACTTGTCCGCGTGCTTAGCTACGTGCGGGAAAAGATCGCTGATGGGAATGCCGGCTTGTCCGTAATTTTTAAAATTCCAAGGGCTCCCGAGGGTCTTGCCGCGGCTGTTAAACTGCGTGGCTTCCATCTTCAGGCCGAAAGGTTTCCCGTTCTCTTTAGTTAAGCGCGGCTTAGGATCAAAGGTATCCATGCTTGCCGGTCCGCCGTCCATGTAGAGGAAAATGATACTCTTTGCCTTGGGCGCGAAGTGCGGCGGCTTGGGCGCGAGCGGATTAGCTGGCTTGGCCATGGCCTCACTAGCCAGCATTGAGGCCATAGCAATCCCACCAAATCCATTTGCGCAGCGTGCAAGCATATCGCGCCGCGTCAGCGGAGGCTGGTCAAAATTACCGCAATGGGCCATGGGTTGATTGTAGCCCGGTCAGCTTCAGTTACCAGTCAGAAAATATATGCAGAGTTGCCTCTGCTCCGGTGGGCTATAAGTTCCTACTTCTTCTGGACAATTGGCTTTCTGTTTTTATCGACCTGACTCTTGATATCGACCTTGTCGGCCTTCACCAAAGTGGCGGTCTTATCACCGAGGTTGCGGGCAATGAGGCCGCTAGGATCGCAACCTTTGCTAATGGCGATAACCTTACCGCCTTTTCCAATGAGGA
>JAOLZA010000116.1 GCA_028343615.1 Verrucomicrobiota bacterium
GACACGTCCACCCTAATGGACGTGGAAAAAATCAGCAAAAGTTGGAACAACCGGCCCCGTTATCAGAACCACGTTAACAATCTGGGTAAGCTCATGTTGATGGCGCGGCGGTTGGCTGAGCGTGGAGCGGGCTTTATCACGGTCACCACCGATTTCGTGTGGGACATGCACGCAGATAAGAACAATGCCACCATGACTGAAGGCATGGGCTATGTGGGCACGCCGTTTGACCATGCAGTGAGTGCATTTATTGAGGACGTGGAGGCGCGCGGATTACGCGATAAAATTCTACTGGTGTGCTGCGGAGAAATGGGGCGCACGCCTCAAGTGAACAATAAAGGGGGTCGTAATCACTGGGCGGGCAGTGCGCCTTTATTGCTTTATGGTGGAGGCCTGAAGATGGGACAGGTAGTGGGTAGTTCCACCAAGGACGGAGGTGAGCCTGCAAGCGATCGCGTGACTATCCCGAACCTTTATGCGACTCTTATGGAGACGCTACTGGACACGGGTGCGGTGCGCGCCATGGCGGGTATTCCCAATGAGGTCAATGATGTGATTAATGGGGCCTCACCCATCCGCCAGTTGATGTAGGAGGGCTAATCAATCACTGTTTTACGGGGTTATGTTCACTTTATCAGATATTGCGCCAGACCAGACTTGTGCCGGTTTCTCGCGGAGGAATTTCCTGCAGGCTGGGGTTTTGGGCGGATTGGCACTGCCGGATTTATTGGCCAATAAAGCCCTTGCCGCGCGTGCAGGCCTACATCTCAAAGACAAGTGCGTGGTGCTGCTATTTCTCTCTGGAGGACCGCCCCATATCGAATTATTCGATCCCAAAATGTCTGCGCCAGTTGAGATTCGTTCTATTACCGGTGAGGTTAAAACGAATATTCCGGGTATCACTTTCGGCGGCACTTTTCCAAAGTTAGCCAAGATGACTGATAAGTTTTCGATCGTGCGGTCGTACGGTTCCAAGAATAGCGGACATACCTACCATCCGGTAACTGTTGCGGGCAATCCGCTTAAGGCCTCGATGAGTGCCCTTTATGCGAAAGTCGCCGGAGTGAATCACCCGGACACGGGAATGCCGCGTAATACTTTAATTTTACCTGAGGCAATAGATCCGAAACTGAAGCTCGGTAGCAATTTTGAAACTAAGGCACTGGGCACGCTCACTCAGTCCGGAGATTTGGGCGCAAGTTATGCCGCCTTTAACCCTGCAGGTGGCGGAGATGTGAATGCGGATATGCGTTTGCAGATTGAGCCGGAGCGTTTAACCGATCGTCGTGGATTACTTGGCCGCTTGGATGGTCTGCGCCGTGATATTGATGCCAGTGGAGAACTGGAGAGTGCGGATAAATATCAGCAACAGGCTTTCGACACTATTTCACGTGGAGCGGCCGATGCATTTGATTGGTCAAAAGAAGATCCGAAAACCATTGCGCGTTATGACACGCGCCCCTTATTTGATCAGAAGAAGTTGCAGCGTTGGTTCGACATGAAACGTGCAAGCAATCTACTGGGTTTACAGATGCTTATGGCGCGGCGGATGTGTGAGGCGGGTTGCGGTTTCGTGACGGTGAGTGATTGTGGTTGGGATTATCACGCAAATAACAATAGTCCCAAAAACATGGCCGGGATTTATCCCATGGGCAATCAGGTGGATCACGCGGTAAGTACGTTTATTCAGGACGTCCATGAGCGGGGTTTGAGTGAAAAGATATTACTTGTAGTAACGGGTGAAATGGGCCGCTCGCCCCGACTTAATAGCGGCGGCGGTCGCAATCACTATGGTAATTTGACTTCGCTTCTGGTCTCAGGTGGCGGATTGAAAATGGGCCAGGTAATTGGCCAAAGTGACCGGCAGGCGGCTGAGCCGAGTACGCGACCGTACGATCCAAAACACCTGATGAGCACCATCATGCACACGCTTTTTGACATCGGCCAACTCCGTGTGAATGGTAGCCTGCCCAAAAGTCTGGTGGATGTGATCACCGGCGGTTCTCCCATTGAGGAGCTGATTTAATTATTTTAAGCTTTTTTCAACAAAAAACGGATTTTTATCAATAAATCCGTTAGTTTTCCTGAATTCTTCTCCAGATAATTGGGTCCAATTGCCGTTGTACCATGATTGTAGCTATTTTGAATTTATCCATTCAATTTAGTGACGAGATAGGTTGATTTCTACTACCCACAATGAAGGTCGAATGGATGTCGGTTAGAAGGTGCAATCAACCAACTTCACCTGAGGCACCGGTTCGTTAAAAATCGATTTTGCATCATCAGAATCACGCTTCATATCGAAGGTGAGTAAAACCCCCTTGGACCCTCCTTTTTCAGTTAATACTTCAGGCGCATTCTTGCGAATGTACTCCTCCAAAAATTGAACCCGATGCCCTAACCCAATATTACGATCAGGCTCAAAGAAAATTAACTTTGTGGAATTCAATTTATT
>JAOLZA010000117.1 GCA_028343615.1 Verrucomicrobiota bacterium
TCGCCAGCGCGAGCAGGAAAAAGAATCCCGCTACGTCTGTGACGGTGGTGATCAAAATGCTGGAGCCTAGCGCGGGGTCGAGCCGGAAAAATTTCAATGCAAACGGAATGAGCACCCCAAAGAGGGCAGCTGATAACAGGTTAAGAACCATTGCCGCACCAACCACGAGGCCGAGGATCGCGCCCATTTCTGCTGTGATCCCGAATTTGGGCGCAATCAAATAACTGACTAATCCCACGATTAGGCCGATGATGGTGCCGATCAGTAATCCTAAAAGGAGTTCTTTGAACAGTGCCTTGCGACCGTCGCCCGGCGACAGTTCGCCCAAGGCCATGTCGCGCACGATGACGGTCACCGTTTGCATCCCAGCGTTACCGCCTTGACTGGCGATGATGGGCAGGAAGACCGCCAGCACCACAAACTCTTTGATCGTTCCCTCGAATAGACCCACCACCGCACCGGCCAGACAGGCAGTCAGCAGGTTGACGAAAAGCCAAGGAAGGCGCCGCTTGAAGGATTGCGTCCACGGGGTGAGTGTTCGTTCTTCACCATCGAGGCCCACCATTTTTTGCATGTCCTCGGTCTGCTCGTCGATGGCGATGGAAAGCACGTCGTCGCCCGCGATGATGCCTGCCATTCGGCCTTCCTCGTCCAGCACAGGGAGGCCCAGAAAGTGATAGTGCTCAAAACGCCGCACCACTTCTTCCTGGTCATCCGTTACTCGGACGTATTTTACATCACGGTCCATGATGTCGGAAACCTTCACCTCGTCATCAGAAAAAATCAGGTCGCGAATGGAAACCACACCGACAAGTTTGTTCTCCTTATCGGTGACGAATAAATAATTAATGTCCGAATGTTTTTGTTCACGGTGTTTTTGGCGGATGCGCCGGTGGCCTTCGCCAACAGTTTGCATTGCGCGGAGGGTGATGAACCGATCGTTCATGATGCCGCCCGCGCTATCTTCAGGGTATTTTAGAAGCGTCTTGGCAGCGGCGGCTTCCTTAGCGCCCATCTTACGCAGTAACCGCGCGCGATCGGTTTCTTCCAGTTCGCCCAACACATCCGCCGCCTCCTCGGCGTACATGGTATTGAGCAGCGGCACCAGTTTTGTCTGGGGAAATCCATCAAGCAGTTCGGTGAGGATTTCATCCTCTAATTCCGTGAGCGCAGCGGAGGCATTCTTTGGTGGCAACTCCTGAAGAATATGGCGTGCCTCTTTCACCTCCATGCGTTGCAACCGGTCTGCCAAATCGGCCGGGTGCAACGCGAGGAATTCCTCAAGATAAACTGGTGTGGTGTCAGGCATGCTTCAAGCTCCGCTAGGGCGGGATATATTAGCGGGAAACTGGCGAAATACAAGCTGGCAATATCAACCGCCCGCGACGATGCGGACAATCTCAAGGCGATCATCCGGAGCCAGTTCGCGTGTGGCGAAATCCGAGGGCGGCACAGCCTCGCCATTTAATTCAACAACAACACTGCGGGGCGATTGGTTTTGTGAAATTAGAAACTGTTCCAGTGTGCAGGGAAGCTCCACTGGCACCTCGCTGCCATTAGCGATTAGCGTACCTGCCATTACGCCACGGTAAGCAGCGCCACTTCGGGGCGGCAATTGAGGCGTACGCCGTGTAGGTTGCCCACGCCTTTACTGATGTGTAGCCAGCGGTCATGAATGTGATGCAGGCCGCGCACAAATTTTTTATTCTTAACCGGTGCCAGCGGGGCGCCCAGTCCGGGTAGGTAAAGCTGGCCGCCGTGGGTGTGGCCGCTGAGCATTAGTTGCCAAGGGAACGCGGCTAGCTGATCTTTGGTGTCCGGATTATGCGAAAGCAACAGGGTGGGGCGGGTGTTGTCGATTTGGTCGAAGGCGGTTTCCGGGTCGCACTCGTGGTTCCATAAATCTCCCACGCCAACAAGATTGATTTCATTACCGTTGATGGTCGCCGTGGTGTGTTCGTTGTGAAGGAGTTGGATTTTTGAAGCATTCAACAACTCGCGCACCTCTGCGGAGTCGCTATTGCCGAGCTTCATTTCCCCTTCTGCCCACGAGCCGCCATCGTGATTGCCGAGGCAGGCGAAGGTGGGCGCGGCGGAGGATAGTTGCGACAGCACTTCGGCGTATTCCCCGTAGCGTTTGTATTTCCACGTGATGAAATCACCAGTCACGCAAATGAGATCCGGCTGTAAATCGAGACCCATCTTCAATGTGCGGCGTAGGTACGCAAGGCTCACTACTTTGGAGGCGTGCAAATCCGAGAGATGTAAAATCTTGATGGGCGATTTCAGTCGACGCGGTGGGTCGAGCTTTATTTCACGACGGTTAACCTCAAGCCAGCCGCTTTCCCAAAGGCGCATGTAGGCGTAGCCCGCGCCCATTGCGGTCATGCCGCCGCCGGCGGTGCCCAGCAGGAACCTCCGGCGTGTGGTGCGGTTTTCCCA
>JAOLZA010000118.1 GCA_028343615.1 Verrucomicrobiota bacterium
GTGAAGCCCGGGAAAGGCCCAGCTTATATCCAGGCCAAGCTGCGCAACTTAAACACCGGTAAGTCTTCTGATAACCGATTCAACTCATCTGAGAGCGTCGAGATTGTGCCAATGACCACCCGCAAGCTGGAGTTCAGCTATATGCAGGGCGACGATTTTGTGCTCGTGGATCCAGAAACGTACGAGCAGGAAAATGTGCGTGCCGAACTAATGGTTGACGTGAAAGATTTTATGACCGAGAACACGCCTCTCACCGCCACCTACGTGGACAGCAATCTCGCGATGGTCGAACTGCCCGCCAACGTGGTACTCACCGTCAGCGATGCGCCCGAGGGTGTGCGAGGCGATTCCGCCAGCAACGTGCAAAAACCCGTCACCCTCGAAACCGGCGTGATTATCCAAGTACCTCTCTTCATTAAGACGGGCGAAAAAATCAAGATCGACGTGAAGAACCAAAAATACCTTGAGCGCGCGTAGTTGGATTTTTAATCCCCAATCGCCGCTCGCGGTTTGTATTTCCTGGCCAGTGCCAACACGGTGTTAAGCCGTTTCATTCCGCCCGTGCACGTCGGATCACTGAGGTTCGCGGCGGCGGCGCAGACGCCGGTGAAGAGGCTTCGCTGGATTTCCCAGCCTTCGTGAATGCCCAGCAGCATTCCGGTGCAAAAGGCATCGCCCGCGCCGGCGGCGCCTTGGATGTATTTTTGCGGCAGCTTTAGTGACGACTGCCAGTGATCCGTGCCGCCCCGCGTGCGGGCAAAGCCGCCTTCGGGGAAGTGCACGCATACCAATTCCTTTACGCCCAATTGCAGCAACGCGCCTGCGGCGTGCCGTAGTGCCATAGTGTCCAACGTGCCGTCGCTGCGGCGGATGTTGAAGCCGGTGGTCTTGCCGGCCTCGAATTCATTGAGGATGCAGTAATCCACAAACGGTAGCGCGGGCGAAACGATTTTGGCAAAGCGATCGCTATCTTCGCTCACGCAATCGATGCTGGTTTTTAATCCCGCCCGTTGGGCCTTGGCGCAGAGGGCCGCGGTGCGGGTGCCGTATTTTTTATCCGGCGAATCCATTGCATCGAGCAACAGTAGGTAACCGATGTGAAAAATCTTGGCCTTCGATTTTTTGAAGTCCAACCCCTTTGCATTCCAAAGCGCATTGGCACCGCGACAGTGAAAAAATGTGCGCCGCCCGGTGTCCACTTCCGTCATCACATCGGTGTACGACGTAGGGGCGCGATCAGTGATTTGAATTTGTTGGGCGTCAATCTTATAGTGCTTGAGATCGGCGAGGATGTATTTGCCCAGCGCATCATTGCCCACCAGCCCTGCGCCGCTGAGCGGAATCTTCGCACCCAGCTTGGCGAGATTCACAAGCAAATTGTAAGGCGATCCACCCGTGCCCCCGCTTTGGCGCAGAATATTCGCCAGCGTTTCCCTTTGCGGAAACACATCCACCATTTTCACCTGATCGACGATCCAATTTCCCGCTGCTAAAATTCCATTACGCTTCATAAGCAAAAAAGAGACAACCGTTTATAGTGATCGCCTCACGTAAGTGTCGAGCAATCCTAATGTGTTTTTGCCGCTCGAGAGGTATTGACCATGAGAATAAATTTCAAGCGCAGTTCCAACGAGCGGTCGTTGGCAGCCCCGATGGCTACAAGCTTAATCTCACCGGAATTTGCCACGCCGGAAAAAAATGCTTCGCGAGTGTGGAACGTGGCCGTGTGCAGATCGACTTGATCTAGTTTACCCAAAGATTCCTTCAATAGGAATCTTCCGTTGAAAACAATACGCCCTTCTTGAATTTTAGGTTGCACCACCAGTTGTAAACCACTAGCGACTCGCTGAGCTTGACCGGGCACTGGAGCCGCAACAGTCCTCATGTCGATTTGAGCCTTTTCACCATTCATAGTTATAATACGGGGACTTGCCATCAGTTTCTCGCCGTCCATCAAGAAGGCCTCCACCATCAACTGCTGCGTAGCCAAGCTGCTAACGGTATTTTTAGCACTGCTTAACGAACTACACCCCACCAACAAAAGCATAGGGATCATCATCGCAAATCTTATTTTTGTGTTCATAGTTTAAAGTATCTCATCCTCCATAAACCAAATTTATGCAGAAAGAAAATCCGCCTCAATAAAAATCTACTCACATCATTTGACGAACTGGCGGTTGTGACGTATGTTCCGACCATTATGTTATGAACACGCCGCATTATCACATTAACATTTTCTGGAGCAACGAAGAGGATTGCTTCATCGCCGAAGTCCCCGACCTCAAACACTGCGTCGGTCAGGGCGATACCCCCGAGGAAGCGCTTGCCGATGTGATGGAGGTGCAGGACGCGTGGAT
>JAOLZA010000122.1 GCA_028343615.1 Verrucomicrobiota bacterium
GGTCTGATTGAATTTACCGGCAATATCACGCGTGACCTCCACATGCTGTTTTTGATCCCGCCCCACCGGTACCACGTTCGAGTCATATATCAGAATGTCTGAAGCCATCAGTACCGGATAAGCAAAGAGCCCGTGATTAGGCTTAAGCCCCTTGGCCAGCTTGTCCTTATAGCTGTGGCAATTTTCCAGCATTGGCATGGGGGTCAGTGTGGTCAGCAGCCATGTAAGTTCTGTGACCTCAGGCACATCGCTTTGCTTGAAAAAGATCGATTTAGCCGGGTCCAGTCCGCATGCAAGAAAGTCCAGTGCTACATCCTGCGTATTCTTACGGCGTACCTCTGCGTCAAACACCGAGGTCATCGAGTGGTAGTCGGCAATGAAGTAGTACGCCTCTCCCTCCTCCTGCAACTCAATAGCCGGCTGCATCATGCCAAAATAGTTCCCGACATGAAGCGCGCCTGAAGGTTGGATGCCGGATAGAATTCGCATGGCACGCAAGGTAGCAGGGCGGAGCGGTGCATTCAAGCGGTTCGCGCAGTTTGCGCGGGTAGTGAACAAAACGGGCTTTTCATTCGGAGGCGGCATGCTACAAACCGCGCGTCTGCCGAGGGTGGACAGAACATTAGAGGTGCAAACTATCCTACTATTTGCCGATGCGGCTGCGCCGACGCCGTACGCCCAATATCTACTGTTGGCCGTGATGGCGGTGCTGGCGGTTGGTTTCGCCTGCGGGCCGCTGATTCTCTCGGCTATTCTCGCACCTCGCAAGCCGAACGACATCAAGCAATCTGCCTTCGAGTGCGGGCTGGAATCGAAAGGCGATCCGTGGGTGCAGTTCAATGTGCAGTATTATCTGTACGCACTGGCGTTTGTGATTTTTGATATTGAGGCGGTGTTCATATATCCATGGGCGGTGGCGTTCACGGGGTTGTCCTTTGGGGCGTTTCTGGCGATGGGCGTTTTCATTTTGCTGTTGGCGGAGGGTTTGATTTATTTGTGGATTAAAGGTGTGCTGACGTGGAAATAAAAAATGACGACCGAAAACCTCAATGCCGGAATGGATCTCGATGACACTACACGCTCGGAGCTGGAGCGTGCGGGGGTGATCGTGTCGAAGGTGGATTTCCTATACAACTGGGCGCGCGGCGGCTCGGTATGGCCGCTGACGTTTGGGCTGGCGTGTTGCGCCATCGAGATGATTGCCTCGGCTACTTCGCGTTTTGACATCTCGCGGTTTGGATCCGAAGTGTTTCGCCCCACGCCGCGGCAAGCGGATTTGATGATTGTTTCCGGCACGGTCACCAAAAAAATGGCGCCGCAAGTGGTGCGAATTTATAATCAAATGCCCGAGCCCAAATGGGTGATCGCGATGGGTGCTTGCGCCATTTCCGGCGGGCCGTTTAAGCAGGGATACAATGTGCTCAAGGGCATCGACCGCTACATTCCGGTGGACGTTTATTTGCCGGGCTGCCCGCCACGCCCGGAAGCGGTTTTGCAGTCGCTTAATTATTTGCAGAAAAAAATTGGTGGGATGAAAATCGAGGATGATCCTGCCTTCACTGAGGGTCGCCGGCAATATCCAGTGCCACGCTTCACGGGCACAGATCTCGAACCGCCCTTTAATCCCGAAGTGTGGTCTCCGCCGGAAAATCCGAATGCCCAGCCCGACGAACCTTGTGAATCGAAAGAAGAAGCCTCAGTATGAGCGAACTTTCACACGAATCTTTGCTGAAAGAATTCCCTGAGGCGCTGTGGGATGAAGCCGCCGGCGCGGTGATATTTCCCGATGCAAATGCGCTTACCATCGCCGAGTGGCTGCTCGCCAATGGCTGGGATTATTGCAGCAACGTCACCGGTGTGGATTATCTCGAAACCGAGGTGAAGGAAAAAATCACCAACGATGCCGGCGAAACAGAAACCGTGAAGCGCACCGAACCCGGGCGCATTGATGTGGTTTATCATCTTTACTCGATGGCCAATAAAACCGGCCCGCTGATCATCAAGCAACGTACCGGTCGCGAAGGCGCGACGGTGAAATCGCTCACGCCGGTATGGCGCAGTTGCGATTTGCAGGAACGCGAGGTGTACGATTTGTTCGGCGTTGATTTCAAGGGGCATCCGGATCAACGCCGAATTTTAATGTGGGATGAATTCGAAGGCCATCCGATGCGGCGCGATTATGCCGAGCCATTCGATTACGAATGGGAGCCGACGGCACACACCGAAATATT
>JAOLZA010000012.1 GCA_028343615.1 Verrucomicrobiota bacterium
GGCGGGATGGATTTTAACCAACGGAGATTTTAGCCAAAAGCTAGCTAGTTACCCTTGGTGGTTAATGTTGGTTTTCGCTAGCGCATTTGCGTGGGCTTCATTTTGCTTCTCAAAACTTCCCGCCAACAAGCTAACGGGCATGAAGGGTACTCACCCTTTCCGTTCATTGCGATTTTTTAAGGAAGACAAACTTTTTCGGCACATCCTCATTTGTTGGATGCTCTTCGGCATTGGCAATCTAATGCTCTTCCCACTGCGTGTTGAGTACCTCGCCAACTCCGGTGCTTATGCTGATGACTACACACTCAGCTTCAAACCCACGCCGGCAACAATCGCGCTCATTCTCGTTTTCATTCCCAATGCCGTGAAACTGATTTTCAGTCCACTTTGGGGCAACTTGTTTGATAAAATGAATTTTTTTGTGTTGCGGGTAATTTTGAATTTCATTTTTGCGGTATCCCTCGTGCTATTCTTCCACAGCACTTCAATGGTCGGCCTATGCATCGCGGCAGGATTATTTGGCGTGGCCAACTCCGGTGGCGAAGTAGCGTGGAGCCTTTGGGTTACCAAATTTGCGCCCGCCAAACACGTGGCCGACTACATGAGCGTTCACTTGTTTTTCAATGGCATCCGCAATTTCATTTCGCCATTCCTTGGTTTTTGGCTGATTGGATTAATACCCGCAAGCAATCTCAGCCTGTTTAGCGCAGGTCTTATTATTGCCTCAAGCCTGGCGCTGCTCTCGAATTATCCCTCGGATAAAAAGGCGCGACGCGGCACGGCATTGACTGATGAGATCTCCGACTAGCCCAGCAACTCCAACAAATACCTTCGCGCTGCGGTGACGTTTTTATAATCCGCAACCTTCTCAGGCATGGTGGCGATGGCGCGATGCAAACCGACTTTGGCTTCAGGAAATTTTTTGAGTTCAGCCAGCGACACATTCAAAAGCCGAATACCAAATAGCAACGCGCGCGTTTTCGGCAGCCGGCAGAGCACTTGATCTTCAATCCGGACCCACGCCTCGGTGTCATCAAACGGGGGGTTGAGGCGCGGAATATCACGGGTGGGATGTTGGTTGAGTTTCGGCGAGCTACTTAGGCCCCAGTTGGAGCGCTCCCATGCTCTGCCGGGTTCGAGATTGGTCAGGAATTTATCAATGCGCGCGCCGAGGTTTTCGTTGAGCGTGGGCACCGGCGAATGAATGGCGTGCACGGGCAACCCGATTTTTTCCTCCGGCCGCCATGACGATGGGAAACAAACGACTCCTGCGCGGAACACAAAACGCCCATTTTCGTCCGGTAATAAAATTAAAAAATCCGGTTCCCAATGCAGCCCCAATTCTAGGCAAGAGCCCCCGTCCAATCCAGCCCATTCGGAGCATTCGGCCACCGCCTTCGCCGCAGATAATTCCTCGAACAAATATTGCGCCGGCGCTTGATCCAAGGCTGCACGACGACCGGCCATCAGCATATCGTGCTCAGACGTATCCGCAAAAAATGCCACCGCATCACCAGGCCTTGCACCGAAGCGGAACTCAAAATCTTGATCCGGAAATAATCCTAGCCATGCGGGTTGGTTGTCTGGAGTCATAGCGTTTGACCGGTTAGACGCTTCCATCGCTCGGCCCACCGATACCACCACGAGGGTTTGTGCATGATTCGGAAAATACTCGCGTAATCATCCGACCATAGTGGCGAATCCTCATTCTGAGTGAGATCTACCAACGGATATCCCCGCAATTCGGGAATTTCAAAAAAACCGGGATCGCGCCCTAATAGCACCCAAGTAGATGCATATACCCATTCCTCATCGAAGCCACCGTCCGGATTGTCCACCACCATCATGGTGAGATCAAACTCCCGCGCCAGACGCCGCGCCACCGGTTCTAAATCAAGATAACGATTGGAGATATGAATAGCCAATACACCTTTGGGATCGAGGTGTTTCAAGTAAATTGCCACCGATTCCTTGGTCAATAAATGTACTGGGATTGCGTCGCTACTAAATGCATCCAGTGCCAGTACGTGAAATCCCTGAGATTTGCCCACTTGCAGCTCTTCCTCCATCGACAACCGTGCATCACCCAGCACTACCTCAACTTCTGCACCGCGCTCTTTCGCCTCTAGTAAATACGTAAATGTGCCCACCTCCTGTGATGACAAATTCACCACTTGTGGGTCAATCTCGTATATTCGATAGTGATCACCTTCAACCGCATATCCGGCCAGCGTGCCCACACCCAACCCCACGACGCCCACACGTAAACCTCCCGTAGCATTTCCGTCCAACGGAAAATACTGTACCGCCAACCCTACGCCCGTGGGCGGGCCGTAATAGGTGGTCACCCGCCCACTGGCCTCGGCTCCCGTAAATTGATAACCATGCGTGATACGACCATTGAGTAGCAGACGATACTCATCCCCCATGCTATCCGAATATTCTGATATTTTCAAAATACCATAAAATCCCCGCTCGCGATAAATAGCATCGCCGCGACCATCTCGGGCCTGAACGAGGAGCGCGACAGCAAGCGTCACCAGTAACGGAACCCAGCCACCCGCGGCCCAGCCCCAGTGGATGCGCCAGCCTCGCCAATCGCACACGCTGTTCCACACAAAGGCATTGAGCGCCAACAAAGCGGCAGCCACCCACACACCAGGATTGAATTGGTTGAGATAATGGAATTTGCTGTTGAGCAAATAGTCACCCGCAATCACCAATGCCACCAGCGTTAGCGTCAGCGCGCCAAGAGCGCCGAAAATTCCAGAATAGATTTCACGCAATTCCGTGCGACGCGATGGGGCCCACCAATGATGAAACACCACGCGCGTCAATAAACAGGCCACCACAAAAGGCAGCAACACCGTTACCGTACGCCATTTACCATTCAAGCTGGTGTGCTGCAGAAGTGCTAGGCACACCGCCAACCAGCAACCCATAAGGATTAGTCGCAGATGCCATTTACTGATACGCCAATCCTCGCGCCCCACGCAGCAAGCCACAAGAAACAGCAGCCCCACTGCCCAAATCGAGATATGAAATTCCCAGTAACCATTAAACCAAAGCGGTGCCAACACAGCAACAAACAGGCCTCCCAATGCGCCGCCAGCAGAAATGCCGAGAAAATATTGCGTGAGCCGTGTTGGCTCTGGCCGCAGGCGATACAGTTCGCCGTGGCATACCATACAGCTTACGAAAAGCGCGCCGCAGTGGAGGCTCACCTGCGTTAGGATGTCCATATCCACCCCTTTCTTTAACGCCCAGATCACGCCGATCCAAAGCGGTACCAGAAGTGGCACAAAAAGCTCCCGTACATACCAGCGCGGATTATCGAAACAGATAATAAATGTAATGAGATAAAGCGCCAATGGCAGTACCCATAAAAATGGCACCACCGCCACATCGAGGCACAGCTTGTTGGTGGTAGCCATAAGCAATGCCGTACCGCATGCGGGCAATGCCAACCACAACGGCCAGCGCATAGCTTTGGAGGCTTTAGTTTCTTCACTAGATTCCTCCAGCTCCAATTTACCCGCTTCCTTTGTGCGGTATAGTCGCCACGCTAACCAACCGCACGCCACTCCGTAAAGAAGCATACCGAACGACCAGCCATTAACCTGCAAAGTGCGGGTACTCCAGGGTTCCACAATAAAAGGATAGCCAATAAGCGCCAGTAATGATCCCACATTGGAGAGTGCGTAAAGCCGATACGGCGAGCGGCCCGGATGCGTACGTGCAAACCACGCCTGCACCAGCGGACCGGTGGCAGAGAGCACGAGGTACGGCAAGCCAATGCTCAGTGTGAGGAGCATCAAAATCTGCGGTGTGGGAGATTCGCCACCCGTGGGCTTGAGACTTTCACTGGGAGTGATGGGCAGCGTAATCACCGCCAGCGCCAGCAACACCCCGTGAATAATAACCTGTTTGCGCAGCGGGAAAAAGTGGTTGAGACAATGCGCGTAAGCATAGCCTCCGAGGAGAAGGCATTGAAAAAACAGCAGACATGTGGTCCACACACCGGGCGTTCCGCCAAACCATGGAAGGATGTATTTGCCAATCAACGGCTGCACAAGGAAAAGTAAAAAAGCGCCCCAAAATATAGTGACAGCAAACAGTGGGAGTCCCACTGTGGGAACTTTGGATTCACTGTCAACCATCGTTGGACTGAAGAATATTCATCAATCCGCGCCGGTTGGATTCACGATTACGAGCATCGTAAAATTCAACAGGGTTGAAGTCATCCAGCAGGATGCTCCCCTTTTCCGGATCGTGCTCACGCACTTTTTTCCACGCTAACCCCAACTGATCCTGCACATCGGGGTGTTCCGAAAAAAATGGCCCCGATTGGTTTGCCTGTCGCCTCCAATCGGACCACTCCTTCTGGATGGCATCATCATCCACTGTCGCAGCCATACGTTCGCGAGCCTCTGCGTTGGGGGCCGCCGGCGGGCGATGCGGCACGATCTGTTTCGCCGGCGTGGCCACAAAAAATACATTGCCTTGCCCTGATGCATGGACAATGACGCTGGCTTTGCCAAATACTTCGCGTAGTGTTTTATCTAACGAAGTGGCGAAAAATTTTCGTTTATCTGTGGACTCGCCAAAGCTATTGATCACCAGTACGCCATGCGGCGTAAGATGATTGCGAATGGATTCGAACGCCTCCTTCGTCATCAGGTGGCTAGGCGATGAATCGCCAAGAAAGGCATCCAAAATAATGGCGTCGTACCGCTTATCCGTTTGGTTGAGATACTGTCGACCGTCAGAAACAATCACCTTTAGCTTGGTCGAATCAAAATCAAAATACTGCTCAGCCAAGGGCACCACCGCCCCATTTATTTCCACAACATCCACCTCAATACCATCATGAACAAATTGCATTGGCACAACACCCACGCCCATGCCGATGCAGAGGGCTTTTTCAATCTTGGGTGTGTATGCATGCGCCAACCAACGCAGGGCGCCGGTAAACAACGAGTTGCTTTTGCGGGTGATAGGATCGTATGTGTTTTGAATAAGTTGATCGTTAAGGTATCGGCGCTCTAGATAGTCGCCATTACGATACTCGATGACGAGCAACTCGCCATAATTTGAGTTGGCTCGATAAAGCACTTCCCATGTTAGCCCGCCGTATTTCATCGTATCTGAAAACTGGCCCCGCAAGCCACTGTGGCCAATGCCGGCGGTGAGCAGCACGGCTACTACCAACGCGGTCACGGTCGATTCGTTACGCCCCCACACCATAAAGTAAACCGCCGCCAACGCAACCAAGACGCCCGCGGCAATCAACATTGTCACGGAGTTTTTAAAATGAGGGATAAGCACATAACCAATCAGCACCGCGCCTGCCACGCTGCCAAGAGTGCTGATAGCGGTGAGCCGGCCCATGTTCCCTCCCACTTTTTTGACATTTTGCGTGAGCATACGCACGAGGAATGGGCCGGTCATCGCTAATAAGGCCAATGGGATGAGGAATAGAAACGCCGAAGCAAACAACGACGCCCATTCAAGCGGGATTTTCAAAAGTTTGAAACAAATCGGCTTCACCATTGGCACTGTAGCGACGAGGTACACGGCGGCTCCGAGAATAGAATAATAGAGGAAATTCAGGCGCGGAGAGCGATCCACCACATAGCCGCCCACGAAATAACCCACCGAAAGCGCCACCAGCGTGACGGCTATTTGGGCCGTCCACACAAAATGCGAGGTGCCTAGAAAAGGTGAAAGCATTTTTGCGCCAAGGATTTCTACAATGAGAATCACCGCACCTGTGATCGTGGCGGTGAGGTATAGGAATTGGCGCAGTCCAGCGGATAATTCTCCAGAATCAGACTCAGTGAGGGATTGTTTTAATTTGTTCACGATGATGCAGCGGCCAATGCCGGCCATAGACGGGCACTCATGCCCGCGCCTTTGTGGAAACAGGTTAGGTCGAATTTTTCGTTAGGTGAATGAAGGTTGTCGTCCGGTAATGCCAGCCCAAGCAGCAGCGAATCTGCGCCCAGCACTTTCTTAAATTCCGTGATAATCGGAATGGAACCGCCCTCGCGCAGAATAACCGGCTCGTGCCCAAAGGCAGCACGCAATGCGCCGAGCGCCGCCTTCGCTTGCGGGCCGCGGGGCGACACCAAATAAGGCTCGGCACCATGGCCATCCTCGATTTCCAAACGGACGCCGGGCGGGCAAAGCTTCTTCAATTGTTTCTTTAACAGCCGCAAAATTTCGCGTGGTGATTGATCGGGCACAATGCGACAGGTAATCTTCACACGCGCCCACGCGGGGACGATCGTCTTGCTACCCTCGCCCTGATAGCCGCTAGTAAGCCCGTTGATTTCCAGCGTGGGCCGCGCGCTGCGTTGCTCGATGGCGGTGAAGCCCGCTTCGCCAAACAGCCCATTCACGCCGAGCAGTTTTTTGTAGCTCGCCTCGCTGTACGGCAGCCGCTTGAATTGCTTCCGTTCGTGAGCGGAAAGTTTTTGCACTTTGTCGTAAAAACCAGGCACAGCGACACGGCCTTTTTTGTCGCGTAACGCCGCCAGCATTTGACTCAGTGCCATTGCAGGGTTTTGCACACTGCCGCCGTAAATGCCCGAATGCAAATCTGCCTTGGGCCCGCGCACGGTGACCTCCATCGCTGCCACGCCGCGCAGGGAGTACGTAAGCGCAGGGTGTTTTTTGGAAGGCATGCCGGTGTCTGATACGACCACAGTATCGCATTTTAACTCGCGCTTTTTTTGGTGGAGAAATTTCATCAAGCTTTCGCTGCCCACTTCCTCCTCGCCTTCGATCACAAACGTGAGGTCGCACGGCAACTCCATGCCGGTTTTTAAAAATGCCTCTACAGCTTTGAGGTGCGCAAAATGCTGACCTTTATTATCTGTTGCCCCGCGCGCGTACACTGCGCCATTACGGATGGTAGGCTCGAAAGGTGGCGAGTTCCATTCGTGCAATGGCTCCGGCGGCTGAACGTCGTAATGGCCGTACACCAAAAAGTGAGGGCGCTTGCCTGGTCTTTTAGGCGTGCTGGCGGTGACGATTGGATGAAAATTCGTGGAGTACTTGCGTGCCTTGAGCCCGATGGCGCGGCAGTGATTCACTACCCAATCCGCCGTAGCCCGGACGTCTTTGGTATGTTTGCTTTGGGCGGAAACGCTAGGCAAGCGAAGGTATTCGCAGAGCTCCTCTTCAAAGCGTCCGCGATGGGCTTGTAGGTAATCAAGAACCAGTTGCATCCGCGCGAAGTGTACCAAAAGGCAGCAGGCAATCAATCCTCGTCCCCACCGGGAATGAGCCATCTCAGGAGGCCCAATGGATTCACGACCATATCCTCTTCCTTATTGAGCAGCGGAATGGGGAGTTTGCGGATTAATCCTCCCGGCAAACCCGTCAGACGTCCACTCAGCATCAGTCCCAAACCCAGATCGTTTGTCTTAAAGGTCACATTATTCAACGGGCCTATGATCGAAAGACATGGAGGAATTTCCACAAACTTTTTCTTTGGGAAAACAATCGTAGTCGGGCTATATTTGTTTGCTAAATCGGGAGCAAACTCGATGGACAATTTTTCGTTAATGAGCGATTTTTTCCAATTATTGGCCAGTTTAAAATCACCTCTAATATTTGCCCGAACGAGTGGTCCGGCCACTGTGAAATCGTGTGAGATGAGTCCATTTTTCACAGAAACCAGCAACTGCCCTTGATCCAAATGGCTGGCCGCCAATTCATCGTCACCCAATAGTGACGCAATCTCTCCCAAGGCACCCGACACCCCATTCATGGGTAATGACAGGCCCGGGATATAGTCAATGATGCTGGTCACACTAGATGGGATGAGATTGGGTTTGGGCATTTTGCCATCACGAAAAAATGCCCAATGCGCTTTGGTAGTCGTAAAAAAAGCCGGATCGTTTTCAATACCACGCAGTAAAAAACTATTTTGGAACTCGGGCCCATTTAGTGCATTAGCGGCCACATGAAATCGTGTGTCGAGTAAACCGTAATTATGCGTGCGCTTTATTTTAAAGTAGTCGATCAGTTGATTCAACGGGAGCTGTTGACAGGAAAAGTTCATCGCGTAGCGCGTGCGATTTCCTTGGGGCACAAACCAGCCTTCTGCCATAACGGGGGCGCCAAAGAGTTTCATTTCCATCGGTTTCAAATACACTTCGCGGCCATCGCGCACAATGGTGCCGAACACATTCGTGGCTGTGAGGCCAAGCCAGCGCATCTGTTTAACATCGAAATCCCAACGAAAATTCTGGAACACCGAGCGCGACGTGGCGGGCACAGTCGGCGCATCGGCGGGCTTGGGGCGGCTGAATTGTTTGAACATTTTTTCCAATGCGGTGACGTCAAGTGCCTTGGATGAAACTCTCAAATGACCCAACGGCGCATCGCGGCGAGACAAATCCAAAGTACCCGACACGTTAAAATTCGATTGCCCGTTGAAAATATTAGTAGCCGTTAAATCCGCGGAACAATGATTGATGTTATAAATGTGATTGGTCACACCACCTTTCAGATTCAGGAACAAGGCGCGCTCGGGGGAGCGCTCGGGGTCGCTCATCAACCGCACACGATCCACCTGAAAAAGAGTTTCCACGTGACCGCCGCCACTTTCATCAAGGCGCACCGAACCTTTGAGCATTTTAAGGCGAATGGTACGAAAGGCTGGCCCACCAAGCAAATCGGACACGGGGGCAAGGGCGAGTTGATCCAAGTTACGGCAGTCCCATTCCAAATTGCCCTGACGGCGGTAGGGATTGAAATCACCTTTCACACTGAAGTTGCCGCTGTGCTTGTTATTGATGAAAATGAAGCCGCGAGTGCCGTGGGACACAATTCTCCATTCGTCCGTGCCGGGTACGGGTTGACGAGTGAGATCGAGCGTAGCTGTGGCACTGAGGATTTTGTCGGGCCATTGTTTGGTGGGATCATCCATTCGTGCGCTGGCGATTTCCACATCGCCTTTCAATTGAAAACCGCCTTGGCCATCGCTGGAAATTTCCAAGCGCCCCGGATGCTGCAACACACCTTGCGTGAGTTTGCGCGGGGCGAGTTTTTTACCGAGCAACGGCTGCAACAGTTGATGATTGATAAAGCCCTGTTTCTTTTCCGCCGGAGGTTGAAACAGCACACGCCAGCGATTGGCTTCGGGCAAGTGGAGGCCGCTGAACCGCAGCCGGGCGGCAGTTTTGTCGGGCAACATCACTTTAAGGTTAGCCTCCCGTACGGTGTCCACAAGTTGCCCGTCCTTAGGAATCGAGCGGGAATAATCCAAGAACAATTCAGCATTCATCGGCGACTTGGGCCAATCAAAATCGCGTGCTTCGGCCATCAGCCCGCTGGCGTGAATGAGCCCACGCCAAGTACCACCGCCCTGGCCGTCGAGATTCACTCGGGTTTTCCCAGGCCACTTGAGCTTACCACCAGTCCATTGAAAAGCTCTGTCGTGGCCGGCCAACCAAGGCGCAAGCAAGCGATGATCCAGCTCGGCTCCGGCCAGCGTGAATTCCGCCGCGCCAGTTTTCGGATGCCAGCCACCGGTGATTTGCAGTTCGCCATCAAGCACATCACCCCGCGGAAATTCAACTCGAAAATCTCGCATCGATATCGGCCAATCCGCCGCGCGGCCTTCATCTACAGCGATTTCCCCGCTAGCGGTGAACGTCATCGATGTGGGCCAGCCGGGTTGGCGGGCGTCCGAAAAGGTTGCGGTCCCACCCACTTGAGTTTGTTTTCTGGGTGAATGTTTCACCGAAACTGTGGCGGCAAGCACGCCGTTGGTAAATTGTGTGATACCTGTGGCCGCGGCAAACTGGCCGAGCTTAAAGTCTTTCAACACGACTTGCGAGAGATCCACTACACCCGCGTGCAAATCCCATTTCCCAATGGCGGTGAGATGCGGCGCAGTTTCTCGGCCTTGTAGAGACACGCGTGCGCCAAGGCTATTAATGGCAAGGCGACGGCCTTCATCGAGCCGCAGATCGAGATTTGCGCGCGTGAAGATGTTGGTGATGCCGCGTTGCCCGTGCCTATTTTGAAAGGTGAAGTCTGTCAACTGCAATTGACCTTTGGCAGTCTGAAATTGTGGCGCGCGTAGGCCAGCTGTCACAGTTCCATTAAAATCAAGCGTGCCGCTCAACACCTTGGGGGGCTGGGAAACCCACGGATGAATCCGGGACAAATCAGCTCGTATGGTGGTGTGCCCGCTCAGGGTTTGTTCACGCAAATTGCATTGTACATTGTGGCCGGTGGCATTGAATACCGAGGCATTGGTCCTGCCAAGATCCAATGAATACTGGGCAAGCGTCAACTGACCAAAGTTTTGCAGTTCCCCGTTCGCACGCACGCTGGCGGGTAAGGTGCGGAGATCGGCTTCCTTCAGCCGCAAGCCGATGCCTTTGGCCGCAACCGCAAAGCCGATACGCCGGCCGGCTTCCTGAAAATGAATCCTTAACCCGGCGGACACATGGCCTTCGACGGCGTATTCACCCAGCCACGGTTGCCAATCGGCGAGGTTGATGTTTTCGGTGGTCAGGGTGAAAAATGATTCACCCACGGGCGCGCCGCGCGTGCTCCAATCAAATTGCATCGACTGATCAAGTTTCCCGACAAGCAATGGACGCCCCTCATGGGTAGCTCTCACGTCCAGCATATCCAACAGTGCGGTGTGGGCGGTTGTGTCTATTTTAAATGCATATTTCGCAGTGCCGATTTCCAATGATGGAGCAGCAATTTTGACGGTGCTGAGATGAAGCGGCTGCGCGCGCATCGCGCCATGTACTTCCAGTGATTTTCCAAAATCCAGAACGCGTACGCGGTTCGTGGAATTTAGCACGGTGGAATTAAAATCAAGCCCCACCGGACGTCCGATGAAATTCAGCACCCGCTGATCCACGCGATGAAGCGCCACGGTGATATCTGCCCCACCTGCGGCAGGTTGCAATGTGCCGTTTGCGTCAAGCCTGCCCAACGCTTTCCCGGCGTGCGTGAAATTAAGGGCGAACCGTCGCAGTTCATCCGCAGTGGCCTCGGCGTGCAAATTGGCTTTCAATCCCGAGGCAAAGGCAAATTGACCAGTAGCCAGCGCCACCTGTAAATATCCTTCGCTTTCCACTCGGGTGGGCAGCAGCTGCTCATCAAGTTGATGTGTGAACTTAAGATGAAACTCACCGGCCAATCCTTGACCGGACTGCTGGAGAGGTTTCAACGAATATCCCGCGCGGCCTTGCACACTGATTTGGCCGGGTTGTCCGGCGGCGATTTCGCTGCTGACGATGTGGATACCGGAAAAATGCGCGGTTTCCGTGCTCCCACTTTGATGATCGCGACGATACTCTACGCGCGCGTTTGTTACTGAAAAGTTCTCAATCCGGATTGGTTTATTTTCGCTATCCGATCGGGGGCGGTCGAGCAAAGGAGCGTAATTGGGTTTGCCATTGCGATCGATGTGGAGAAATAGCTCCGGTTCTTCGCAGGCAATTTTCCTGAACTCCATTCGGCCCGCGAATAGGTCACGCCATTGGTAGTCAACCTCAACACGGGCCGCCTTGAGTAAGGGGCGTTCGCCAGTGGCGTGGAGGGTAACGCCCTCCAAACGTAGTTGACTACCCAGCGTCCACTTGGCGTTTTCAAAACGCACCGTACCGTTGAGGGCTTGATTCACTTTGGGCAGTAACGCGGCGCGCAGAAACCAGTTGCTAGTGAGAGTCATCCAACCCACGGTGAACAGCACCGCCAACATCGCTCCACCCCAAAACAAACGTCGCCGCCAGCGGCCTTGCTTGCGGGTCTTGGACTCCAATTTTTTTGGAAAACTCTCCATTCAATCAACTTTTAACCGGTCGAGATAGTAACAGAGTAGGATGGGAAAGTCGGTCTTTATTTGGGTCTGAGTTTGATCATTCTCGGCTTTTAATGACGACCCAACAAGTGCACAGTGCGCCGTGTTAATTTCCATTGCCATTCCCGCCTTCAATGAAGAAAAGCTGTTGGGCGAAACCTTAGCTTCGGTGAAGACGGCGGGAGCTGCGTTCCGTGCACGAGGATGGGAACTGGAGGTGGTGGTGTGTGATAATAATTCCACCGACCCCACGGGTGCAATTGCGGAAGCAACCGGGGCACGGGTGGTGTTTGAAGAGAAAAACCAAATCTCTCGAGCGCGCAATGCAGCTGGGTACGCGGCGCGAGGGGATTGGATTATTTTTCTCGATGCGGATTCCGCGCCGCATGAGGGGCTCTTTGCCGCCACCGCAGAATTAATGGAAATGGATAGCACCCTCGGCGGCGGAGTGGTGATTCGAATGGAATACATACCGTGGTGGGCGCAGGTGGGTTTATGGAAATGGAATACGATCAGTCGCGTTTTCAAGCTTCCGGCGGGCTCGTATATTTTTTGCCGAGCGGCAGCATTCCGAAAGTTGAAAGGATTTAGCCACAAACTGTTTGCAGCGGAGGAGATTGAATTCGACCTCCGGCTCAACCGGCTTGCCCGTCGCCAAGGACAAAAGATCCACATTATTCGCCGTCCACCGTTGCTTTCCTCAAACCGCCGAATGGTGATGTATTCCCCCTTCAGGCTGTTATGGTTTTTGATCGTCACCACCTTTACAGCAGGCTTCAACCTCCGGCGCAGGGAAACATGCAACTGGTGGTATGATGGCCAGCGTTAAGGTTGTTGGCGCCGCAACTGATCCAAACCATTCAAACGCCGCGGTTCTTCCAAAGGTTTAACATCGGACTCTTTCAGATCAATCCCGTGCCGTTCGCGCATGATTTGCTCCTTGCGCTTTCGATCTTCATCCAAATTCACCTCCCACTTACGAGTGAGTAAGCGTTCGTTGAACTGGGCCGCTTTCAACCCGGGCTTGCCCTCCAGCTCACTCAAAGCCTTGCTATAAGCCGCCTCAGGCGTGGCCAGCACAGTGGGTCGCATCATCACGATTAGTTCGTTGCGCTCATTCACATCTACGGTACGCCGAAACAGTGCGCCCAATAATGGGACATCGCTCAATACAGGTACGCTACTTTCAGATTCGGTGACCTTGGTTTTGATAAATCCACCGAGCACCACCATCTCACCATCTCGCACATTTACCTTGGCATTAGCGGAACGGTCGGTAGTGATGGGCACCGCATTACCGTCGATGATTTGTGAGCCAACAATGTCCTGAATTTGTTGCACAATTTCCATGGACACCACACCTTCGTCGTTGATGAAGGGCAACACTTCAAGCGTGATACCAATTTGTTGCATTTGATACTGCGAACTAGTGCCGCCGTTGATGTCACGTATGGATCCGGTAACGACCGGACGCGTATCACCAATGAATAGATCAGCCTGTGAGGCATGCGTGGTTTGGATACGCGGCCGTGAAAGGATTTCCACGCGGGTATCGTTATTGATCGCCTCAAGAGCCACCTCCCAATTGAGGCCAAACTTGCCCCAATAATTGAACCCAGAAGTAGCCCCATTCACGGCGTTGGTGGCAAACGCAGCCGGGCCAAATGCAGAAGCCAATGAGCTGGCAAAGCCACCAGAATTTGCGGCACCGGAATCATTTCCGATTCCTTCCTGCTGTTCACGGATGGATACGCCAAAGGTGGCGTCATCACCAAGGGCCACATCCATAATGATTGACTCGATGAGCACCTGCGGCTGTACGCGGTCCAATTTTTCAATGAGCGCCTTGGCCTGCAGCACCTGAGCGGGATTGCCCACGATGATAACCTCGTTGCCACGTTCCCATGAGATAATAGAAGTTTCACCAAGAATGGCCGCACCCGTACCGCTAACGCCCGCACCCTGCACCACCTGCGAAAGACGCTGTTGTAACGACCCCCGAGAGCTAGTACTGCCCGAGGAGCTACTCCGCGTGCTGGTGGTAGCCGGCTGGAGGCCTGAATCGTATCTGCGAGTGCTAGAACTGCCCATACGACTGCTGGAGCTGGGGGTTCGGCTGCTGGAGCTAGAGGTGCTGCCAGGACGCGTGTTGGCGGTGCTGCCTCGAGATGTAGGATTAGCTGTGTACGAGCTAATCACTTGCGCGATATCTGCTGAAAGAGCGTATTTGATCTTCACCACGGCGATTTCCTGATCATTTATTTCCTCAACATCAATATATTCCAACATATCTAGCATACGGCGCACGTTGTTGGAAAAATCGCGGAGTACAATTGTCCCGGTACTCTCAACGGCCGTTACTGCCTGCGGCGATTTGGCAAAAGCCACGAGCAGATCCACCGTTTCGGAGGCCTTCACGTACCTGAGCTTGTGAACGTAATTTATGTACACATCGCCCTGGGGTAAATCTTCCTTGTTCAGCACGGTGATTGGCGGTGGACTTTTCACTACCTCAGCGGAGGGTATGGCCTGCACCACTTTTGAGTTTACTTCTACGATGGCGATCCCGCGCGTGGACATCAGCGTCTCATAAAATGTCTTGGCCTCAGACCGAGTGAAGTCGTTCTTGGTGCTAAAGTTAAAAGTTACTTTCGGCAGATTCTGCGCCGTAATCACGGTTTTGCCAGTCAGCTCACTGTATTCCTCCAGTAAAGTATCGAGGTCGATTCCCTGCATAACAGCACCCCTTCTCAGCACAATGGGTTCCGCCTCGGGGGCTTGCGGCGCTAGCGGTGCTTGTTGGGCACTGGCCGGGCCGACGACTGCCAGCAGCACGAGGGTGATAATGATTTTTTCCATAATTTCTATCTTTCTTTCGCTAGGTTGAGTTGGGGTGTAAAATTAAACGGCCTATCGTTTCTTTTTCTTCTTAGACTTTTCTTCACCAAAGTTGGGCTTGGGATAGCTGGCAACGAATGACATTTGCACTTGCACGCGGCGGCGATCGCCGGTCGGACTGATTTTATAATCACTCACGCGAATCATTGAATCCTCCTTACCGGCCACGTCTTGCAGGAATTTCACGAGATTGATCAGTTCGGTATCAAACGTAACATTGCGCTTGTGTTCCTCGAATGGGTTGTCCTTGCGGGTGCCCGAGCGCGCAAGGACATTTCTGGTCAGCGTGATGCCGTTGTCCCCTGCCTCCCGGCGCAGGGTCTCAAGCACCTTGGCGGCTTGTTCACTGCCGCTGGCAACGCTGGCCTTGGGGTTCAGTTCGGCCACCTTTTGTTTGTATTCCTTATGATTTGCTTGAACCATTTTTTCACGCCCTAATTCCTGTTCGTGCTTGTCCAGTTGACTGCGCAAGGTGAGCAATCCTGGCTCCATAGAAAGCCACACTAGATTACCCACCACCAGGGCGCACATCAGAAAAATAATCGCCGGACGGCGCTCCTCCGCTCTCACATTCAGCATGTCCAGGATTGTGATCATTTCAATGGGGTATTCGGCCGAATCATGCAAACAATTGTCCAACGCCCAGGCCCTTCAACGCCTGCCGCTCCTTCGCGCGAATCGGTGGTCGCGACCTCGTGAAACAACTTTCGTTGCTTTTTGGAAACCGGATCAGTCACCATAATTCTTGCGAGGTTATTACGGTAGTCATCCACCCGTTTACCCTGCCCGGATTTCACCTCACCGTTGAGCGTGATATTATTTCCCTCGCCCCTCACCTCAACCGAATTGATAAAACCCAGTGACAGTTCTTCCGGCATTTGCTCGGCCACTTCCTTGAGCACCTGTAGGGCGGTCATGCGGCTATTACGCTGAAGCACCAGCAGGTTTCGCTTGGCAACGAGAACTCCAACCTCTTTCTCCATCGCCTTCATTTTTTTTAACTGCTGATATTTTGCCTCCTCCCGGTCGGCAGTTTGCGAATTCAACACAAAATAGCCAACAAGCAGCATTCCATAAAGTAAGAGCATCCATGAAAGAATCCCGCCGAGCACGCGGTCCACGTCGCGACGATGATAATCCGCCCGGCGCTCGGGTGGCATGAGATTGCCTTGCTCCAAAGGTCGCTCCGCGCGTGTGGCGCAAGCTGCGGCAAGTGCACTCGCATCGGGAGGTGGCTTTATTTCCACCCCCTGCCCAGCCCATTCATTGAGTGTGGGCAACCATTGCTCTCCGTGCTCCGAAGCGATGACAAGATGCCAATGCGTGCTGCCAGTGAGCAAGCCTTCCATTTCCATGGCCCATGTGGCAGCGGTGAGTTGCTCGGTTAATTCATTCAGATGCTCGGCAGAGGAAAGAATGATTTGCGTGATATTTTGTAAAACCCCTTCATCCCACCACGCGACTGTGCACACTACGCGTTCCTCCAGAAACCGCGGATAAATCCATGCGCCATCGGGTCGTTCGCCACCCTGTGGCGTTGCCATCACCTGATGTATTACCGCCGCCTCCAAGCGGTCGGGAAAATAACCGGCCTTTTCCAGCTCGCCCACGCACTCCTCCACCTCGGCACGCTCGGCTAGCATCACTACTACCGTTTGTTGCTCGCGATCCGCACGATGCACTGGAACCACCTCGAAGGACCACACGGCACGCCCTAAAGGCAACGGTGAAACTTTTTCGAGCTGCATCTCCACCATGCCCGGTAACTCGCGTGCGTTGCACAGGGGCAAATGCAGCACCCGGAAAAACACTTTATCCGCAGGCAGCCACGCATCGTTTTGACAATGCGCACGCCACATTTGGCTGGCATCACGATCCAGATGCTTGTCCGGAATTTTTTCGCCCGACTCCGTTTCGCGCACGTCCACCAGCTTCATCTGGTTTTTGCTGCCGGTGAAACGCCAGAACTGTTGCCGTCCCGAAGAGCAATCCACCACATTGCACGCCGCTGGCAATGCCTCTGCGGGCTGCGCTTTTGACTTGGGTTTCGGTTTACCTTTAGGATCAGTCACTAGAAATTCTCCTGAGGTGCATCATCTGAATCGGGTGCTTGCGTCACGCGCAAGACTTCTTCGATGGAGGTTTTCCCAGCCATCGCCTGGCCCCAGCCATATTCGCGCAAGGAAACCATCCCATCCGCACGCGCCTGAGTGCCGATGACGGACGCCGCCGCTTTTTTAATCACCAATTCCTGCAAGTCTTCGCTACTAATTAGTAATTCATAAATACCAGTACGCCCCTGATATCCCCGATCACCGCACGCCTCGCAACCAGCGCCATGCCAAAACTTAGCCTGCGAAATTTGCGTGGGCGGAAAATCCACTTTCAACAGATAATCCTTGGACACCTGCTGCTCCACTCGACACTCCGGACACAAGGTGCGGACCAATCGCTGAGCCATAATCGCCTCAATAGCATCTGCCACCAGAAACGGTTCCACTTTCATGTCTGTCAGCCGCGTATAGGCACTGGGAGCATCATTGGTATGCAACGTGCTAAACACCAGGTGACCGGTATTGGCAGCTTGAATAGCGATGTGTGCCGTCTCGCCATCACGAATCTCACCCACCATGATCACATCCGGATCCTGCCGCAAAAAATGCCTTAGCACGTGAGCAAAGGTCCGACCAATGTCATTTTTTACCGACACCTGATTAATGCCCCTCATCTCGTATTCCACCGGATCCTCCACTGTCATGATGCGTTTATCGTTGGAGTTGATGGTGTTGAGGAAGGAATAGAGCGAAGTGGATTTACCTGAACCAGTAGGTCCGGTGACCAGCATGATACCGTGCGGTTTGGTGATAACTTCACGGATGTCTTTCTCAAGAACAGCGGTCATACCGAGACTGTCCATGCCCTTGAGCACACTTGCACGCGTAAGTAGCCGCAGCGAAACACTCTCGCCATAAACAGTGGGTACCGTCGAAACACGAATATCTATCTCGTTACCACTGATGCGCACATTGATCCTACCATCCTGGGGCAGTCGTTTCTCGGCTATATTCATGCCGCTCATCACTTTGATTCGAGAGATTAAAGCTGCCTGAAGTTTTTTTAGTGCCGGTGGCAGCGGCATAATATGCAGGATCCCGTCAATACGATGACGAATCTGTAATTCGTCCTCCTGTGGCTCAAAGTGAATATCAGTCGCCCGGTTCTTTTGAGCCAGAAAAATGACCTGATTGACAAATTTAATGATACTCGCCTCTTGATCGCCCTCGGCAATTTCCTTTTCATCGCCGAACATCAACTCTAGATCACCATCATCCTCCGCCTGGTCTTCCGCCAGCTCGTCAATCGTTTCCGCGCCTACGCCGTAATATTTTTCGTAGCTCTTCTCGATCTCTTCAGAGGAGGACAACACAAATCTCACTGGCCCCTTGGCAGCGAAGCGAACAGCATTCAATAAATCCGTATTGAACGGGTCGGACACCGCTACCAACAGCACTCCCTCCTCCACGCTGATGGGAACCACGCGATGTTGCGAAGCGATTTTGGAGGAAATGCGAAGGAGAGCCTCCTTAGAGGGCTCAGTGTCGCCCAACCCAATGCGTTGCCAATCGTAAGCCTCGGCCACGCGCGAAAGAAAATCGTCCTCGGTCTTACCGCTGCGTTTACAAAGAAACTCCGGCAAGGTGCCAACTTCCGCACCATCGGCACGCCCCGCAAACCAGTCCGACCGCCATTGGTCATACTGATCTGCCTTCGCCAGTTGCGCGGCGACACAAAAATCCCTGAATGAAGTATATGCCATCCTTACACCCCGCCTGTTTCAGGCGCCCGTTTGCCCCTTTTTTGCCGATAAATCAGCCGCCACAAGATATTGTGGCCCGGTGGAAAACTACCACATTTGGTGGTATCGGCAAGCCTAAAACGGCGGCACTTATTTTCACGCATCGCGCCGAAACCGACAAAAACAGGGAAAAAAATGCCCTGTTCGCGATGGAATTGCTTCATCTTGGAGACGCTAAATTTTGAGGAACGTTACCGTGGAAAACTATGGAATAAACTTGCTGCCATCACGCGCAAGCCTTTGACTGAAGCATGTGCAGGCTGGAACTCATTTTGCTAGTGTCTGTCTTGTGGGTAATGGGATGCCGCCTGCCCCAATCCACTCTACGCTTCGAGGCAAACTTAGTGGTGGCAACCGGCAACGGACATCTTTTGGTGCGCCCCAAGGGCGGCGAAGCTTTGTTGGGGGAAACCCAAGCCATTTCCGGAAAGGTTCAGTTCATCCCGCGCTTCCCCTTTCTCGCCGGGCAAATTTATGAGGCAGTGTTCACCGATTCCTCCGGCCAACAGACCTCCATCGAGCACACCTTCCCCATTCGCGCAGCAGCACCACGCCTCGCTGCCGTCTATCCCAGCGGCAAGATATTGCCGGCCAATCACTTGAAATTTTATGTTCACTTCACCGAACCGATGCAGCGTGGGAAAATTTTCAGGCATTTCCGGCTCATCAACCTTTCCACCGATAAACCGATCGACGAGCCCTTCCGCGAAACCGAACTTTGGAGCGCCGATGGTAAACGTCTCACGCTGTGGCTGCATCCCGGCCGGCAAAAGACCGGCGTGAATCTCAACCTCGACCTCGGCCCTGTGCTGGATCCGCGCCAACGTTACGTGCTGGAGATTTCCAAAAACTGGAATTCTGAAGCAGGCGTGCCCCTGAAAAATTCGTTCCGAAAAACCTTTACCACCACCGAAGCCAATCGTACGCAGCCCGATCCCGATACCTGGAAAATTACACCACCCAAAGGCAACTCGTACTCCCCGCTAATCGTCAACTTCCAGCAGCCGCTCGATTGGGCACTACTTCACACCATGCTGACTGTGCTGGACGCGCGCGATAAACTCTTTGCCGGTAAAACCGAAGTCATCCGCAACGAAACTCAATGGCGCTTTACCCCAACCCAACTTTGGGCCACCGGCAACTACCGCTTAAAAGTAGATTGGGAACTCGAAGACTTTGCCGGCAATAATCTCGAACGCCTCTTTGAAGTAAACCTGAACAAATCCACCGAACCCACCTTCGCCCGCCCGCGTTATTTAGAATTCAAAATCGAATAACACCCTACTGACGTTTTAAAATCACGCCTCACGTAATTCCATCACGAGATCTTTTGCCTCCACCGATTCGCCGATGTCTATATGGATGGCGTCCACCACACCATCGGCCGCGGCGTACACGGTGGTTTGCATTTTCATCGCTTCCATCGTGAGCAGCTTGTCGCCTTTCAAGACTTTTGCGCCCACGCCCACTGCCAGCTCAGTGATGATGCCCGGGATGGGCGCACCCACGTGTAATTCGTTGGCAGGATCGGCCTTTGCTTGAACTTTCTCCAGGACATTGAGCGACGTGTCAGCGATTTCCACTTCGCGCGGATAACCATTCAGCTCAAAAGTCAACGTGCGAATGCCTTCCTCGTTGGCGTCACTGATGTTGATGAGCTTGATATAAAGCGTCTTGCCCTCTTCGATATCCACCGCGATTTCTTCACCCGGTTGCAACCCATAAAAATAAGTGGAACTCGGCAACACAGAAACGTCACCATATTCACGGCGGAATTTATTGTAGTCCCGGAACACCTCCGGATACATCAAAAAACTCAATAGCGCGTCGTCGCTGGCTTTTCGATGGATTTCGCCTTCTAGTTTTTTGCGGGTTCGCTCGAGATTCAGAGGCTTGAGATCCGCACCTGGGCGGCCCTTGAGCGGCTTTTGTTTTCCGAGTACCACTTGCTGCACTTGGTGCGGCCAACCGCCGATGGGCTTGCCCAGACGCCCTTTCAACATATCGATAACCGATTGCGGAAAAGGCGTGGCACCCGGCTCGAGGTTCACCACGTCCGCCGGCTTAATGCCGCGCGTCACAAGGAACATCGTCATATCGCCCACCACTTTGCTGGACGGAGTGACCTTCACTATGTCGCCAAAAAGATCGTTAACTTCTGCGTACGTGCGTGCCACTTCCTTCCAACGCGTGCCCAACCCCATACTTTCCGCCTGCTCGCGCAGATTCGTGTATTGGCCACCGGGCATTTCGTGCTCATAGATATCGCCGATCCCACTGCGCGGGCCAGTGTCGAACGGCGCGTATACTTTGCGCACTTGCTCCCAGTAATCAGAAAACTCATTCAACGTGCCGAGGCTCAAACCCGTCGCGCGCGGCGTGTGTTCCAGTGCTGCCACCACGCTGTTGAGGTTAGGCTGACTGGTGGATCCGGAGAGAGAAGCAATCGCGAGGTCCACAATATCCACTCCCGCCTCTGACGCCTTGAGTACAGAAGCAGCATTCACGCCACTGGTGTCGTGCGTGTGAAAATGGATTGGCAATCCCACTTCCGCCCGCAATGTTTTCACGAGCTTCTCCGCGGCATACGGACGACACAGCCCAGCCATATCTTTTATGCAAAGCGTGTGAGCGCCCATCTTCCCCAGCTCCTTCGCGAGCTTCACATAATATTTGAGCGGATATTTGTCACGCTTCGCATCAAGGATATTGCCGGTGTAACAAATGGTACCCTCGCACACCGCGTGCGTTCCACGCACCGCCTCCATCGCGGCCTTGAGGTTAGGTAGGTAATTCAACGAATCAAAAATGCGAAAAATATCCATACCGTTTTCCGCCGCATGCTTCACAAAAGATTGCACCACATTGTCCGGATAATCAGAATAGCCCACAGCGTTGGAGCCGCGGAAGAGCATTTGGAAACAAATATTGGGAACCGCCTCGCGCAGTTGGCGCAGGCGCTGCCACGGGTCCTCGCGCAGAAACCTCATCGCGGTGTCAAACGTTGCGCCGCCCCACATTTCGAGGCTAAAGAGCTCCGGCGTGCGGTGCGCAATCGCGTCGGCAATATGCAGCATATCAACCGTGCGCATCCGGGTGGCGAACAAGCTTTGGTGCGCATCGCGCAGTGTGGTGTCGGTGATGAGCAACCTCTTTTGTTTGCGTGCCCACTTGGCGAATTTTTCAGGGCCTTGTTCGAGCAAAATCTGGCGTGTGCCCGATGGTGGCTCCGCATCGCCGTTGTACTCCGGTTGCACAATTGGCTTGAAAGAACTCTTCACCTCAAACCCTTTCGTTTGCGGATTACCATTCACCGCCACATCGCCAATGTAACTGAGCAACCGATTCGCCCGATCGCGACGACGCTTGAAGGCAAACAATTCTGGTGTATCATCAATCAATGTAGTCGTCGCCTGCCCACTCCGGAACGTTTCATTTTTGATCACATTTTCCAGAAAAGGAATGTTCGTTTGCACGCCGCGAATTCGAAATTCTTTCAGTGCGCGCTTCATCCGATCAAGCGCGAGTGGAAAGCTCATTCCACTCGCGGTGATTTTCACCAGCAGTGAATCATAAAAGGGCGTAATCACACTACCCGCATCGCCCTGCCCGCCATCGAGTCGAAGCCCGAAACCAGCCGCCGAACGATAAGCGATGATGCGCCCGTAATCGGGCGTGAAATTATTGGCCGGATCCTCCGTGGTCACGCGGCATTGCACGGCGTGGCCGACGCACACCACATTTTTTTGCTTCGGCAGCTGCATGACATCGCCATGCAGCGCGTGCCCCTGCGCCACTTGAATCTGCGAGCGCACGAGGTCGATACCAGTCACCACCTCCGTCACCGTGTGCTCCACTTGAATACGCGGATTCATCTCGATGAAATACCACGCCTTGGAATCCACATCGTAGAGAAACTCCATCGTGCCCGCGTTGTCGTACCGGATGTGCTTGGCCAATTCCAACGCCGCCGCACACAATTCTTCCCGCACCGTCTCATCTAGCGCCACGCTCGGAGCAATCTCCACCACTTTTTGGTAACGCCGCTGCACCGAACAATCGCGCTCGTGCAAATGCAAAATGTTGCCGTGTTGATCTCCCAAAATTTGCACCTCAATGTGCTTGGCGTTTTGCACATACTTTTCGAGAAACACCGCCGGATTGCCAAACGCGCGATCGGCTTCACCACGAGCTTCATCAAGCAATCGCTCCAAATCCTTAGCTTTATACACCACCCGCATCCCGCGGCCACCGCCGCCGAAGGCGGCTTTGATGATGAGCGGAAACCCAATCTGCTTGGCCACCTTCACCGCCTTGGCGCGGGTTTTGATTGCGTCATCCGTGCCGGGTAGCACAGGCACGCCAGCAGCTTTGGCCAGCGCTCGCGCTTCAGTTTTGTCGCCCATTTGTCGCAGCAACTCCGGACGCGGCCCCACAAATGTCATCCCCGCCTTGGCGCACGCCTCAGCAAAATCTGCGTTCTCCGCTAAAAACCCGTAGCCCGGATGCACGAGATTGACCCCGTGTTCAGCAGCCATACCCACGATGCCCTCGATATCGAGATACGCGCCAACCGGCCCCTTCCCGACGCCCACCATATAAGCCTCATCAGCCTTGAAACGGTGGACCGCGAGTCGGTCTTCCTGCGCATAAATTGCCACCGTTTGCAGATCCATCTCCGTGGCCGCACGAAAAATTCGGATGGCAATTTCGCTACGGTTGGCCGCCAGTAATTTGACGGGAGGTCGGGGTGCAGACACTTTTGATTTAGTTTTTCTTGCCATGAACGCGAGGCTTTTAGCAAAAAAACTGGGGAAAGGAAAGGCTGCTATGAATTCAAAAAACTACTTATTTATGATGCTGCCGGTAATGCTGCCGCAGCAAATCCTTGCCGTAGTCATTGCCGTTGGGGGTGCGGACGACAGTGTGGATATGTTGGCGTGTCGGAGTCTGGGAACGGGCCAAGGCAATGGGGCGTTGGTGGTCGAATTCAATCAGCACCACGGGACTTTGGATACGGTAATAAAAAACGCTGTCCTTTTTCGTGCCGCCCATCCAGCCAAAGTACGTTGCATCGAGATGTTTTTTTATATCGGCCATTTTCACCTTGGTATGGCCATCGGCGAGATTCCCGATGTATACCTCAATGAGCCCATACAACTGGGTTTTTTGTTTGGCGGTCAACTCGCTGCAGCGAATGCCGATGTAATCGAGCACTTGATTGTCACGGAACGCTTCACCGATGTTGTTGGTCGGACCTTTGTCGTTGGCTACGATTGCTTTGGCACGTTGGGTTTTGTTCAGTGAATTAATGAACGCGAGACCTTTGTCCTGCTCGGCTTGGCAGATAACGGTGCCCTTGAATTTGCCGCTCTCGGCTTTCACCGGCTCAGAGCCCATAAAGACGGGACTCATCACGACTTGATCGCCGAGAATAAAGTAGTTGATAACGACATGATGTCCATCTAGCTGCCAACCCCATGGCTTAGTGGCACTTGGCTCGCCCATGATGGTGATCCAATAAAGCCATTCGCCATATTCACCAAATCGGTTGGTCAACTCGGCCAACGTGCCATTGAGCTTCATGATGTCCTGCGTTTGCTTGAGGCCGCGGGCAGAGAGGCTGGTGCGCAGTAGGTTGAAGGCGAGTTCGCGCTGGCCTTTGGTCATCTTGTCAAAGCCTACACCTTGGCGCGCATAACGATGTCGGTTATCCCACTTGCGCCACTCGAGGTCGTCCACGGGAAAGACGGTCTTCTTGCGGTCCTCAGCATTAAGACTGGATAGGAATGCCTTCGCTGCCTGCCGTACAGGCTCAGTGTTCACGCCGGTTTCTTTGATCGGAAACAGGTTGGCCGCCGGAACATCAAGGAAGAACACACCCTTGAAAGGTTGAGCAAGGGCGGCTTCACGCTGATTATCAAATCGGCCGCGTGGAGGACGTTGCTGGGCGTCAACAGTCTCAACGAAAAAAATTGCTGCCACAGCAATCAAGTACATTAATTTTGTTTTCATAAAATCGGTTATGCTAAGGCCGGCGACCTTCACCCTGACGAGCCCCTCTCTCTTGATTAGAAATATTCAACTTACTGAACGGCGCGAGGTTATCGGCTAAATTTGCCGCAACTTCCGGGTGATCCAAAATCACGTCCTTAGATTCGGCAGGGTCATCTTTCACGTTATATAGGCTAACCTGCCCCTGACCCCAAGTCAGTTTCCATTGATCGTGGAGAACAGCAAAGTCACCGAAGGGCCCGGCCACAATCACCGGTGGCCGTTTCATTGGCTTGTTTTGTCTAATTGCCGGCCAACAATTCACCCCGTCGAATAGCTTTTGGTTGGCCGGCTTGATGCCCGCAGCAGCAGCGAATGTTGGGAAAAGATCCTGAACGGAAATCAATTGATTACATTTTGTACCCGCGCGAATCACTCCCGGCCAACGAAGGACTGCAGGCACACGAATCCCCCCTTCTAGCACACTGCCTTTGCCGCCGCGCAAGGCCAATTGCCCCGGCAACGCGGTCGACTCACGTCGGCCTCCGCCAGATCCATTGTCGCAAAAAAACATCACAAGCGTATCCTTAGAGATACCTTCGGCTTCAATTGTGGCAAGCACTCGGCCGATCGCTGCATCCATTGCCTCGATTGCTCCCGCTTGCCCAACTCGCCGGCCAAAAAATCCAAGCTTACGATATTTCTCAAGCAATCGTTCGGAGGCCTGCGCTGGTTGATGTGGTGCGTTAAAAGGCAGATACAAAAAAATAGGCTTTTTCTTGTTTCGGTTTTTCAAAAGTTTAATGGCCTCATCGGCCAGAAGATCAGTAGAATAGCCTTGGGGAGCCACCGACTGACCGTTGCGAAACCAACCACGCGCACGTGAAGCATTGGTGGTGTAGTAATTAATTCCGCCACCATGGAAACCAAAAAAATAGTCAAAGCCCCTAGCATTGGGCGCGTAGTCATCACTACGCTCGCCAAGGTGCCATTTACCCGTCATGAAAGTTTGATAACCGGCTTTCTGAAAAGTTTGCGGCAAAAAATGTTCGTCCAGCGGAACGACCCCGCGGCCAATGGCTCCGGTAATACCAAAGCGCGCGGGCGACCGGCCGGTCATCAACGCCGTACGAGTGGGGCTGCAAATGGGATGCACATAAAAGCGATTGAGTTGGATACCATCCTTGGCGAGCCGGTCGATGTTGGGCGTGGCAATCTTACTGCCATGGTAACCGACCTCGTTCCAACCCATGTCGTCAGACACGAACATCACGATATGAGGTTTGAGAGAGGTTGCAGTCGACTGAACCGAAACCACAGTCGGGCATATACCCAGAAGTAAAAACAGAAAACAGGCTTTCCTTTTCATGTGATGATAAGACTAACGCTGAGGACGCCGCCGGCCTCCTCGACGACTTAAACCATCGGTATTGGGAGTTGCACTTTTCCAACGGGCACCGGCCCGACTGCCCGCTTGGCGATGTTGGTCATAGGTCAGTTGACTGGGTTTGTGTTTGCCCAGTGCCTCAGCCAAAGGTCCAGCAAGCTTCCCGGCTGAAGTAGCAGTATCAATGACCTCAATAACCTCACCGGTTAAACCAAAGGTTCCAGGCTGAATCACCACAAAGCCAGAGGTCGCTTTAAAATTCTTTACCGACTTAAATTCGGAAGCATCACTTGCGGGCACATACTGAGCCTCCCCGATAAATTGATCAGACCAGGCAACCTTCGAGAGTTCCTGCTCCATCTTCTTGCGCTGCTCGGCGCTCTTTGAATAAACCACAACCAGAGGCTGACGGTCTGCTGCAGTCACATTTAAGGCGAGGCGTAAATCAGCAAGGTATGGCAAGGGTGGAAATCCTTTTGCCGCTTTACCTTTACCCGGATAAACCAAAGCAATCGCTTCCATAGTTTGGCTCATTTTCTTCATGGACTCCTCGGGTTGAGCATTTACGCCAGGGCCACTGACTCCGCCAAACGCCCATACCGGACTACGACCTGCCGTGACCAGCTTGGTTTTACCATCAGGGGTTAGGAGGGTAAAAACGGTATTCTCCAGATTACCTCCGCGCGCATAAAAACCTTTTAACACCTCATTCTCTTCAGCGTTTTCGTAAGTTGCCAAACGAATGCACACAAACTTCCGAGAAGCGGAGATAACGTCTTTGTCGGCCAGGAAACTCCTGTCCATTCCGGTTTTACCCGGTCACCAGATTCCTGGAACTGAATGGCATTGGGGAACGGCCGAAACCAACATGATCGGCTTGCCCGTGCGCTGGGCTTCAGCCAAACCGCCTTTCCAAGTGCCATGCCACGCAATTTTTCCGGCTTTAGCTGCAGCCTTTGAAGCCGGAGCTTGCGCATTGGAAAAGAAGGGTGCCGCCAAAAAGGCACCGGCTAGCAACGTGCTGCGAACCATGATCATATACTTCCCTAGACGATACCTAACATTATTTGGTTACGGGTACATTCTATGAAACCTTTCCCTGTGAAGGCACGTCATTACAATTGACCCTCACGGGCCTAAACAGCATGGTGCGGCAACGCAATCCTACATTAATTATGAAAAAACACTTACTTGTACCCATCGTTCTCGGTGGACTAATAACATTCAGTTTGACTACACTAGCCCAAGATCGCCCGGGACAGGGTGGACGTGGTGGAGGAATACGGGAAGCCATGATCAAGAAATATGATAAGAATGGTGACGGCAAGCTTGATGAAGACGAGCGCCCTTCCCGCGAAGAAATGCAGGAGTTTTTCCGTGCCCAACTTGGCGGCGGTCAAACCAGGCCCGGCGGTGGTCAAACCAGACCCGGTCAGGGTGGTCGTGATGCAGCACCGCAGCAGAATATGCGCGATGCCATGCTCAAAAAGTTTGATAAGAATGGTGACGGCAAACTTGATGAAGATGAGCGCCCTTCCCGTGAAGAAATGCAGGAGTTTTTCCGCTCACAACTAGGCGGCGGACAAGGCGGCAGACCTGGCGGTGATCAAGGTGGCCCAGGTCAAGGACGGCCGGGTCAGGGCGGCGGCTTTGGCGAAAGAGGTCAAGGTGGACGTGGCGGATCCAGGCCACCTAATCCCGTAATGGAAGCCCTTGACAAAAACAAGGACGGCACTTTAAGCACGGAAGAATTGAAAAATGCCGCGAAGGCACTTGCCACCTTGGACAAGAATAAGGATGGCAAGATTGACCAGGAAGAAATGCGCCCGCAATTTGATCGAGGCCAAGGCGGTCGTGAAGGCTTCAGCCGACCGGGTCAAGGTGGCGAAGGTGGTCGTGAAGGCTTCCGGCGCCCAGGTCAAGGCGGTGCCGGTGGTCGTGAAGGCTTCCGGCGCCCAGGTCAAGGCGGTGCCGGTGGTCGTGAAGGCTTCCGGCGCCCAGGTCAAGGCGGTGAAGGTCGCCCCGGTGCCGGTGGTCGTGAAAACCCACGCGGACCCCGCGAAGGCGATCGAAACCAGCCTCGTCCCAGCCGCAGTGATGCCTAAAGCTTATTGATAATCAGAATCAGAAAGAGCGGCCTGTGGCCGCTCTTTTTTTATCTCTAGTTATCAAATTCCCTGCAACTTTTTTGTTTAGCATTCGTCTCAATAATTGCATCCTACAAGAATCGCCATGAGAAAAATCCTATCAGCCCTCATTATAATAACCCCCTTCGCTGCAACAGCAGCCGAAAAGATAGCTAACTGGCCTCAGTGGCGCGGACCAAATGGAGACGGAACCACACTTGCAGAGAAAGCCCCGACCACTTGGAGTGAAACAAAAAACCTGAAATGGAAACTAAAACTGCCCGGTTATGGAGCATCCAGCCCGATCATTTGGAATGACCGTGTTTATCTTACCTGCTATTCCGGATACGGAGCTGGAAGTCGTGGTGGCAGTCCCTCCGGTCTCATGCGGCATCTTGTATGTGTTGATGCCAACACGGGAAAATCAGTTTGGCAGAAGGAACTCAAGCCCACAAAATCTGAAGATAACTACAGCGGAATGGGGGTTCCTGAACACGGCTATGCCACCAGTACTCCGGCCACCGATGGTAAGGCAATCTATGTTTTCTTGGCAAAATCCGGCATGGCTGCGTTTGATTTGAAAGGCAAGAAACTCTGGCAAACCAGTGTTGGAAGTAGCTCCAGCCGCAAGCGCTGGGGGTCATCCAGTAGCCCGATAATCCACGGTGATTTAGTTTTTATTAATGCCTTACAGGAAGGCCACAAGATTTTTGCCCTGAACAAGGCTGATGGAAAGATCGCCTGGCAATGGGGACCTGATGCCTATTCTTCATATCAGGACGCCTACGGCACTCCTTCCTTGGTAAAGGCCAAGGATAAGACTGAGCTGATCTTGGCCGTGCCGGGGGAAATCTGGAGCTTTGATGCCAAGAAGGGCAACATTACATGGTATGCCTACACAAACGTTGGAGCCGGACGGGGAAATGTATCCCCCAGTACAATCACTGGTGGTGACGCCCTTTACGTATTCGGCGGCCGGCCCGGTTCTGGCGTAGCAGTTAAATTGGGAGGGAAAGGAGAAGTCAAAGAATCCTCCCAGCTATGGACCTCCCGAAGTTCTCCATATGTTGCCACCCCTGTTTACCATGAAGGCCATCTCTATTGGATGGACCGCAGCGGCTATGCCGTTTGCCTCAATGCAAAAACCGGCAAAGAGACTTACCGGGAACGCCTTCAGAGCTCAGTCCGCACTCCACAATTTTACGCCTCACCCGTGGTGGTTGACGGAAAGATTATCTCAGTTAGCCGCAACGCAGGCGCATTTGTGTTGGAGGCAAAACCCAAATTCAAGCAGCTCGCGCAAAACACTTTTGCCAGCGATCGCAGCGTCTTCAACGCGAGCCCCGCCGTCAGTAACAATAGGTTATTCCTTCGCTCGGACACGCACCTCTACTGCATCGCCGGCAAATAACCATATGAATTTATTTTATAGCATACTCCACGCAGGCGACAATCCGCCTTTATCATTCAACCCCATTAACACCTATGAATACCTCACGTCGCAAATTCCTCAAGACCGCCACTGCAACTGCCGTAATTGCGCCCAACATAATCTCCAGCGAAGTCTGGGCCAATAAACCTAGCGAAACGATCAACCTCGGTTTCATTGGCATTGGCAAACAGAGCGGAGGCCATCTTGGGTTTTTCCTCGGACAAAAGGACTGCCGTGTGCTTGGGCTCGCAGAGGTGGCCAAGGTGCGGCGCGACCATGCTTTGAACCGGGTAAATGAAAAGTACGGGACGGACAATGGGTGTAAAGCACACAACGATTTTCGTGAAGTACTGGCTGACAAGCGTATCGACGCCGTGGTAATCGGCACACCTGATCACTGGCACGCAATCCCATCTATTATGGCGGCGGAAGCGAAGAAGGATGTATACTGTGAGAAACCCCTTACTGTCACCATCCACGCGGCTCTGGAGACACTGAAGGCTGCGCAGAAGAACAAAATCGTTTATCAGGTCGGCAGCCAGCAACGCACCGAGTTTGGAGGCCATTTCCGGAAGGCCGTCGAATGTATTCGCAACGCTCGCATTGGCAAGGTGACCAAGGTAAAGATCGGCGTTGGAAACCCGGCAATCCCCTGCAATCTTCCAACAGAGAAAAAGCCCGATGGAATCGATTGGGATATGTGGACTGGAGCAGCTCCAATGCGAGGCTTTAACCAAGTCCTGTGCCCAACCAATGTGCATGGTCATTTCCCGCAATGGCGGGCTTACCGCGAATACGCCGGCGGAGGACTCAGCGACATGGGGGCGCACCATTATGACATCGCAAAGTGGGCACTGGGCCTTGACGAAACTGGGCCGACCAAGATCATCCCGCCCAAGAAAGGAAACAGCGGCCTGCGCATGATGTTTAAAAACGGGATTGAGATCATCCATGAACAAACCAGTGACCCCCTGAACGACGTGATCTTTTACGGCAGCGAAGGAACTTTGTATGTAGATCGTCGCGGCATCACTGCCGATCCAAAGAGAGCAGTAGATTCACCGTTCAACGGTAAGGATTGGCGCTTGGAGAACATCGGCGGGAGCCATCGCCGCAACTGGGTTGACTGCATTCGCAGTCGCAAGCGCCCCGTGGCCGACATTGCCTTTGGCGCACACACCTCAATCATCTGCAGCCTCGGCAACCTTGGCTATCAACTACGCCGCGAATTAAAGTGGGATCCCGAGAAATACAAATTCCTAGGAGATGAGGAAGCCAACTCCCTCCTTAGTCGCCCCGGCCGAGGCCCGTGGAAACTGGCGTAACCCCAACTTTCAACTTCATAAGAAAACCCTGCGCTAAATTACGCGCGGGGTTTTAAATTTCTAGGCAGCCTATTTTTCCATTTTTACGCCGAGGCGGATTTTACCTGTAACTCCACCTACACCGTCGACCATGAAGTAGATGCGATCGCCAGGGTTGAGCTTCACTTGGGGCAACGACACGGTGCTGAATGGCCCAACACCGCCGGGGACGTTGTTGTTCCACTTGAAGTACTGGTTATTGAGCGGCACTTGAGTAGCCAACTGGCCTTTGGGCACGTACATGACGCCGAGAGTGGTGTCAAAAGCACTACCCTTGGTGGTGGCCTCAAGTTGTTTCAGAGTAACGGCCGTAGCGTTAGCAGGCCATTCAATATACCACCACACCGATTTACCATGGAACGCAGGGTGTGTTCGCTCAGTATTCTCATGGGTGGCTCCGTTGTTGTGACCATTGATGACGGTGGCAAAAATGGTGTTGTTTTTTGCCCAACGGCCGCCAAGCCATTTGGTGGCGGTATAACGGTGGTCATTAGGCACAGCGGGATTGATAGGCAGCACAGGCATGATCGGGGTGGTGCCAAGACCGCCGCCGCCGCCCGGGTTGTTATTGGTTCCACCAAGACCGCCACCGGGAATGACAGGCATCGTGGGATTGCTACCTCCACCAATCGGGATACTGGGCCGGTTGGTGTTAGTAGTGGGATTATTCGCTCCACCGAGTCCGCCGCCGGGATTGGTAGCACCACCGGGCCCCACTTGCGTAGGCGCTCCGGCAGCGGCAGTGCCGCTATTGCCACCTTTGGCATTAGCTTGGTTAGAATTACGACTGAAATTCACAGGCCTTTCCCCGGGTAAACCTTTGGGCGGAGAAGGCCGCACAGAGGTGCGTGAGGAGGGGCGCCCGGAACCATTAGAGTCCCGGTAGAACGCCGACAAATGCCCCACGGCATTAATGCACTGTGAATTATCCATGTACAATGGCAGAGAGTAGGGAGACAACGGCGGAGGCAGATACATACCGCGTAGTCGGCCAGTAGGCTCGCCCCTGTAGAAGGCAACCGGACTACTGTATAAAGGAATCTGGGTACTGCCACGCGTGCTGGTGTAAGCCATGATGGTGCAGTACTTGGTACCAAATCCTGTCGAGCCCCAGCTCATAAAGTGGTTTCCAACGGCGAGGAAAGTATCTGCCACCCCATTGGAGTTTGTATAGGCGTAGGGACTGAAAGTAATTCCCTGATCATGCGGATGCAGCCCCGGAGTAGCGGGGCCTGAGCCGGCACCTACATCACCCAAACCATGGTGGGCACCAAGCACGTGACCCAACTCGTGTTGGAAGGTGTAACCGCCAGAAAGGTATTGCCCCTGCAACGATAGATTCCGAACACTATCACGATTGCTGAGCACCTCGGTGGAGTTGTAATCTACATCGTCGGCCCTCGTAGTACCGGAAATAAGGTCCCGTTCGGGGGTTGAGCCGCGGTTAGTATATTTCTGCGCTAACCCGGCTGCGGCACCGCCCACGGGTTCAGTGAGGATACAAACCACATCCGCACGGGAGGTTATCGCATCCATACCAAATTCCCCGTACGCTCCGTGCAGGTTGGGATACCGCTGGCCAAACCCTCCACTAATATCCATGCGCAAGCCACCCACATCTCCACTCAGAAGGTTAGTGCCCACTACCGCACTACTGCCAATGTCATAGGCCTGACCATATTCCACATCGGCAACGCTACTACGAACTAACTGGATATTGAAGCCAGTGGCATTAAAATCGACTTTGCCCTGATTTTTCACCGCATCAATCCAACTGGTGTGTAGGGCAAACTGGGTGCCACTAATCCGTTGCACATAATAATCTGTATTCAGAGTCAAGTTGATCCCTGTACCTCCAGTAGAATAATCGGAATCCACCGTAATTCCACGATCATTAAAAGCTTGGCGAATAGTCGCGTTATGTGCGCCCGAATACAGAGACATATCGGCACTGTACATAGCCAGTGCCGCAATTCGCATGGAGCTGGAAGCGGGCACGGCAAAGTGATGCTGCAAAATAATCCGATCAGCGATTTGTGAACCGTTCACATCTGAAGCCATAATGCCGGCACGGATATCCCAAAGAGCACGGGACCAAATCTCACCATCAGCATGAATCTGACCTACCAGATCGTCGGGGTAAATTTTGTTACCATCCACCCGTCGCAAATTAGGCGGATCAATGGGTGGCCCCCCGAAGCATTTGCGAATGCGTAAACCCCTCAAAGGAGTACGACCGAGGATGTAAACCTGTTTTTCGCCATCCACAGCAACACCCTGAACTGGTCCTAGGAGAGCTTTATCACTCTCATTCCCATCCCCGTTATCAGTTGTGCCTCCACCAGCCACAACGCTAATGATACCCGTGCTGTCCACCACACGAATACGCTGCCTATCGCCATCGCCAAAATAAACTCGAGGGCCACTAAGCACCTTGATGCCGTCCACATCAGTCAGAGTCACATTCGTAGCAGCAAAGGGCCAGCCAGGCGTTGATGAATTGGCGTCCACATCATTGCCACCAAACCCAACCCCTGCAACCGTTGATACACTGCGACGCGAGGCGTTATTATCAACTAAAATACGCCGAATACGGACCCCTCGGGCAGTTGTGTTGGTATCGAGATACACGAAGCGTCCGGCCAAAAACCCGCCGTTGAATGTAGCTAAGCTCTTCACCCCATCAATATTTGTACTCAATGCGACTTGCCCATCTGTTTCAAATAATCCGCCACCAGCAAAAGTGAAGATAGTGCCATTAGTTTCCCGCCGCCAGACGCGATCAGCAACGGAATCACAAAGGTAAAGCCGGTTGACATCATCAAAGGCAATGTCATCTATATTTGTAAAATTGTAATTGATAGCGGGATTATGTGCTGTCCCGTTAGCGTCTATTGCAGCCATTAAGAGGGGATCGGTCGCACCACCTCCGACGATAGTAGCCATAGTGCCATCAGTATCAATCAGGCGAATGCGGGACCCGCCTGTCGAGTTCTTATCCACAAAGGCCACCCGGCCTGTTGAATCAACGTCAATAGCACCCAATGTTCCCAGCTGAACACTCAATGCAGTTTGGGTATTCTCCGCAGTATACAGTTGCCCCATCTCTGCCGCAGTCAAGGCGCGACTATAAACACGGACTTGATCCAAACTGCCGTGGTAGAAAGGAGTGGTGTTGTCCGAACCGGGCTTTTGATTATCTCCAGACCCAATTACAAGGTTGGCGTGATTACCGACGTTCGCTGTCCCCGTCCAGCCGGTTGTTTCCCCTACCTTGGTTCCATCAATCCAAATTTGTTTTAGATTATTTGCATCATCAGCAACGCAAACCAACTGATGCCATGCCCCACCTAGACTTGATGCATTAACATCAAGGGCATGGTTATCCTTGGTGATAAAGGTACAGTTACCTTCCTGGAAACGAACCATGCAACGCGTGCCACCGGCTGTAGCTCCATCCATAAATATGGTTCGGTTTGAGTCAATTGTCGCATTACTATCCAACCGTAGCCAGGTGGAGATAGTAATCGAGGTGCTGTCTGCCAAAACAGGGGTTGCCGTCACATTATCATCCACGCCATCAAAGCTATAGGCACTGTTGGACTCCCCAAAGCGATCATTGCTTAAACTGGCGCCATTCACTGTCCCATTGCGAACAGTGGCGCCACTTTCATCATTCGCATTGCCATTGAAGGGATAGTAAGCCACCAGGCCCGTGCTGGGAGCCGCAGAACCACTGCCGGGGCCAAATGGATCAGTAGACCCCAGACGACCGGCGATGGTAGTGATGGAGGAGTTTTCATCCACTGTGGTCCCGAAAGTAGAGTTATAGTCCACTCGTCTAACCCGGCTGCCATTATTATCGGTGAACCACATTTTTTGCCCAGTTGAGCCCAAGACAAAATCGCCCACGTTCACCAGCTGCACATTGTTAGAAAGGGCTGTGCTATTATTGTCTGCACCGCCTAGCGAGCTATTGGTATCAATGTACTCGGTGCCACCACCAAGGATAGTCTTGATATTGCCTTTGGATACATCCGGAGTGTTGTCAAATGAAGTATCATAAGAAATTGCATCCCATTCGCCTATCGCCGCCGCGTGGTGGGTTTGGTAAAGCGAATCGCCGTCATTGGCGAAAATAGATGCGGCCAGATAGTCACTAAACGCCTCGCCCATCGCTCCCATTTCACCACCACCCCAGTTGATGTTTTGATCATGCTGAATGGCATGGCCGTACTCATGAGCCACAATGTCGCCATCCTCACCGTCATCCACACCACCAGTACCAAAGTGCAGAGAATTATTTACTGAAGAATAAAAAGATTGGTCCGCCGTATTCCACTGTGAACACGATCGGGTAGCATTGGCGTCACGAATACCGTTAGGAGGAGTGTTGCCACTGGAAAACCCTATTGAAATAAAGTAATTCGCAATCCGATCGATAGTATAATAAATGGTCGGCTGCTCGAACTGCAGATTGTTACGACTGTAATTATAAACACGCGTTGCCTCAACAGCATCGTTATCAGGCAGCGATGTGCTGTTCAAGATTACCATATCGGAATAGGTTCCGGAGATTTGCCCGATGCCATCAAGCAACCTTGGCAAGGTCACATTGGTCATTAAACCATCCAACTCTGTGCTGTTGTTGTCGGGTTGGCCGGAGTTGAAGCCACCGGTCGGATTGTCCACTAAGGTGCCGTTCACATCGCCACCCTTCATCTGATATGGGTTCGGCTTGAATACATTACCGGAGCCCGAGGCAAAACAGATGCGGTTTTCCTGCAAGAGCACCCGGCCCGTCTCGGCATCGACCACGGTGTGAAAGTCACCCAATGGTTTGAGGGCACAAATAGTAACCTCCCAAGCAAGCTTGGCGCTGCCATGTTCGTCTGGCCACCACACCAGTTTACCGGAACCGGGCATACGAGGACGTGTGATCCCGCCTTTACGATAGGCGGCACCCTTGGCCGCAGTTATGGAAATCTTGGGACGAATCGCAGGGTCGACATTCAGGTCGGAAAAATATTTGGTATGCAGGGTGTCCACCGCACCGTCGGTGCCCTGATGCACGGAAACATGCGCACCATAAATCGGAACACCGTGGAGAGTCTGCTGGAATCGCGTGTGACCGGTGCCCAAGCCATGCTTCACCTGCAAGGTTTGCAAGTCGGAAGTATCCGCCTTCATTTCCAACTGTTCGGCCATGGCACCAAGGAATGCACGGGCAGTCTCCTCCGGTTTCGCCGAGTTACCCGGAAAATCAAGGAACCAATAGCTGGCCCGACCCATCTCAATCATTGGGTGCGCTTTTCCTTTGCCCACAGTTATTTGAGGATAATGCTGCGCGCGAGTGATCACACCATTGAGTCCAGCTACAATAGGGTATGTCACCTGCCCTTTAATGGCATCAGTTCGCTGTTGTTCATTACCGCTACCGGGCTGCTGCGGTGCGGCGCCGCCTCCCGGAGGACGGGGAGCACCGCCACCATCGCCGCTGCCATCCGATCCTCCCTCTGCGGCAGCCACCTTCACTTTAGTCTTCTTCTGCGGCTGCTGGTGTACTTTCCACTTGGGCAACTTACCGCCAGCGGTATCCGGCGCCGTACCCCACGATTCAAAATAAACCACCGAACCGGTTGCCAAGCCATGCTCCGGTCCTCCTATCCATTGAATGTTATCCGTGCCTATATCAATCAACACCGGACCGGAATCGGGGCCAGTAATATCATTGTATTGCTGCACTTCCGCATGAGAAAGAAAGGCCCCCATGCTCCCCGTCGGTGTTCCTGGTGTAAAACTATCATCAAGCGTATGACTGGAATCAGGATGTTCCACGGGACCAGTATTTAATTCGGGTGTACGAGTGGAACTATAAGTAAGCCGTGCATTATCGTCCGCTTTACTTTGTTTGTCATCGTATTCAGGCACAATGGTCCATGTTGCCGTACTGGGCAGGTTAATGTAAGGAACCTGCTCGGGAGGTGTGCTGGCCATGTTTCCCGAACCCCAGTATTGATCACTATAAATAAGGCTATTACCCGTATCACCAATCCACCCCAAGGCAGATCCCAAGTCCCCAGGAGGCGTTAGTTTGCTTGGGTTATAATTGGTATATAATGGCCTGTAGATACCCACTTTAGCTCCATTGTCCCAGTGCTTTTCCCAGCCGCCTGCATTGTTGTTCATGGTGTTATCCCATATCGGTCGAACTGGTGCCTGCACTTGCTCCCATGCCGGACCGCCTGGGCCGCCAGCACCCGCTAAAATACTGTCACCTCCGCCCATTGCACGATACCGCGCCAAGGTGACATCTGCCGTACGCACCTCGAGTGGAATATGGCATTGAGAAAAAATAGTGTTGGTTAACTCCACCGTTCGCGTGATGGAAAGCTTAAGATTATCAAGTTTTTCTTCCGGAGTCGTACCCGTTTGTAACTGCAAAAGGTCGTCGGTATAAATAAACAGAACATCAATGTATTCCGTGTCACCACCGCGCATGTGCTCCAAAATCCCGGGCGAAGTGGGGCCAACAGACTGCCGAGCTGAACCGCCTCGGCCCCAAAGGCCAAAGCTTTGATTGGAGGGATTGATGGCCGCCAACAAAGGCTTATTGAAGCCCATGGAGTTAAGCAAATTATGGGAGCCGGTATTCACCGGTTCAGTCGACGAGCCTTCCTGGGTTTGTGTGGGGGTCGATGTGCCGGTTTTTAAGGTTCGTTGCAGCTCCGTCTTTTTGAATTGTTTCTTCAATTCAGCAAACGACCGACAATCCCCACAAGTCACGCCCGCACGATGAGTATGGCCGCTTGGATCAATCAGTGCCTGCGCTTCTGAGCCACTCACCAACCGTTCCAACGCCTTCGCCTCGGGCGAGCCCTGACGTGCCACCTGCGTAGCGGGTAACCCCGCTTTCGTTGCAGCAGTTTTTACCGGTTGTTTTGCCTCCTCCAGTTCAATGACACCACCGCAGCCTGGAATTTTGGATTGATCCACCTCCACGATGACATGTTTGCCATCAATCTCATGCGAAATCAAATACTGCGTGCCGAAGGTATCCACCACCGTGCCCATCAGTTTCCCGGGCTGGACGGTTTTCCGGCACACCATCATCAGCGTATCCGGATCATTATCCAGCCGACCCACCGAAGTTTCTGCGCCACCATTGATGAATCGGCGCACCACCACCTCGGTGCTCACCTGCAGGTCATCAAAAAGATTCAGTCGGATTTTTCCGCCCAACGTATTCAAACGCTCCAAGGCATCGGGCGAAAGCTTCACCCAGCGATGTCGTTTAGCTAAGTTGGATTCAGCAAACGTTGCAGGTCGTTCACTCTCCGGCACGTCCACAAACAACTCCGGGCCGTTCTTCCAAAGATCATATTGCCAGTAGCCCACCAAACTTAAAATCACGACCACCATCGACACCAAGCCCGCCACCAACGCGCGCTTATTTGCCACAGCCAAGCCTTCAACGGGTTCACCATTGTTACCACGCAGGGCGTACTCCTCATTTTCCCAACGACGACAAATCGCCATCGCCTCATTTTTGTCAGTAGTGCCCGTACTGCGCTGCGTCCGCCGTCCATCAGCAGTCGCGTAGCAGCAAACCCAGTTATCACTTTTCAGTCGCTTACGTAAACTAGCCATGATTTGGTAACAACTCTATTTTTACCTAAAATTTAATGGTAACAACGTCCCGTTCACAATTCATTACCACGATAACTGGTGATACGCAAATGATTTCTTTGGTAACAACAGCGTTTTTTGTTCACATATTTTAAAAGGTTTTTCCAGAAATTTCAATTTGCGGGTGAAATCAATTACCTTTTCAATCCCTTGACAGAATTCAAATCTGGATTATCTTCATTCCTGTTCGATGAATCAATCGAAACTCACTCTCCATAAATTTTCCCGCCGTGTGAACGCAATGATGTTCCGCCGCACCGCACTGCGTTGGATGGGTGTGTGGCTTATGGGGCTGGGTGTGCTCGCATTGGTGGTGCGGCTCACGGCGAGTCTGCCGCCTTATTGGTGGGCTTATGGTTTGGGGTCGCTGGCCATATTATTAGGAGTGGCGTGGCAGCGGGAATTGAAGCGCCGCCCCAATGCCGAACAACTCCGCGCTACGTTCGATAAAGAAAATAAAGCCGGCGGTTTGGTGATGGCCGATGCGGAAGTGGACACCGAGGCGTGGGCGGAACGGCAAAACCATTTGCGGCTCCCCAATTTGCGTTGGCGCGGCGGGCGCGCATATGGCGGGTTATTTCTGGCGTTGATTTTTTTGGGAATCACGCTGCTCGTCCCCACACGCTTTGCCAAGCTGCTAGCGGAACCGCCGCTGGAGATTGGTCAAACCATTGAGCAGGCACGCGAGCAGGTGAATGTTTTGGAAGAGGAAAATATTCTATCCGAACAGGAAGCCGAAGTGAAACGTTCAGAACTGGATCGACTTAAGGAGGATGCCTCCGGTTTTAATCCGGCCAAAACTTGGGAAGCACTGGATCACCTCAAGTTATCCAATCAAAATCTCGCCGAACAAGCCGCGCAAGAAGCACTGGAAAAAATGGCAGCCCTCACCGAAGCCGAATTACTGGGTAACGCGGTGGATGAAATACCCAAGGATGCCGCACCCGATTCCGAGGAGAAAGCATTGAAAGAGCTCGGCGCGTTATTGAATGATTTACTAAATGAAGAAGCGTTGGAAAATCTTGCGCCGGAAATTCAAAAGGCACTCCAACAAGCCGGCCAAAAGAACCTACCGATGGACCCCAAACAACTCGCGCCGTTGCTCAAAGCGTTGCGCGAAAATAAAGACGCCCTCCAAAAACTTGCGCAGAAGTTGGCGCAAAACAATCTCATTCCACCTAATCTCGCCGAGCAACTCAAAGGCGAAGGCGAATTACCCGGTGGCGAAGCGCTCAAGGAGCTGCTGGCCAAGGGCGGGTTTGGGCAGGAAGAGCTGCGCGAATTTCTTGAACAAATGGGCCAAGGCAAAGGCGGCGTTCAACGCGGCCCTGGCGCAGGGCCCACGCAATATGGACAACCCACCGACGAAGCGGGCGCGGCATTTAAGGAACAAAAACTTTCGCCCAGCGTAAGCCTCAATCAGGCGCGCCTCGCGGGGGTGACCTCCAGCGCGCCGGAAGTCACCGGCGGCGAAGCCGTGCTCGGCCGCAATGCATTGCAAAACACCCAAGCCGGCGGCGGCAGCGCACTGACAGCACCAATGCTACCACAGCATCGCGGCACGGTGAATCGGTTCTTCCAACGTGATGATGAATAGTTACTAGAGACATGCTTTGCGCGTGTTATTGAGTCACTCAATAGTTTCATTATTTTTATTAATGAATCCCCCCGCCTTTTTTGCGTGAACGGCCCGCCCTGTGTAGTTAAGATTTCCTCACAATTCCTATGAGTGAAACTACCCGCCTGCTCAAGCCGGAAGAACTGACTCCGGCCACTGAACTCACCCGGCAAGTGCTGGAGCAACTCGATCGCAGCCTACTCGGCCGCGAGGAGCTGCATCGGCTCGTGCTCATTGGCCTACTCAGTCGCGGCCATATCCTGCTTGAAGGCCTTCCCGGCTTAGGTAAAACCGCCCTCGTACAAACCATCGGCAACGTGATGAAACTGCAATTCAGCCGCGTGCAGTTTACGCCAGACCTAATGCCAGGCGATGTGGTGGGCACGCATATTTTGCAAGAGACAGACACGGGTAAACGCGAAATGATTTTTGAACCCGGACCGGTGTTCACTAATATTTTGTTGGCGGACGAAATCAACCGCGCCTCGCCCAAGACCCAAAGTGCGATGCTCGAAACGATGCAGGAACACTCGGTCACTTTGCGCGGCCAAACGCGGCCGCTGCCCGATCCGTTCTTCGTGCTCGCCAGCCAAAACCCCATCGAGATGGAGGGCACCTACCCCCTGCCTGAGGCGCAACTGGACCGGTTTCTTTTTCGCGTGATGTTCGATGCGGTAGATGCGCCGGTGTTGCAAAACATCATCACCGGCCGCCGCCGCGGCGATGTACCCGCACCGGAGTGGCAGCTCGATGCGGATGACCTCAAATATCTATTCACCGTCATGGAAAACATTTTCCTACCCAAGCCAGTGGCGAGCTACATCGCGCGGCTGGTGTCAGCCACTCATCCGGACAACGCCGAGGCGCCGGAGCCGGTGACGCGCTACGTGCAGTACGGCGCCTCTCCGCGGGCCGCCATCGCCATGGCCGAGGCGGCGCGGGCGCACGCGTTGGTCGATGGCCGCCCCACGGTGGGCTTTGAGGATGTGCGTGCCATCGCACGGCCGGTGTTGAATCATCGGCTTATTTTAAACTATCAGGCCCGCTTCGACCGCATGGACGCACACGGCGTATTAGATCAACTGTTGGAATCTCTGGATGACACCGGCCTGCATTTGCCTGAGGACGTTTCCCTGCAACCCACCGGATGAGCCATTTTTGGCAAACTACGTATGTCACACTACTGCTGACCTTCAGCATGTTGGCTGGGGAATTGACGTTCAAAAACGTGCACGTCCGCACACGTACCCTCGCCGACGCGAAACGTTCTCACGGCTACGCAGTGCACCAATTTGAGCTGGAGAATCTCTCCGGGAAAAAACGCAAAGTATCGATTCAATTTCCGGCAGGAGGTCAATACAACGGATCCAACATCACAGATCTGCGCCGCACCGTGACACTCGGCCCAAATAGCCGCAAAGTGGTTTCGCTATACCAACCGCCCCTTTCCATCGACTCTTTTGACAACAGCGCATTTATCATCGTGGATGGAGAAAGGCGGCGGCTGGATAATGCCTTTGGCAGCCATGTAGACAGCCGCGCCAATCTGAGTATCCACCAGCCGGCGGTGGTGCTGGCCAGTCGTTCGTGGAACGGCAAGTTTGCCCGGAATCCGACATACGAGGTGAACATCGCCGAAGGACTCATCACCCAGTGGGCCCGCCATTGGCTAGCGTATAGCGGGTTTGACGTGGTGGTGATGCGCGCGAATGAATGGAACGTAGCTCCGACTGAGGTCCGAATGGCCATCGTGCAATACGTGCGCGCGGGTGGACGGCTGTTCGTACTGGGATCCATCACTTTGCCGCCGGACACCCGAAAGCTGAACATCACCCAACTGGCCGCCCGGCAGCAGTCGGCAAGCGCTCTGTTAGAAAAAGTAAACACCATTAGCCACTCCAAATCCTCTGGAAGAATAAACGACTTTCCAATGATGAATGAGGAACAATGGCAGTCTGGAAACCGGCCAGCACCGAATCCCTCCACAACCGCGAGTTCCGTGCATGCTCTAGGGTGGGGACTGATCCGAGTGCTGGATCCTACGGGCAACGAAAGAAGAAATAATCGGAGCATGTTAGAGGCAACTGAAAATCTCGGTTCCAACGAACAAGTCAGGATGCCAGCGCTGGCATCCGTGATGGCCGGCGCTCGGTTTTCGGGCAGCTTCGACGATTACTTTCCCATCGTGGAAGACTCCGGCGTGCCGGTGCGATTGATGATTGTGATTTTAATTGGGTTTGTGGTGCTGGCGGGACCGGTGAATTTGGTGTTACTGCACAAGCTTAAGCGGCGGACGTGGTTTTTGTGGACTCTCCCGGCAATATCAATACTCACCAGTGCAGTGGTGTTTGCCACAGCGCTGCTCAACGAGGGCTTCACGCCCACGGTGCGTCGCGATGTCATCACGATTCTCGATCAACAAACCCAGCAAGCCACCACCGTGGGCGCGCTGGGCATTTACGCGCCGGTAGCCCCGGGGAACCTGGAATTCTCCGCACACACAGAGGTGACTCCGTTGCTCAGCTCCCGCGGTCAGGATTCCGGCAGTAATCGCGGAATAGACTGGACGAAAGGGCAACTCTTTACCGGGAAATGGATAGCATCGCGCGTACCAGCACATTTTACTGTAAGAAAAAGTGAGTCGCGCAAGGAACGCCTCAGTGTCACATGGGAAAGTAGCACGCCCACAGTGGTGAACAGCCTCGGTACGGATATCACCTACTTGTGCTTGGCGGATGCACAGGGAAACATTTTTGAAGCCACCCGCCTCCGTGCCGGGCAACGCGCCAAACTCCAGCGTGTCGCGGGCAAACAAACGGTCATCGATTATTTGAACACGAATCTCTTGTTGTCTACCGACAAGAACACCCCGGAAAGTGAGTACCTGAAAAATCTCACGCCGAGCACCTACCTCGCGCGGCTGGATGACTCACCCTTTATGGAAAATCCCATCGGCCGCGGGCAGCTCAAGACACACGCGGTGGTGCTGGGCGTGCTCACAAAAGCGGAGGCCGGCCCGTGAAGATTCGCGTGCAAAATCTGCGGCGCGAGTTTGGCAAAACAATCGCGGTAAACTCCGTTTCCTTTGAGTTTGAGTCCGGCCAAATCTATGCCTTCGTCGGCCCCAATGGCGCGGGTAAAACCACCACCATGCGCATTATGGCCACACTTGATGAGCCTAACACCGGTGATGTGTTTATGGACGATCTCTCGGTAGTCGAGTATCCGGAAAAGGCGCGCCACCTCATCGGCTTTGTCCCCGATGAACTGAAGCCTTACTGGGACACCACGGTACACGAGTACCTCGATTTTTTCGCACGCGCCTACGGACTGCGCGGCAGCCAACGCACAGACGCCGTGGCCAGCGTAGAGGAATTCACCAACGTAGCGGGCATTCGCGAGAAGACGCTGCGCTCGTTGTCCAAAGGCATGAAACAACGCGTCAGCCTCGGGCGTGCGTTGGTGGCCGACCCGCAAGTACTCATCCTCGACGAACCCGCCGCCGGATTAGATCCCCGCGCGCGGGTGGAGTTGCGCGAACTGCTCACCCTCCTCGCCAAACAGGGCAAAGCCATCCTCATCAGCTCGCACATTCTCACCGAGCTTACGGAGATTTGCGATGGCGTGATCATCATCGAGCAAGGCAAGCTGTTGGAAAGCGGCAACATCGATGACGTGATGGCCAAGCGCACGCCGCGCCGCACCTACGCTCTGCGCGTGTTGGGCGAGCCGCAGGATTTGCTGCGCGAGCTATTGCAAACCGCCCATGTGGAAAACCCGCGCGTGGCAGGTGCCGAGTTGCATTTCGAAGTAGAAGGCGGTGAGGATGAAGCCTTTGGCGTACTTAACACCCTCATCGGCAACGGCCATCGTGTGATTGAATTCCGCCAAACCAAAGCGAACCTCGAGGACATCTTCATGAATGTCACGGAAGGAGGAGTGCAATGAGCGAGGCAGTAAAACCCACCCCCGTGCGCTTCGCATGGCTGCGGAGCATCGAGCTCAACGCGGTGTTGGTGAAAGACCTCCGCCAAGCCGCGCGCAACTGGTCGGTCACCGGCGCGGTACTATTGATGATGGCCATTTTCTTCATGGTTTGCCTGGCCTTTTTGCTAAGCGACGAAATGGCCGGACGCGGCAATTACCTCGGCGCGCAGCTTTTCGCCTCCGTCGCAGGCGTGATGATGGCGGTCACCTTTATTTTCCTGCCCATTTACGTAGGCATCCGGTCCATCGCCGAGCGCGCTAGCACTAGCGCGGATTTGCTCTACATCACTACCATGAGCCCTGCGCGCATCATCGCCGGCAAATTCCTCAGCGGGGCAGCCTTGGTGGGGATCTTCTTCACGGCGGCGCTGCCCTTCATGGTGTTCAGCTATTTGCTGCGCGGCATTGATCTACCCACCATCTTGCTGACAGTGGGCTACCTGTACGTACTAAACTGCCTACTTCTACTGGCGGCAATGATGCTGGCTTCAATGAGGATCCATTTCATTTTCAAAATCCTCATCGCATTGTTTGTTGGGTTGCCATTGATATTTTATTCCATGGCTGCGGTTCTCGGCACAGCAGTGATTGCCGGATTTGGCGGAGCTCTTTCGGGTGGCCGATTCTTGGCGGAGGCCCTACCCATCATCCTTACCATACTACTGAATATTGGCCTTGCGGGCGGATTGCTGTTTTTCCTGTGTGTTTCATTTATCACCCCGCGGACTGCCAATCGCGAGTTTCCGCTACGCGTGTATTGCGCGGTGATGTGGGCAGTAGTCGGGCTGGAGTTAGGCGTGTGGGCTTTGGCAGAAGATGACTGGAAAATATTTGGCTATGGATTTGGAATCTTCTGCGGGCTGCTGGGGGCACTGGGGGTTTTTTACGCCATCGGACAGGAGGATCACCTCAGCGTGCGAGTGCGTCGTGATATCCCGCGTAACCCCCTTCGCCGGGCGGTGGCATTTTTATTTTTCAACGGCGCATTCAGTGGGTTAAAACTGAGTATTGTGTTCAGTTTTGGAGGAGTACAGCTAATATCCGCTGGCTTGGAAGCATGGCCCATGCTCACGGGAAGTTCCTCGGGCATACATGATAGGATTGAATTTCGTACCGGCTTCTTAATGCTGGGATTGTACATCATCGCGCATGCGCTAATGTCACTGTGGATCCATCGTACATGGATGCCAACGCGCAGCCCAATGTGGCCGCGGTTGTTTTTTTTGGTGAGTATCGTAATTCCGTATTGCGCCACTTTTGTGATTTACTATCTGTTCACCCAGGATTTTCTTGAGGACACAACGATCCCCGGTATCATGCTCAATTCTCTCTATGCCATCGCCGATGGGGATGAGAAGAGTGTATGGGCCCACCTAATTGCCGCGTTGGTGCTGACGGTGGGGGCTCTGGCGTTGAATGCAAAATGGATTTTCAGGCGCCTCAAGGATTTCAAACCCTACGAACGACCGAAGACTCCTGTGGCACATACAGCATCTGTAACAGTCACGCCATCTGCAACTCATGAAGGCCCCACTCCGCCAAAGCTTGATTGACGGCGAACAGGTGGGACTGCGTTACGCGCTGTGCCTGCCTAACTCGCCGATGAGCGGAGTGCGCGGCGAACGCCTCGGCCACCGCGCGGGTAGTTCGGTGGATTTTCAGGATTACCGCGAATACCAACCTGGCGATGACCTCCGCCATATTGACTGGAACGCATACGCCCGCAGCAATCAACTCATCGTCAAACTGCATCGTGAGGAAGTGCAGCCGCATCTTGACCTCATTCTTGATACATCGGCCTCGATGAATTTGCCTGACACCGATAAGCCCGCAGCGCTGCATCAACTCGCCGCGCTGCTCGCCACCGCGGCCGCCAACGCGCGTTGCTCGCAGGCGCTGTGGATGACCGGCGAAGGCTTCGAACGTGTCCGCAACGACACCCAACCACCCGGTGCATGGGGCGAGCTGCCGATGGGCGGCGCGCGTTCATTTGAGGAAGCCCACGGATTGCTGCCCCCGCGCCTGCGCCGTCAAGGGATGCGGGTGATCATCAGCGATCTCCTGTGGTCCGGTGATCCGCTGCCCACGCTGCGCAAGCTCTCCGAGGGCGCGGCCAGTTTACACGTCATACAATTGCTCGCACGCACAGATGCCACCGCACCCGAGCCGGGCAATATGCAATTGCAGGATCACGAAACCGGCGAAACACTTTCCATTTATATCGACGCCAGCATCCGCCAAACCTACCGCGACACGCTCCGTAGCCTGCAACAAAGCTGGCACAACGCCTGCAAACAAACTGGCGCGCAACTCACCACCCTCATCGCCGAAGACCTCGGCCAGTCGCTGTCCGCGCTGGAGGAAATCCAACTGCTGGAGCCCGCCTGATGCCGACGATCACTTATCCCCTCGCGTGGCTCGCAGTCATCAGCTTGCCTTTGTTGGCGGCGATTTATTTTTTGCGGTATCGTTTTCGCAAACTGCCGGTTTCCAGTTTGTTGCTATGGCAAATGCAAAAGGAATCGCCCGAAGGCGGCCGCCGCCTTGAGACGCCCAAGTTTCCGCCCATCTTTTTTATTGAGTTACTCATCCTTGCCCTGCTCGTCTTCGCTGCGCTGGGACCGCGCTGGCAATTGCCGCACACCACCCGACCGCTGATTGTAGTGCTCGACGATTCCCTTTCGATGAGCGCCGGCCCTGCCGGCCAACAACCGCGCGATGAAGCGCTGAAATTGTTAAATGAAATTTTGGCCGAACGCGATTTTGCAAGCTATCAACTTATCGCCGCCGGCGCGGGCCCGCGCTTGCTCGGCGACACCGTGCCGCATCCGAATCAACTCAAAGACCAAATCTCGCTCTGGACTTGCAGCGCCAACGCCGCCGATCTCGATGCCGCGCTGGCCCTCGCGCGCAATCTCCGCAAAGGTGATGCCGATGTGCTCGTGCTTACCGACCACGCCCCCGCCGAAACCGATCTCCCGCCCGGCCGCATCCGCTGGGAAGCCGTTGGTAAACCCCGTGTTAATTTCGCCTTCGTCAACGCCGCCCGCACACCGCACGCCGCGGGCGATCGTTGCCTTTTTGAAGTCGCCAACCTTTCCGCCAGCGCCGCCACCAATACATTGCGCGTCACTGCCGGCCAACAGGTCGTTTATGAAAAGCGATTACTCTTGGAAACCAATCGTACCCACCGTGTCACCTTGCCCGTGCCTGCCACGATGGGCACGCTGCGCGCAGAGCTGGGTGACGACGCGTTAATGGGCGACAACCGTGCCGCTTTGGTGCGCCCGCGCCGACGGCTGGTGCGTGTGCAAATGTCTGTGACCGACACCAACCTTGCGCAACTCATCACCGAAACCCTTGCCGCCACTGGCCTGCGCGCGCCGACAAATCAACCACCAGAACTGGTTATCCACCAAAGCGACACCCTGCCCGCCGGGCGCGAGGCCTGGGGCCTGCACTTTGTGCCTGTGCCCGAAAAAGCCGAACGTTTCACCGGCCCGTTTGTGATGGACACCACCCATCCACTCACGCACGGCCTCACGCTGCCGGGCATCGTGTGGGGTGCCAATGCCACCGCCACCAATGCGCCCGGGCATTTGCCCATCATCACTGCCGGCAACGTGCCGTTGGTCACCACCCGCTCCGACCGCCGCGAGCGTGAACAAGTGACGCTGCACTTCGCTCCCACACAGTCCACCGTGCAGGACACCCCGCAATGGCCCGCGCTATTTTGGAATTTACTCCACTGGCGCGCGCGCGCGCAGCCGGGTTTGCCGGAAAACAATCTGCGCCTCGGCGCGGAAGTGCCCTACCGCCCGCGGGGTAAAACCGCGACGCTCACGTTTCCTGATAAAACAGAACAGCAACTCGACACGCCCAGCGGTGAAATCCTTCTGCCGGTCAAGCAATCGGGCGTGTACACGGTGTTTTCCGGTGCACAAACGAATCGGCTGCGTGAATCATTTGCGGTCAATTTCCTCGCGGGCGCAGAATCTAATCTCTCGGCTGCGATCACCGACAAGTGGGGTGCTTGGGGCACAGAAGAAGAGGTGCGCTACGAATACGCTTCAGTTTTGCCTTATTTAATTCTGTTGGCCCTAGCCGGTGCGTTAGCGCATTTGTGGATGATTGCACGCCAAAGGGGGCGCACTTAAACACGACAGATGACGTTGATGAGTCCAATTTGGTTGTTGCTGCTCGTGCCACTTGGCGCCGCGCTGGTGACGTGGCCACTTCCCGGGCGCGGGTTGAACATTGTACGCGCCATCACACTCGGCCTGTTGGTGCTGGCGATGGCACAACCGGCGGTGCGGCTGCCTGATCGCCATGGTGTTTTGGTGGTGGTGGCCGATCGCAGCGCGTCGATGCCCACGCGTGGCGGGACGGATCAACTCGAGGCCATCAAACAACTGCACAGTGAGATGAGCGAAGGCGACCGCTTAGCGATAGTGAGTTTTGGGCGCGAAGCGGGCATCGAACGCGCGCCGGGCTCCGATGGGCTTGATGAATTTTCCGGCAAAGTGGACGACCAACACTCGCGCCTCGCGCACGCATTGGACCGCTCGCTGGCGTTGATTCCGCCAGGTAAGGGCGGGCGAATTCTGGTGTTGTCGGATGGACACTGGACAGGCCGTGACCCAGGGGCAATCGCAGCGCGCGCGGCGGGGCGCGGCATTGCGATTGACCACCGCTGGATAAGCCGCACGCGCAGCGAAGACCTCGCCATCAGTAGTTTGCAGGCGCCGGGCGATGTCCTCCCGGGGCAGGCGTTTATGATTTCTGGATGGGTGAATTCGCCACGCGCACAGGAAATCGAGTATGAATTGCGCCGACACGATACGATCATCGCCTCGGGAAAACGCGAAGTGCCGATGGGTCTCTCGCGCCTGCTTTTTCGCGACCGGCCTTCGCTGTCGGGCACGGCGGCGTACTCGCTAAACATCCGCGCCATGGCCACTGATGCCACCGATGCTATTCCGGAAAACAACACGGCCCGCGCGTTGGTGGGCGTGCGCGGGCGCAAGCCGTTGTTGTTGGTTTCCAACTTCGGCGCACAAAGCGGCTTGGCGCGATTGCTCGTGCAAGGCGGCACCACCCTCGTCGCGCGCACGCCGGCGCAGTGCAATTGGAGCCTCGAAGATTTATCGCGCTGGTCAGCGGTTATTTTGGAAAACGTAATGGCCGGCGACCTCGGCCTCGACGGGATGGAGGCACTGCGCGATTGGGTGCGCGAAACCGGTTCGGGAATGATGATGACCGGTGGCGAAAAATCCTACGCGCCCGGCGGCTACTATCAATCGCCTATCGAACCCATCCTGCCGGTGACACTGGAAAGGCGGAATGAAATCCGAAAACTACAGACGGCTATCGTGGTGGTAATGGATCGTTCCGGCTCAATGGGAATGAGCGTAAGCGGCGGTAAAACCAAAATGGACCTCGCCAACCTCGGCGCAGCGCAGGTGTTGGATTTGCTTTCGCCCACGGATGAGTTCGGCGTTATCGCTGTGGATAGCGCGCCCAACACCGAATTACGGCTGGACACTGCCGAGAAAAACCAAACGCCCTTTTTCCGCCGGAAAATCCTGAGCATCCAACCGGGCGGTGGCGGCATTTATGTGTACGTCGCGCTGGAGGCGGCGGCCAAAATGCTGCAGCGCGCCAAGGCGGTGAATAAGCATATCATTTTGTTTTCCGACGCGCAGGATTCCGAGGAGCCGGGTAATTACAAAGACCTCGTCGGGAAAATGCGCGAAGCCGGCATCACCATCAGTGTCATCGGCCTCGGCACGGATAAGGATGTGGACGCAGATTTATTGAAGGACATTGCCAAGCTTGGTGAAGGGAATGTTTATTTCACCGACCGACCCACGGAAATTCCGCGCATCTTCGCGCAGGACACCTTTGCCGTGGCGCGCAACACCTTCATCAAGGAAGCAACCGCCGTAAAAATCCTCACGGACTTCAGCACGCTCGGCGCGCAAGGGCAATGGGCACCACCGGCGTTGGGCGGCTACAATCTCACGTACGCCCGCAAACGCGCCAGTGTTGGAATGATGACGCAGGACGAATACACCGCACCCGGTGTGGCGTGGTGGCAAGTGGGCGCGGGACGCGTGGTGTGTTTCACCGGCGAAGCGGATGGTACCTACGCGGGCGACTTCGCGAAATGGAAGGACGCCGGCGATTTTTATGCGACGCTCGCGCGCTGGGCGGCAGGGCGTCCGGCGGAATTGCCGGACAACATGCTGCTCACGCAGGAAGTGCGCGATGGCGTTTGTGTTGTGCAACTGCACTTGGATCCCGCCCGCGCAGAGCGAATTACCAAACGCCCCAAGCTCACCACATTGCGTGGTTTGCCCGGTGAAGCACCGCGTAAAACGACTGGCCATCTTAACTGGAAAACTGCCGACCTGCTTGAAGCCACCCTGCCCCTGCAAGGTGGCGAGACATTACTGAGCAGCGTGAACTTCGGCCAAAACCTCGTGCAAACGCTTGCGCCCGTTTGCCTGCCGTATTCGCCGGAGTTTGCGCCCGACCGCCCCAACCGAGGCCGCCTCGCGCTGGCCGGTCTCAGCCGCACCTCCAATGGACAAGCCCGCCTCGCGCTGGCAGATATTTGGGACACCCTACCGCGCCAACCGCGCCACCTGCCGCTTGCCGTTTGGCTGGTGCTCGCAGCGTTGGTTTTATTTTTGCTCGAAGTCTTCCAAAGACGCACCGGCTTCTTTGGCACAAAACTCCGCGCGACCAGTTCCGAAGACGGCATCCTCGCCGGCCCCACTCAAAAACGCAAACGCACCACCCTCGCCAGCGCCGCCAACGAGTCCGAGGAAGAAACCGGACTCAAACTCCCCAAACG